>WHTB01000171.1 GCA_009379735.1 Propionibacteriales bacterium
GAGGTCCCACGGCTGTTCGGCGAGCTCGCGCTCGACGGCGCCGGAAAGTCGGGTGTGCCAGCGCATCTGGAGCGCGGCAACCAGCTTGTCAGGTGTCCCGAAGGTCGCCTCTGCGTCCGGGATGTCGGACCAGGCGAGCACGCCGTCGCGTCGGCTTTCAGCGATCGCCATGGCGTCTCGGGTCACGGTGTCGCGGCGATGGTATGCATTCCAGGTCATGGTCTGCTCCTCTCTTCACGTACCGTTGGTACGTACTCAAGGTATGTGAAGTTCCGACGGCATGCAAGTCGACGCCGTGAGACGGGCGTCACATCCGTACCGTCGGTCGGTCCTATGCTGGCCGGATGACGCATCCGGCGAAGGCGGCCAAGGTCTTGCGGAAGACCGCCCGCAAGACGTCCCGACGGCAGCAGTACTCCCAGTCCACCCGCAAGGCGCTGCTGGAGAGTGCCGAGGCGCTGTTCTCCGAGCGGGGCTACTCCGGGACCTCGCTCGACGAGGTGGTCGCCGCGGCGCGGGTGACCAAGGGTGCGCTCTACCACCACTACAACGGCAAGCTGGCCGTGTTCGAGGCGGTGCTCGAGCGCTGCGAAGCCATCGCGGTCAAGAAGATCACCCGCGACGTGCGCCGCGAGAAGGACCCGTGGCAGAAGGCGCTGGTCGGTGTCCGCTCGTTCCTCGACGTGTGCCAGGAGCAGAGCTACCGGCGGATCGTGATGCAGGAAGGCCCGGTCGCCCTGGGGTACGAGCGGTGGCGCGAGATCGAGGAGCGCAGCAGCTTCGGGTTGGTGCGTGACATCGTGCGGTCGGTGCTCAAGGAGGCGAACATCGACGAGTCGATCCTCGAGACGTTCACCCGGGTGTTCTTCGGGGCGCTGAGCGCGGCCGGCATGTCGGTGTCGCAGGCCGAGGATCCGGAGACCGCCAGCGAGGAGGTCCAGACCGTGATCGCGCTGATGGTCGCCGGGCTGCGCCGGCTCGCCGACGACGCTCAGGGCCTGGTCGACCGCTCCCCCGAGGAGATCATCGGCGGCCGATAAGCCCTGCGCTTCCCGCCGACATTGCAGAACTTGACCACTTCCTCACGCCGAGGTTGCGCGTATGCAGGCTGGGCAGGCGGATAGAGGTGGCATGGGGACGCGAGCAGGTCGAGCGCCGACGCTCCCCGGACCAGGGTGCGGCGCGCCCGTGGGCTGGCCCCCGGCCACGTCTAAGATTGCCCAATGGGAAATTTCCGACCCAGTTCGCCGGTTCGAGGGCGAATTTTGCCCAATAGGGCAAAATTCGACGTCGTCCCGGCGAAACGCTGGTGCGCCGCTCGCCCCCCGTGTCAAGGGGGAGCCGCCAGGGGTTCAGGGCGCGTTGCTCGCGACCAAGTGAACGAAATTGCTGTCAGCGGACGCTAGCGACAGCAATATCGTTCACATCGCGCCATCGACATCAGCGGACCCGTCGAGCTGTGCAATGACAGGCCGGGGTGAACCCCACCCTTCGCACCGAGGTTGCACCTATGCACACCAAGTCACCACCGACCTGGCCCGCGGGGCGCCGCGCCAATGACGTCCGCGGGCCGGGCAGATGGACAGAGGTGCAAGCTCGGCGCCAGGGCCGTGCCAGAGGTGCGATCTCGGCGCGGAAGACCCCCTCAGGTGCGGAGGCGGCGCGCCCGCGACAGGGCGAACACCCCGGCGGCCAGCGCCAGCACACCGGCAGCACCAGCCACGGCAAGACCGGCCGGCGAGCCGGTGTCCGCCAGCGGCGGCTCGGCCATCGGCGCGTTGCGGCTCAGTGGCTCGTCGGACGGCTCGGCAGCGGGGGCCGAGACCACTACCTGCGAGCAGTCGGCGGCGGCGATCGTGACCCGGCCGGTGAGCTTGGCGACGCCGTCGAGGCTCGGGTCGTCGGGCAACTGCGCGGCGACCCCGTCGAGCTCCTTCGCCAGGTCGTCGGTCGCCAGCAGGTCGAGCTGGTCATCGGCAGGGACGACCTGGCCCAGCACCGGGTTGGTGTCGCGCAGGTCGGCGAGAACCTGCTTGAGCGTGTCGTCGAGCTCGATCAGCGCGATCGGCAGGTCACCGAGCGCGGCCAGCGACAGCCGGGAGTCGAGGTCGATCACGACGTTGCTGACCGAGCCGGTCCGCTCATCGTTGTTGGCTTGGACGTTGTAGGTGATCGCACCTACGCCCGCGAGGGTCTGCGGAGTGCCGGGCCGCAGCTCGATCTCGCCCTGCGTCTGCTCGAGCGCCGAGCTCTTCAGGTTGCCCTGCGGCGCGTTCAGCGTGATCGTCTGGCCGTTGCCCGTGCAACTGGCGGCGATCGACTCGGCCACCAGCACGCCGCCGGCGAGGTTCAGGTCGGCCACGCTCGACCGGCTGACCACCTCGCCGCCCACCAGCTTGGACGAGGCCTTGAATACGCCCCCGGTGACCAGCGGGTTGTCGGGCGCCTCGACCGCCGCGTCGGCGCCCGAGAAGGTCGAGTGGCCGACGGTCTGGTCGGGAATGACGACCGACGTCGGAACGTCGTTAAGCTCCGAGGGCAGCTGGTCGGTGAAGTCGGACAGCAGCTCGATCTTCACACCCCTGATCTGCAGAGCTGTGGCCGAGCCGTCGTACGTCGTCTCGGCTTGTGCCGGAGCGCTGAGACCGATCACGGCCGTCGCCGCTGTCGCAGCGATGACCCGCACGCCGACCCGTGATCGCTGCATCAGACCCTCCCGCCTGAAACCGCCACAAAACTCGCTCCTGCCCTGTCAACGAGTGAGCACACGCGAGGTTACCTTGACGCGTGGTCAGCGGCCGTATCGGAGATCGCCGCCGGAGGCCGGCACCAGCTCGATCCAGGTGTTCCCGGGCGGCACCCGCAACGGTCGGCCGGTCGTCGTCGCCAGCCTCAGCGGTGCACCCGGGCTGCGTTTGTACCAGCGGCCGTCGTACGCGCGACCGTGGTGGAAGAGGGTGGCCGCGCCCTTCCCGGAGAGGATCGTCTCCGGGACTGCGTTGCCGGCCGGGTCGCGGTAGCCGGCATCCGTGACCGCGACCCGCAGGGAGAGCACGGTGTCGACCCGGAAGTCGTCGCGGCCGGTCGCATGGTCGATGCTGCGACGGTACGTATGACCGCGGTAGGTCCAGGAGTTGACCGTGCCGCGGGAGTACTGCGCCACGATCCGGCCGGCGGGCTTGCCGGTGCCCAAGGTCCTGGCATCGCCCCACGGCAGGTACGGCTCGGGCGCCGCACCTTTCGCCCGCGCCTTGACGAGCCGGCTGAGCCGCACGAACAGGTTGTACGGGGCCGGGCGGCCGTCGACCCGGTGGTAGGCATCGCCGCCGGTCACGAGCCGTACCCTGGCCGACTCCATCCGACGTAGCGCCCGCCTGGCCCCGCCCGAGGCGACCAGCAGGGCGTCGGCCGGCTTGACGATGCCGATGTCCGACGTGCGCAGCGAGCGCACCGGTCCAACATCGGACGGGACCCGGGAGTGGTAGAAGACGGCGAGCCGGGTGAGCCCGCCCTCGACGAGCTGCTGCACGACAAGGTCGGCAGCCCCGAGCCCGACCTGGGGCTCGGAGTTGCCGGTGTTCTCGATCTTGACGACGCCGGCGCGACGCTTCGGCAGCGGATGATCCGCACGTCGCCCGGTCAGCGGCCACCGGCGGACCTCCGGTGCGGGCGTCGCGGTGGGCTGTGCCGACGGCGATGCCGACGGGCTCTTCGTCGGCTTCGCCGTCTCCTGGTCGCCGCCCGAGCAGCCGACCAGCAGCAGCGCCGTAGCCAGGACTGCAACCCAGGCCGAGCGTCGCCGTCGTCGTTCGCCGTGAGCCATGCCAGCCAGTCTGGCAAACGCCCCGACGGACCCCGGCCGGGCGGGCGTCAGCTCGACCGCGGACGGAACGTCGCCGCGTACCAGGAGCGGGTCCACGGCTTGTCCGTCTTGACCGGCATACCGGGCCGCGAGGCGTGGACCATGCGGTGGGCGCCGTTCTTCCAGCCGACGTAGATGCCGACGTGGTACACGCGACCGCCGTCGTGGAAGACCATCAGGTCGCCCTTGCGCAGCCACTTGGAGCTGATCCGGCGGGCGGCGTGGGCCTGCTGCGACGACGTACGGGGCACCGAGATGCCGGCCTTCCGGTACGAGTACTTGACCAGACCGGAGCAGTCGAACGAGCTCGGACCTGTGCCGCCACGCTGGTAGCGGTCGCCGATCTGCTTCTTGGCGATGGTCGAGGCGCGGGCGATCTTCTCCCGCTTGGAGGTGCCGGCGTCGGCCGGGGCGGAGACCAGGAGGACGAGCCCGAGGGCGACGATGGCGGCGACGGAGAGCGCGACGTTCGGCGTCGGACGCCGAGCGCGCTGTGGTGGCTGACCGCTGACCCGGTGCCGGACCTTCTCGGCCGGCCCCTGGAGAAATGAACCCGGCGGACGGGGCTCCCTGGACCGGGTGCGGGACTGGACCGGGTGCGACGCCGTCATTGACTGGCGCGTTCCGTAGGGACAAACCGGACACCAGGCCTACGCAACGCGCCAGTCAACGAGGGACCGGTTCGGCTCCCCCGCGCCTCAGCCGATGCCGGCACCGCAGGTGACATGACGAGGGGCCGGACCTGTCGGTCCGGCCCCTCGTGTCCGGCTGGCTGGTGGAGCTGGCGGGAATCGAACCCGCGTCCTCTGGCGGTGACTCAGGTCTTCTCCGGGCGCAGTCTGTGCTAGCGCTTTCTCAGCCCCGGTGCTCAGACAGACATGTCACCGACAGGCTCAGCCACTGTAAAAGTCCCGACCAGACCCCGTGGCCGGGTCTGGTCAGCAAGCCTCCTAGATGAGGCCAGGATCTGAGGCGGAGGCGCCCTCAGTCTGACCCTTCGCTGGTCGCCTCAGGCGGCGAGAGCGAAGTCAGTGCGCTTTGCGTTGGCACTTATTGGTTTCCAGAGATCGTTAACGAGATAACCCTGGATCCTCGGCCCGCTTCCCCTGGATCAATCGTCCAAAGTCGAAACCGTTCAGCCCCTCTTGAGTTGTCAACCACGGTCCAGCGTACCCGGTGCAACGGCCCGCCCGCGCCCGGTATTCCGTCAGCGGAGCGAGAGCAGGCGTACGGCGTTGTGCCAGAACACACCGCGTAGCCAGTCGTCGCCGAGTCCGAGATCGGTCAGCGCCGTCAGCTGGTCGACATAGGCGTACGGGATGTTCGGGAAGTCGCTGCCGAGCAGCACCTTCTCCCCCAGGTCGGCCAGCCGCGGCAACGTCTCGCGAGGGTACGGCGCCATCGCCTCGAAGAACGCCGTGAACGCCATCGTCGTGTCGAGGTGCACCCGCTCGTACGACTCCGCCAGGGCGAGGAACTCGGCGTACTCGGGCGCCCCCATGTGCGCGATCACCGCGGTCAGCCGGGGGTGCCGGGCGAGGACCTCGGCGACGGGTCCCGGTCCGGTGTGCGCGTTCGGCACCGGCCCCGACCCGGCGTGCACGACGACCGGCCGGCCCGAGTCCGCCAACGCCCCCCACACCGGGTCGAGCAGCGGGTCGCGCGGGTCGAAGTCGCCGACCTGGATGTGCACCTTGAAGATCTGCGTCCCTGCCTCGATCCGGCTCGCGACATAGTCCGCCGCCTCCGGCTCGGGGTAGAACGTCGCCGACGACAGGCAACCAGGGGTACGGAGGGCGAACGTGGCGGCCCACTCGTTGAGGTACTCCGCGACGCCCGGCCGATGCGCGTAGGGCAGTGCGGTGAAGTGCCGCACCCCCATCGCGCGCAGGTGGGCCACCCGCTGCTTGTCGTCCCAGCGGTACCTGATCGGCCAGCTCCGCCCGATCAGCGGACCCGCGGCGGCGAAGTGCGCCCACACCCGATCCATGATCGGCTCGGGCAGGAAGTGCACATGCACGTCGGCCAGTCCGGGCAGACCGAGCGCGTCCCACACCGCGGGCACGCCGGCGTCGGCGCCCTCCGGGGCATCCGGCACGTCAGCGCCCCTTCGCCCGGCGACCCATCTCCCGCGCCGCGTCGCGGTCAGCCTCACGCTTGGCGAGGGCCTGCCGCTTGTCGTACGACCGCTTGCCCTTGGCCAGCGCGATCTCGACCTTGGCCTTGCCGTCGGTGAAGTACAGCGCCAGCGGCACGATGGTCAGACCGCGCTCGGCGACCCGGCCGGAGATGCGCTCGATCTCGGTCCGGTGCAGCAGCAGCTTGCGCGCGCGGCGCGGCTCATGGTTGGTCCAGGTGCCCTGGGTGTACGGCGGGATGTGCACGCCCTGCAGCCAGATCTCGTCGTCTCGGACCTCGGCGAAGCCGTCGACGAGGGACGCGCGGCCGGCGCGCAGCGACTTGACCTCGGTGCCGGTGAGGACCAGGCCCGCCTCGAACGTGTCCTCGACGTGGTACTCGTGCCGCGCCTTGCGGTTCTGCGCGATCATCTTGCGGACCTGCTCCTTCGCCATGGCGACCATCCTCGCGCACGGCGCAAACGAGTATCCGGATGGAGGTCCGGCGGAGGGTCAGAGCCAACCCATCGGGTCGACCGTGGAGCCGTTCTCGTACACCATGAAGTGCAGATGGCAGCCGGTGCTGTAACCCGTCGTGCCGACGTACCCGATGATCTCGCCACGCCTGACGTTCTCGCCCACCGAAGCGGAGTAGCCCGACAGGTGGTTGTAGGACGTGCTGAGGCTGACGCCCTTCTGCACCCAGTGGTCGAGGATCAGCCGGTTGCCGTAGCCGCCGTTGTAGTACTTCTGGATCACCGTGCCGGCGGCGGCGGCGCGGATCGGGGTGCCGCAGCCACCGCCGAAGTCGGTGCCGTCGTGCAGCTTGTAGGTGTGCAGGATCGGGTGGAAGCGCATGCCGTACGGCGAGGTGATGTAGCTGTCGATCGGGTAGTCCAGGTAGCCGCCGCTGCTCACCGGCCCGGCACTTTGCTGACGCGCGCGCTCGGCGGCGCGGCGGGCAGCGATCGCGGCCAGCTCGCCCTCGATCTTGGCGCGGTCGGCCTCGAGCTCGGCGACCTGCCGACGGTCGGCCGCCTTGGCCGCCTCCGCCGCCCGACGGGCCTTGCGGGTGTCGATGACCAGCGAGGTGACGGCCGACTCGGCCTGCGCGGCCTGCGCCTCGAGCTGCTTCTTGACCTCGAGGTTGCGAGCCGCGTCGGCGCGCTGCTTCGCGACCAGGTCCTTGAGCTCCTTGACCTCGTCCTTGTTGACCTCGAGCAGCACCTCGTTGGCCGTCAACCGGTCGAACCGGTCGGCGTTCTTGTCATTGACGCTGTCGACGGCGTCCAGCTGCGTCGTCAGGGTCTCCGGTGACTGTGCGTTGAGGAGTACGCGGAGCTCGAGCAGCTGGGCGTCGTTGCTCTGGAACGTCGACGCCGCCCACGCGGCCACTTCGGCGCGCTGCTCGTCGAGCTGCTCCTGCTTCTCCTTCAGCTGGCGCTCCGCCTCGGCCAGCTGCCGCTCCGCGTCGTCGAGCTTGGCCTGCATCTCACGGTCGTGCTGGGCAGCCGCGGCGAGCTCGACCCGAGTGCTGCGCAGATGACGACGGGCCACCCCGAGCTTCTGCTCGGCCCTTTCCAGGGCGCGGACGGCGTACAGCAGCTTGGTGCTCGAATGACCGAGGTCACCCTTGGCCTCGCGCAGGTTGCGGCCGACCTGGCTCTTGCGCCATTTGAGGGTGTCCTCGTCGGCGCCGAGCGCACTGACGGCCTGCAGGCTGAGCACGGAAGCCAGCAACCCGAGGACGGCGATCAGACCAACCAGACGGCGCCCTGTCGGACGGGGCGCCGTGGTGGCCGAGCGGTCGCGGGGGAAGATGCGCACCACGTGGCTACCAAACTTCTCGAGTACAGGGCACGTCGACGGTAACCGACGTTGGTCACACTTTGAGGTATTTCCGGGTCATCAGCAGTGTCGGAAGCAGGGCCAAGGCGAGACCGAGCAGCGCGATCCACCCCATGATCACGTACGCGTCCGACCAGCCGACCCACTCGAAGATGGGGAACTTGCCCCGCAGGCTGCCGTACACCACGAGCCCCATCAGCCCCGCGACGACGATCACCGCAAGGCCGATCCCGACGAGTGCTGCAAGCGCCGACTCGAGCAGGAACGGCAGCTGGATGTACAGGCTGGACGCGCCGACGAGCCGCATGATCCCGATCTCCCGACGCCGCGCGAACGCCGCCAGCCGGATCGTGTTGGCCACCTGGAAGATCGCTGCCAGCAGCAGGACCGCGGCGAAGATCAGGGAGCCGACCTGCACGACGTTGAGGGCGCGGTAGACCGGGTTGAGCACGTCGCGCAGGTCCTGGACGCTGTCGACACCCTGCAGTCCCTGCACCAGGCTGCCGACCTTCTCGTAGTCACGCGGGTCCTTCAGGGTGATCCAGTACGACTCCTTGAGGTCCTCGGCCTCCACCTCGTTGTACGCGCGCTGTTTGGTCTTGTCGTCGGAGACGTAGATCTCCTGGAACTTGGCGTACGCCTCGTCCTGGTCCTGCAGCCGGAAGTCGTCGACATAGCGGCTGTCCTTGAGCTCAGTGCTGATCTCCTTGCGCTGCTCGTCGGAGACGCCGCCACTGATACAGGTAGGTGCGGTGGACGTCTCGTTGCACAGGAACACGATCACCTGCAGCCGACTGCCGAGTGACTCCTCGATCTTGTCCACCTGGGCGCGCACCAGCAGCCCGAGGGCGAACAGCGACAGCGAGACGGCGATGGTCAAGATCAGCGAGACCACCATCGAGACGTTGCGCTTGATCCCGGTGGTGAGATCGGAGAAGACGTAGGTGAGTTGCATCCGTTCCCCAGGTTGCCGGTGTCGGTAGTCGGTCGCGCAGGGCGTGCCGGCTTAGCTCTGGTAGCCGTACACACCGCGGGACTGGTCGCGTACGACACGACCGCCCTGCAGCTCGATGACACGCTTGCGCATCTGGTCGACGATGCCCGCGTCGTGGGTTGCCATGATCACCGTGGTGCCGGTGCGGTTGATCCGGTCGAGCAGCTTCATGATGCCGACCGACGTGGCCGGGTCGAGGTTGCCGGTGGGCTCGTCGGCGATCAGGATCATCGGCCGGTTGACGAACGCCCTGGCGATCGCGACCCGCTGCTGCTCGCCACCGGACAGCTCGTCGGGCATCCGGCCGCCCTTGCC
>WHTB01000199.1 GCA_009379735.1 Propionibacteriales bacterium
AGTCGCAGCTCCAGCCGCTGGAGCAGGGTCACGCTCACACTCGCGACGACGATGATCGACAGGATCGAGGCGAACATACGGGGATAGTCGGCGACCGAGCGGTAGTAGGTGATCAGGTCGCCCACGCCCGTCGGCGTGATGAGCAGCTCCGCGAGCACGGCCCCGGTGAAACCCTGCGCGAGGCCGAGCCGGAGCCCGGCGAAGATCAGGCCGCTCCCGGCTGGGATCACGATCTTCCAGATCCGCTGCCAGCGGCTGGCCATGAACGCGCTGCTCATCTCGAGCAGGGTCGTCGGCGTGTGGGCGATGCCGCGGTAGGAGTTCAGCACGATCACCGGCGCGCTGAGGAGCACGACCGCGAACACCTTGGCGGCGAAGCCGATGCCGTAGATGAAGGTGATCAGCGGGACGATGGCGGCCGACGGCGACGCCTGCAGCACGATCAACACCGGCAGACCCAGCCACTCGGCGCGCGGCGACAGCCCCATCACCAGCCCGGCCAGTACACCACCGAGCGCGGTGAGCGTCACACCGACGAGGAGAGGGCCGGCGGTCTCGGCGTACGCGCCGGCGAAGGTGCCGTCAGCGAGCATCCCGCCGAAGGCAGCCAGAGTGTCTGTGCAGGTGGGAAACGCGATGCTGACCGGGACCCGGCCGCCCCACTCCCACAGCGCGAGCACGAGCAGGATCGACAGGGAACGCAGCAGCCAAGGGTGCGTGGCGAGTCGACCGGTTCGGGACTGGATGGACGCCGCCACTCAGCTTCCCGACTTCTCGACACTGCCCACGGCCGCCTCGAGCGGCTCGAGCAACCAGAAGTCCTCGACCTTTAGGTCCTGCGGCTCGCCCTTGAGCTGGCCGGCGGCGTGGTAGAACTCGAAGTCGGCCTCCGCCGCCTCCTCGCCGCCGCAGTCCTGGGGGAACAGGTCTTCCTCGACCGCCTGTTCGTAGTACGGGAGCAGCTCTTCCTCGAGCTCGGCGGGGAGGTCGGCCAGGAGATCGAGGCGCTCGCGCTCCTCCTGCACGAATGCGGGGTCGTCGGCGATGGAACGCCACGTGGCCAGGATCTCCTCGAGCAGGACCTGGACCACCGCCTCGTTCTGCTCCAGCCACTCGGCGTTCCCGAACATCACCTCGTCGCTGGCGTCGGACTCTGGCGTCGGCAGCACGTGGAACTTGCCCGGCGACTCGCTCATCACGAAGTTCTTGTTCGGGATGTCGAGGACGGCGGCCTTGACATTGCCGCGCAGCAGCGCGGTCGCGCGCACCTCGGATCCCGGGACATAGCTGATGTCGCCGAACTTGATGCCCTCCTCCTCCTCGATGATGTGGGCGAGCGCCTCGGTCGTCGAGCCGCGCGAGTGCACGGTGAAGGTCTCCCCGTCCATGGCCTGCCAGTCGGGATAGTCAGCCTTGTCGACGACGGGGAAGAACCGCGCCTCCTGCAGCTGGCAGAAGATCCGCAACGGTGCCTTCGAGCCTTCGATCAGCGCGTACGGCGCACCGAGCCCGACGTCAGCCTGGCCACCGACGACGGCCTGGTTGGCCAGATCCTCGTCGGCCAGCTCGATCAGCTCGACCTCCGTACCGCGCTTGCGTACGCGCTCCAGCGCGATGAAGAGCGCGAGGGTCTCGACCGACTCGATGTCGCCGAGAGCGACCCGGATGCTGCCCCCGGCTTCCGCCGAGTCTCCTTTGCCACCGCCTTCGCCGTCGCTGCCGCCGCACGCCGTGAGCGCGAGCGTCAGTGTCACAGCCAGTGCCCAGAACCTCTTCATCGCCAGACTCCAATCGACCGGTCCCCGACCACGGGAAGACTCACTCCATCGACTATGCATCTGGGTGGCGATGGTCTGCCCAGCCGCAACATATCTGATATGAAAGTGTCCTGCAATGGTTGCGCAGGCCTCGCCGGAGCCACGGACGGAGACGATCAGCGACAGATCGTATTTGATATTCTGAGCCGGTTCTAACCCGAGGAGCACCCACTGTGTCCGACCTGAAGTCACAGACGATCTACCGCGCGTTGCGCGAGCGGATCCTGTCCAACGACATCGACCCGGGCGCCCGGCTGGTGCTCCGGGACATCGCGCAGCAGTACCAAGCCAGCGACATTCCGGCGCGCGAGGCGTTGCGGATGCTCGAGCGGGACGGTCTGGTGGAGACGGCACCCTACCGCGGTGCGCGGGTGACCACCCTGACCACTCGGGAGGTCGAGGAGACCTACTTCATCCGGTCGCACCTGGAGAGCATCGCGACCGGTCTGGCCGCGGAGCGCATCTCCGATGCCGAGCTCGATGCGCTCGACGCGCTGATGGAGCGGATGCGTGAGGCCGTCGACGCGCAGGACGGGCCCGGCTTCTCAGACCTCAACCGCGAGTTTCACCAGACCATCATCGCCGCCTGCGGCAACGAGATGCTTCGTGACCTGACGATGGACATCTGGCAGCGCCACTCCGGGTTCCAACGGGTCTTCCGGATGGTGCCGAAGCGGCTCGCGACCTCGCAGGCCGAGCACGAGGGGATCATGGCCGCGCTTCGGGCCCGAGACACCGAACGGGCGTCGAAGCTGGCGTTATGGCACAAGCGCTCGGTCGGAGAATCCGTCAGCCAGCTGGTCGATGACTCCGAGGAAGGCCGAGACAGCGGGTCAACGGCCTGACAGCGGGCGCGGCCACCCGAGCCCGCGCTCCTCGGTCACGCAGTCAGCACCGAGGAGCGGCGGGCGGCAACGGCTACCGACGGCACGGCGGCGCGCGACTCGCCTCGGCGCCCCGACGCGACGCTCGCACGGCCCGCCGTGGCTCGGACCCGTCGCGCGTCGAGCCCGGCTCCTCACGTACCCGGGCGAACCGGGTTGCCCGGCGGCGTTGCACGACGCAGTGGCGGCGCGGGCGCGGGTAGCGCCGGTGGCAGCCGCGGGTGCGGCAGAAGGCGGCGGTGCGGTGGTGGAGTTGCATGACGACTCCTCTGGCGGGTCACCCGGCGACGGCGTCGAGATGCGCGCCGCCGGACGGACGGATGTTGTGGTTCAGGTGGAAGATGTTGTCGGGGTCGTAGGTGTCCTTGACCGCGGTGAGTCGGGCCAGCTGGGCCGGTGGGTACGCACGGCGGACGCCGGCGTCGCCCTCGTCGCCGACCAGGTTGACGTAGACGCCGGTGGAGTACTGGTCGAGCCCGGCCGCGCACCGGCGGGCGGCGTCGATCCGGTCCGCGTCTTCGGCGGCGTCGTCCCACCGGGCGCCCGCGGTGTACTCGAACATCGTCGCGCGGTGGCTGAACGCACTGGACCCGTCGGCCACGTCGTCGATCGCCCCGCCGTGCGCCTGCAGCCCGACGTTAGGCAGCGGGCCGCCAGCGCCGTCGGCAGTGCCGCGCAGCAGGAACGCCTCGATCACGTCGTCCGAGAACTGCCGCAGGTAGTGCCCCTTGGCGTACCGCCGCCACGCGTGCCCGTCGACGGTGTCGTCCATCGACTGCAGCGCGACGTACGACAGGCCGAGCACCCGCTCTGCCACCGGGCGGCCGAGCGCGCGCATCGCCGGCACCAGCTGCCGGGCCCGCGTCGGGTCGCCGACCCACACGTACCCGACGGTGACGCTGTGGTCGCTACCGAGCGAGGCGGTGAACGTGGCCTCCCGCGGAGCGACGTGGTTGAGGTCGCGCCAGCCACCGAGCACCTGCATCCCCTGCTCCAGTGGGTACGTGAACTCCGCCAGCATCGTCTGCGTGCCGACCGGATGCAGCCGGAACTCGAACTCCGTGACGATCCCGAAGTTCCCACCACCACCGCGCAGCCCCCAGTACAGGTCGGGGTGCTCGGCCGCACTCGCCCGGACCACCTCACCGTCGGCGGTGACGACCTCGAACGACTCCACGTTGTCGCAGGACAGGCCGTACTGGCGGGCCAGCCAGCCCATCCCGCCGCCGAGCGTGAGGCCGCCGACGCCGGTGTGTGACACGTTGCCGGCCGTGGTGGCGAGACCGTGGGCCTGAGCCGCACGGTCGAGCGCACCGAGCAGCGCACCGCCTTGCACCCAGGCACGACGCCGCACCGGATCCACTCGCACGCCGCCCATCGGCGACAGGTCGATCATCAGGCCGTCGTCCGGCACCGCATGCCCGATGGCGCTGTGGCCGCCGCACCGGACGCCGATCTCCAGATCGAGCTCTCGGGCCGTCCGCACGGCGGCGACCACGTCGTCGACACTCGTGCAGCCGACGATCATCCTCGGCCGCTTGTCGACGATGGCGTTCCAGACTGTGCGCAGCTCGTCGTAGGTCGGGTCACCCGGCAGCACCACCGGTCCACCGAACTGGTCGACCGGCCTCGTCGCACTCGTCGTCGTCATCTGCTTCCCCTCTCAGGCGGACCGCTCGGCGGCCAGGGCAGGTTGCGCCCCGTCGTCGAGTACGGCGTCGAGCTCGGCATCGGGTACGTCGGTCGGCCCACTCTCGTCGGTGCGCAACCGGGCCGCGACGACCGCCAGACCAGCGAACACCACCGCACCGACAACGGCGACCGCGTTGAGCCCGGACGCGAACGCGTTGTCCGCGCTCGCCACCAGCTCGGTGCCGAGCCGACCGGGCATCTGCTGCGCCGACGCGACCGCTGCGCCGACGCTCTCCCGGGCCACCGCCGCGACCCCGCTGGGCAGGTCGCCCGGCAGCAGGTCGGTCAGGGCCGACCGGTACACGTACGCACCGAGCGACCCGAGCGACGCGATCCCCATCGCGATGCCGAACTCACCGCTGGTCTCCGACAGTGCCGACGCCGACCCGGCCTTCTCGACCGGCACCGAGCTGAGCATCAGGCCCATCAGCAGCGGCATCGGCAGCCCGATGCCGAACGCGGCGATCGTCATACCGGCCACCAGCGGAGCCAGTCCACCAGTGCCACTGACCTGGGTCAGCACGGCGAGCCCCACCGCCGCGATCAGCAGACCGGCCGCGAGCACGTACGACGTCCGGAAGCGGCGGCCGACGACCGGGCCGAGCATCGCGGTGGAGATCATCGCGACGTTCTGCGGGATCAGCCATAGGCCGGCCTGCAACGGCGACAGCCCCTCCACGACCTGCAGGTAGATCGTCGCCATCAGGCTGATGCCGGCCATCACCACACCGGTGAGCAGCATGACGCCGAGCGACGTGCTGAAGACCCGGTTCGCGAAGAGACGCAGGTCGAGCAGCGGGTGCGCGAGCCGCCCCTGCCGCCGGACGAATACCACGCCGACGTACAGACCCACCACGATCGTGGTCAGCGACACCGGCGACAGGCCGTCCCGGGCGAGCGTCTTGAGGCCGTAGATCAGCGGCAGGATCGCGCCGAGCGACAGCAGCACGCTGACCGGGTCGAGCCGGCCAGGCTCGGGGTCCTTGTACTCCGGCAGCAGCGCGGGGCCGGCCACCAGCAGCACGACCATGAACGGCACGCCGAGCAGGAACGCCGACCCCCACCAGAACTGCTCGAGCAGCACGCCGCCCACCAGCGGACCCAACGTCATGCCACCCAGGAAGCAGGCGAACCAGACACTGATCGCCGTGCCCATCTGGGTCGGGTCGAGGAACATGTTCCGGATCAGGGCCATCGTCGACGGCATCAGAGTCGCGCCGGCGACGCCGAGCAGGGCCCGGGTTGCGATCAGCATCTCGGCGCTCGTCGAGTACGCCGCGAGCACCGACGCCACGCCGAAGGCGGCACCGCCGATCAGCAGCAGCCGACGCCGGCCGATCCGGTCGCCGACAGTCCCCATCGTGACGAGGAAGCCCGCCAGCAGGAACGAGTAGATGTCCAGGATCCACAGCTGCTGGGTCGCCGTCGCGTCCAGGTCGGTGCTGATATGCGGCAACGCGAGGTACAGAACGCTCACGTCGATGGACAGCAGCAGCGTCGGCAACGCCAGCACTGCCAGGCCGATCCACTCCCGACGGGTCGCCCGCGCCGGCGCATTCTCGATTCGCAACATCATGCTGCTCCGTTCTCCTCGTCGAGGTGCCCCGCCAGCCGGTCGGCCCGGGCCTTCGCGTACTCCTTGGTCATCTCGGTCCCCTCGGTGATGCTCGGAACAAACTGTGTCCTGCAGACGCTGTGTATCCTAGACACAGTTTCGCTCATGTCAAGAGTCATCGCCGGTTCCCTTCGGCTGGTCAAGGTGTCTGCGCACGGTGCGTGCGAGGTCGTCGGCGGGCACGACGACAGTGAGTGGCCCGTCGTACGGAAGCCGGGCGAGCTGCTGCCCGACCTGCGGGTCGGCGTGCTGGTCGGCGTCTACGAGCAAGACCTTGGCGAGCGGCGGCCAGCCTTCCCGGAGGGCATGCCTCGCGACGGCCACGGCGATCTCGACCCCGACTCCGACGCCGAGCAGGACGATCCGGCCGGGGTCGGCGTCGAGCTCCGCGGCATGGTCGGCGGCCCACTCCGTCGCGTCGACGAACGCCGCCGGATGCGAGCCCGGCGCGGTGGGCATCGACAGCACGACGGATCCGGTCTGCGCACACAGCTCATGGCAGCGCGCGTCGGCGCCTCCCGGGCCAGCACCGGACGAGTCGAAGACGACCAGCAGGGCCGGTGGGTCGGCGGAGGCCGGACGTGGCCAGTAGACGCGGGCCCGAAGGGTCGCCGTACTCCCGCGCAGCACCATGTCCGCGACCCGGTGCACGCCGGCTCCGGGTGCGGTGGTCCGAGGGTCCAAAGGCGAGGCGGTCATGGCCACACGCTGGCACCGGTGCGTTGGTGAAGGGAAAGGCCGAGTGTGCATAGCCGTCGTGCGTACGTGGCATGACCAGACACAACGGATGTGGGTGATACTCGTCTGCATGGACGAGGAGCGCGGGAAGGTCCTGTCGATGCCGCAGGCGCCGGACGCCATCGAGCTGCGCCACCTGCGGTCGTTCGTCGCCGTCGCCGAGGAGCTCAACTTCGGCCGCGCCGCGGAGAGGCTCTACCTGTCGCAGCCGGCGCTGAGCCGGCAGATCAGTGGGTTGGAGCGGCTGGTCGGCTGCGACCTGCTGCGCCGATCCACGCATCGAGTCGAGCTCACCATCGCCGGTGAGGCGCTCCTCGACAAGGCCCGTGCGATCCTGCGCGACCTGGACGACGCCGTCACCACGACGCGCTCGGTCGGCGGCGAGCTCGCTGGCCGGGTCGCCCGGCTCTGGGAGCCGGTGATGGGTCTCTCGCCCCGTGAGGTCGACCTGCAGGAGCTGCGCGCCGCGTACGAGGCGTTGCACGCGAAGTTCGCCGCTCCCCCGGACATCGACGTACGACCGGTCAACGCCGGCGGCGTCCCGTCGCTGCTGCTCGCGCCCGCGCCCGACCAGCCGACGACGATGCTGTACCTGCATGGCGGCGGGAACACGCTGGGGTCGGCGTTCGGGTACCGGCCGCTGGTCGGTGCGCTCGTGGCCGCGGCCGAGACCGGTGCGGTGGTGCCCGACTACCGGCTCGCACCCGAGCATCCCTTCCCCGCCGGTCTCCACGATGCGCTGCGGGTGTACGAGTGGATGCTCTCCAGCGGCACCGACCCGCACGACGTGACTCTGGCCGGGGACTCCTCCGGCGGCGGGCTGGCGGTGTCGCTGATGCTGCTGCTGAAACAGCGCGACCTGCCGCTACCCGGCCGGGCGGTCCTGCTCTGCCCCGCGGTCGACCTGACCGGCACACAGGCACGCGGACCGGCCGACGAGGCCCTGCCGCCGGAGCAGGTCGAGCTGCTCCGGCGCTTCGCCTCGGCCTACCTCGCCGGCCACTCGCTCGACGACCCGCTGGTCAGCCCGCTGCGCGCCGACCTGTCCGGGCTGCCGCCGATGCTGATCCAGTCGGGCACCGGCGACATCGTGCTCCGGGAGACCCACCAGCTCGCCGACCTTGCCCGCGACCACGGTGTCGACGTGCGGCTGGAGCTGTTCCCCGTCTCCACGCACGTCTTCCACTACTTCTGGTCGTTCCTGCCCGAGGGCGCCGACGCGATCCACCAGGCGGGCCGGTTCATCCGCGACCGGCAGGCCGGGGCCGCCGACTCCCGGTCGGCCGGCTGACCGCACTCATCGGGCCCGGACCGCACACCGGTCTCGGGCCGCCGCCGACATCACCAGCCCGGCCGCGGCCTAGTCCAGCAGGCGCTCGAGTACGTCGACGCTGGCGCCCCAGGTCCACTCGGCCGACACCCAGTCCCGCCCCCGCGACCCCATCGCGGCCGCCGCGGACCGGTCGGCCAGCAGCGGCGCCAGCCGGGCCGCCACCGCCACCGGGTTGTGGGGGTCGACCACCCACCCGGTGTCGCCGTGCCGCACGGTCTCCGGGGCGCCGCCGGAGTCGCCGACCAGCACCGGCAGACCGGCCGCCGCCGCCTCCAGGCAGAC
>WHTB01000270.1 GCA_009379735.1 Propionibacteriales bacterium
GCGCCGTTCGGGCCGAGGATGCCGAACAGCTCCCCCTGGTTGACCTCGAACGACACGCCATCGACCGCGTGAACCGAACCGTATGTCTTCTTCAGGTCCTGGACCTGGATCACTGCCCCCATAACCGGCGACCCTACCGGCGGCCCACCACGCGCCGCCCCGGCCGAAAGTTGCCAATCCGCGATGACATTCGTCACCGCGGCCGCGGCGAGCTGTCAGTGCGTTGCGGCGGTCAGCCGGGTGACTGCAGCAGTGTTCGTACGACCCGAAGCCCCACCGAGAGCCGCGCCAGGTCGGGTACGTCGTCGGACCAGATCTCTTCCAGCGTGCTCGCCGCCCGGCTGAGCACGAGCCCGTCGGCCTCGGCCCAGTGCTTGATCCGCTCGTCCGGTTCGAGGCCCGAGTCGGTGCCACGGAGCACCTGCGCGGTGATCTGCGAGTGCACCGAGCCGAGGTCGTCGCGGAGCGCGGCGCGCGCCATCGTCTGCCACCGGTCGGTGCGGGGCAGTGCCACGATCCGCTGCGTCAACCGGCCGATGCCGAGCTTGTCGCCGATCGCGAAGTGCACCTTCGCCACCTCGTGCGGGTCGACGCTGTCTCGCTTGGCCGTCTCGACGATGCTGAGTGCGGAGTACGCCGGCGGGAGCACCGAGATCGCCCTGGCCAGCTCCTCCGGCACCTCCATCTCCAGCAGCGACCGCAGCCGCTCGTTGTAGAGCGACGCCTCGTCGCCAGTCAGCACGTCGGGCATCACCGCCACGACCCGGCCGAGGTCGGCACCGAAGTGGTCGACCGTCGCCTCGCTGTCGATCGGCGGACGCCGGTTGATGACCAGCCACCGGGTGGCCCGCTCCGCGATCGTACGCACCTGCAGCCGCATCCGGATCTGTGCGTCAGCACTGACCGCATGGTCGAGTGCGGTGATCTGCTCCATCAGCGACTCGGCACCGTAGAGCTCACGCACGACCAGGTTGGCCCGGCAGAGCTCGGCCGACGTCGCGCCGGTCTCTTGGCTGAGCCGGTGGAAGAAGGTGATGCCGGCGTTGTTGACGATCTCGTTGACGACCTGGGTCGTGATGATCTCGCGGCGCAGCGGGTGGCCGTCCATCTGGCTGCGGTAGCCCTGCTGCATCGCCGACGGGAAGTACCGGAACAGGTAGCCACGCAGGAACGGGTCGTCCGGCAGCTCGCTCTTCAGCACGTCCTGCTCCAGCACGATCTTCGTGTACGCGAGGAGCACCGAGAGCTCGGGAGCGGTGAGCCCGCTGTTGTCGGTGCGCCGGGCCGCCATCTCCTTGCTCAGCGGCAAGAACTCCAGCTCACGGTTGAGCAGCCCGGCCTTCTCGAGCCGTTTGATCCAGTCCTCGTGGACATGCAGCAGCGCCGTCGACTGGGCCACCGACATCGCCAGGGCGATGTTCTGGTCATCGTTGTCGTCGAGCACCAGACGGCCGACCTCGTCGGTCATCTTGGCGAGCAGGTTGTTGCGCTGCTTCTCGGTGAGGTCGCCGTCGGCCACCGACCGGTCGAGCAGGATCTTGATATTGACCTCGTGGTCGGACGTGTCGACGCCGGCCGAGTTGTCGATGAAGTCGGTGTTGATGCGCCCGCCCGCCTTGGCGTACTCGATCCGTCCGAGCTGGGTCAGCCCGAGGTTGCCACCCTCGCCGACGCACTTGCAGCGCAGCTGGGCGCCGTTGACCCGCATCGAGTCGTTGGCCCGGTCGCCGACATCGGCATCGGTCTCGGTCTCCGCCTTCACGTAGGTGCCGATGCCGCCGTTCCACAGCAGCTCGACCGGCGCGACCAGGATCGCCTTCATCAGGTCGGCCGGCGTCAGCTTGCTCACGCCGTCGGCGAGGCCGAGCGCGGCCCGCACCTGCGGGGTGATCGGGATCGACTTGGCCGTCCGCGGATGCACTCCACCACCCGCGGAGATCTTGTCAGTGTCGTAGTCGGCCCAGCTCGACCTCGGCAGGTCGAAGAGCCGACGGCGTTCGACGTACGACACTGCCGCGTCCGGTGTCGGGTCGAGGAAGATGTGCCGGTGGTCGAAGGCCGCGACCACCCGCGTGTGCTCGGACAGCAGCATGCCGTTGCCGAACACGTCGCCGGACATGTCACCGATGCCGACGCAGGTGAACTCCTCGCTCTGGCAGTCGACCCCCATCTCGCGGAAGTGCCGCCGGACCGACTCCCAGGCACCGCGTGCCGTGATGCCCATCGCCTTGTGGTCGTAGCCGACCGACCCGCCCGAGGCGAAGCCGTCACCGAGCCAGAACCCGTAGTCCTTGGCGACACCGTTGGCGATGTCGGAGAACGTCGCCGTGCCCTTGTCGGCCGCCACCACGAGGTAGGAGTCGTCGCCGTCGTGGCGTACGACCCGGCTCGGAGGGACGGACTCGCCGCCGACCAGGTTGTCGGTCACGTCGAGCAGGCCGGAGATGAACGTCTTGTAGCAGGTCACGCCCTCGGCCAGCCACGCCTCGCGGTCCACCGACGGGTCGGGCAGCTGCTTGCAGTAGAAGCCGCCTTTGGCGCCGACCGGCACGATCACGGTGTTCTTGACCATCTGCGCCTTCACCAGACCGAGGATCTCGGTACGGAAGTCGTCACGCCGGTCGGACCACCGCAGACCGCCCCGCGCCACCGGGCCGAACCGCAGGTGCACACCCTCGACCCGCGGCGAGTAGACGAAGATCTCGAACTGCGGGCGCGGCTCCGGGAGGTCCGGGATCGCCGTCGGCTCGAGCTTGAACGACATGTAGCTCTTGTGGCTGCCGTCGGCCGCCGGCTGGAAGTAGTTCGTCCGTAGCGTCGCCTTGATCAGGGTCAAGAAGCTGCGCAGGATGCGGTCCTGGTCAAGGCTGGCGACCTCCTCCAGGGCCTTGTTGATGCGCTCTTCAAGGTCGGACACGAGCGCCGCCCGCGACTCGGAGTCGGCGGCGATGGTGCCATCCCGACCCGGGTCGAAGCGAGCCTCGAACAGCTCCACCAGCAGCCGGGCGATCGGCACGTTGGCCTGCATCGCGTCCTGGATGTACTCCTGGCTGAACGTCGTACGGCCCTGCCGCATGTACTTCTGGTAGGCCCGGAGCACGGACACCTGCCGCCAGCCCATGCCGGCGGCGAGGACCAGCCGGTTGAACCTGTCGTTCTCGCACTGGCCCTTCCACACCGCGACGAACGCGTCCTGGAACAGGTCGCGGCACTCCTCCGGGAACGGCTCGGCGTAGCGGAGCCCGAAGTCGTAGATGTACGACCGCTCACCCGACGGCTGCACCAGGTCGTACGGTCGCTCGTCGATGACGTCGACACCCATCTGGCTCAGCAGCGGCAGCATCTGTGACAGCGACAGCGGCTCGTGGTTGCGGTAGACCTTGAACCGCCGCTCCTCCGGTGCGACGTCGACCGGCTCGTACAGCGACAACGCGACGCCGACGTCCTCGGAGATGTTCTCGATCCGCCGCAGGTCGGCCGCCGCCGTACGCGCCGGGAAGTCCTCCTTGTACGCCTCGGGGAACGCGTGGGCGTACTGCCGCGTGATCCGCGCGGCCTGCTCCTCACCCATCAGCTCGATCACCGACTGGGAGAAGTCGTCCGACCAGGACCTCGCGGCGTCGGCGAGCCGGCGTTCGAGGTCGCTCTCGTCGAACTCGCGCAGCGTCTCGCCCTGCTTGGTGCGTACGACGAAGTGCAGCCGGGCCAGCACCGACTCGCTGATCCGGGCGGTGTAGTCGATCGACTCGCCGCCGAGCGTCTTCACCAAGATGTCCTGAATCCGCTCGCGCACCTGCGTGGTGTAGCGGTCCCGGGGCAGGTAGACCAGGCACGAGAGGTAGCGCGCGTAGACGTCGCGACGGACGAACAGCCGCAGCTGGCGGCGCTCCTGTAGCCGGAGGACGGCGTCCGCGATCGGGACCAGCTCGTCGACCGACGTCTGGAACAGCTCGTCGCGCGGGTATGTCTCGAGGATGTCCATCAGCGCCTTGCCGCTGTGGCTCATCTGCGCGAAGCCGGCTCGCTCGACGACGTCACGGGCCTTGCTCTTGAGCACCGGGATGCGGGTCAGGCTCTCGGTGTAGGCCGCCGAGCTGAACAGGCCGAGGAAGCGTCGCTCCCCCGCCACCGCGCCGTCGGCGTCGAAGCTCTTGATGCCGATGTAGTCGAGGTAGGCCGGCCGGTGCACGGTGGACCGGGAGTTGGCCTTGGTGATGATCAGCAGCTGCTTGTCGCGGGCCCTCGCCCTGACCTCCGGGGACAGCTTGCCGAACGACGTCGACAGGTCCTGGTCGCTGCGGAGGATGCCGAGTCCGGTGCCGGGCACGGCGCGGAGGACGTCGTCGCCGTCGACCGACTGCAATGTGTACTCGCGGAACCCGAGGAAGGTGAAGTGCTCGTCGGACAGCCAGCGCATCAGCTCGGCGGTCTCCTCGACCTCGGCCGCCGGCAGCCCGGCCGGCGGGTTGGTCTCGAGGTCGGACACGATGTCGGAGGCCTTGGCCTCCATCTTCCGCCAGTCCTCGACGGCCTCTCGGACGTCGCGAAGCACCTTGCCCAAGTCGGCATGGAGCTGCTCGAGGTCCTCCTTGTCGCTCTGCCGGTCGATCTCGACATGCATCCACGACTCGCGTACGACGTCGTGCGCGTCGTCGGCGCCTTCCTTGTCGGCGTCGCCCTCGACCAGTGCCTGCAGCTGGCCGGTGACGTCACGGCGGACCAGGAACTGCGGGTGCACCACGACATGGATGCTGCGCTCGCTGCGGGACAGGACCATGGTGACGGAGTCGACCAGGAAGGGCATGTCGTCGGTAACGATCTCGGCCACCGTGTGCCCGCCGGCGGACCACCCGTGCTCGTCAACGGTCGGGGTGAAGACCCGCAACGCGGCCGTGCCCTGTGGGCGGTCGGCCACCATCCGGTACATGCTCATCGCGGCGCCGTAGATGTCGGACGGCGTGCGCTCCGCCATCTCCTCGTACGTGACATGGCGGTAGAAGCGCGTGAGCAGCCTGGTCAGCTCTTCGGCGCTGCAGCCGGCGGCACCTCCACGGCGGGTCGAGGCGACTGCAGCCGCCTTCTCCAACAGCTCCTGCTTGGCCTCGTCCTGCGGTGCGTGCATCGCCAACAACCCGATCTTCGCGGTCCCTACAGGCACGCCGTTGTGCCTGGGGTGGAGCCTGCCGGCGCCCACAAGACCGACATTAGACCCACCCGGCGTGCCGTGTCAGAGCAGGGAGCGCAGCTCCCACAGGATCGGGTAGTAGTGCAGGCCGAGACGGCTGCGCAGGTAGGTCGCGCCCGACGAGCCACCGGTGCCGGTCTTCGTGCCGATCATCCGTTCGACCATGGTCACGTGCCGGGCCCGCCAGGCAGCGGCGAGCTCGTCGTGCTGGAGCAGGGCCTCGGCCAGCTGCCAGACGTCCGGGTACGCCGAGCGGTCGTGCGCGGCGGTGCGCAGTGACCCGGCGATGGCGGCGTCGTCATCGTTAGGCAGGCCGCGAGCGGCCAGGTGGTGGACCAGTGCATCCCACAGGGTGGGCTCGTCGAGGCGTCGCAACAGCCGAGCGCGCTCCGCCTCGGTCAGCCCACGGAACCTCTTGACGAAGGACGCATCCTTCGCCCCGGACAGGAACTCGAGCTCGCGGTACTGCACGGACTGGAAGCCGCTCGCCGGTGCGAGCTTCTGCCGGAACTGCAGGAAGTCCTGCGGCGTCATGGTCTCGAGTACGTCGATCTGCTCGACCAGCACCCGCTCGATCACGTGCACCCGGTTGAGCAGGTGCTGCGCCCACCAGACCTGGCCGTCGAACATCGCGTCGCGCGCCGTCGTCGCCTCGTGCAACAGCTGCTGGAACCACAGCTCGTACACCTGGTGGATGGTGATGAACAGCAGCTCGTCGTGCGCCGGCGGGTCCGACTCGAGCCGTTGGGCGTCGAGCAGGGCGGGGAGCCGAAGGTAGCTGCCGTACGTCAGGCGCCCGCCCTGCTCACCGAAGCTGACCTCGCCGCCCCACTCACCCGTCGCGCTGTCGCTCGATGTCGTGTCGCTCACCTCAGCACGATAGCGGCAGCGGTGCGGCATGATGCCGCACATGGACCTGCAGAGAGAGCTGAGGTACGACGCCGGCGTCGACGCGGTGTTCGCGATGCTGTGCGACAAGGACTTCCGGGAGCAGGTGTGCGAGGCCACGCTGGCGAAGCGCTAC
>WHTB01000137.1 GCA_009379735.1 Propionibacteriales bacterium
CCCCCGTTACCTTTTTCGTGGCTCCTGATCAAGGAGACCTGGTCGCCAGGCCTGGCATGACTTATGCCCCCAGTCGAAGTGATGATCCGGGGGGTGGTGTCACCGGGTTCTGGTGGTATCGAGGGACCGCTGATAGGGACACGGCCGCCCGCCGGGGTAGGTCTCGTCGTAACGTGGCTGCCGGCCGTCGATGCCTGACTGGTTGACCAGGAACGACGACACGAAAGACAACTCAGGTGGACAACGAGTACAGCGTGTTCTTGGGTCTGGACGTCGGCAAGGGTGAGCACCACGCCGTCGGGCTGGACCCAGCCGGCGAGCGGCTGCACGATGCGCCGCTGCCCAACAGCGAACCGAGGCTGCGGGCGATGTTCGGCAAGCTCGCCGGCCACGGGCCGGTGCTGGTCGTGGTGGACCAGCCGGCCACGATCGGCGCGTTGCCGGTCGCGGTGGCCCGAGCCTGCGGTCACGACGTCGCTTACCTGCCCGGGCTGGCGATGCGCCGGATCGCCGACCTGTACCCGGGTAGCGCCAAGACCGATGCCCGCGACGCGTTCGTGATCGCCGACGCGGCACGGACCCTGCCGCACGCACTGCGGCGCGTCGACGTCGGCGACGAGGCGCTGGCCGAGCTCGACGTGCTGGTCGGCTACGACGACGACCTGGCCGCCGAGGCGACCCGGATCAGCAACCGCATTCGCGGCCTGCTCACCGGCATCCACCCTGCCCTGGAGCGTGTTCTCGGTCCCAGGGTCGCCCACGCCGCGGTGCTGGAGATCCTGATCCGCTGCGGCGGACCAACCGGAATCGGCTCTGCCGGGCGCCGCAAGCTCACCTCGATCGCGACCAAGCACGCGCCCCGGATGGGCACCAAGCTGGTCGACAACATCCTCGCCGCGCTCGACGAACAGAGCGTCGTCGTTCCCGGCACCGCCGCGGCCGACACCGTGCTGCCTAGGCTCGCCGAAAGCCTGAAAACCGTGCTGGCGCAGCGCAAGACCGTCGCCACCGAGGTCGAGGAGATCCTTGATGCGCACCCTCTTGCCCGGGTCCTGACCTCGATGCCCGGCATCGGCGTCAGGACCGCAGCCCGCATCCTCCTCGAGATCGGCGACGCCTCCGCGTTCAAGACCTCCGGCCACCTCGCCGCCTACGCCGGCATCGCCCCCGTCACCAACCACTCCGGCAGCAGCATCCGCGGCGAACACCCCGCCCGCAGCGGCAACCGCAAACTCAAACGAGCCTTCTTCCTCGCCGCCTTCGCTTCCCTGTCCGACCCCACCAGCCGCGCCTACTACGACCGGAAACGCGCCGAAGGCAAGAAACACAACGCCGCCCTCATCTGCCTCGCCCGACGCCGCTGCGACGTCCTGTTCGCCATGCTCCGCAACAACACCCTCTACCAAGCCCCCGAACCCAAGCCCGAGCTCCGACAAGCCGCTTGACAACCCCATAGGGACCCCCCCCCATTGCGCATCCGTCCGGAGCCCTCGCATCGAGGTTGCGCGTATGTCCGACCGGTGGCGACTCACCCCCACCCGTACCCGACCACCCCCACGCCTGCAGGACTGGGGATGACCGGGAACGGCACGGGCCCGTGCCGTTCCCGGAGCCCGAGCCGGCGGACACACGCGCAACCTCGGCGCGAAGAAGTGGGACATACGCGCAACCTCGGCGCGAGCAGGTGGCACAAGTGCAACGTCGGCGCGAAGAAGCGGGACATACGCGCAACCTCGGCGCGAAGGTGGGGGTGAATCCGTCAGTTGGCGGAATCTGTCTCTTGGCGGCGGATGTGGTCGGTCAGCCGGCGGACGGCGTCGCGCAGCGCCTGCTCGGGATCGATGCCAGCGTCTCGGGCGGTGGCAACCAGCGCCAGCAGCTGCTCCCCCACGTCGCCGGTCCCGCCGACCGCCGTGAGGTCGTGCCCGGACGCCCGGCCCAGCACCTTGTCGGCGAGCACCAGGGCCGGCAACGCCAGCGGGATGCCGTCCAGCACCGACGCGCGCTGCTTCTCGGCAGCCTTCAACGTCTCCCAGTTGGCCTGCACCTCGTCGCCGCCCTCGACGTCGAGGCCGGCAAAGACATGCGGGTGGCGGCTGACCAGCTTCTCGACGATGCCTCCCGCCACATCGTCGATGTCGAAGGCGTCGACCTCGTGCTCAGCAGCGATCCGGCTGTGGAACATCACCTGGAGCAGCAGGTCGCCGAGCTCCTCCTGCAGGTGGGACAGGTCGCCGCTCTCGACCGCCTCCACCGTCTCGTAGGTCTCCTCGATCAGGTAGGTCACCAGGCTCCGATGCGTCTGCCGGCGGTCCCACGGGCACTCGGTGCGCAGCCGGTCCATCACCTCGACCAGGTCGAGGAGCCGGGCACCGGGTACGTCGTACGAACCGACCAGTACCTCGACGTCGAACGGAGCGGCGCCGGTCTCAGTGCGCTGCACCAGGTCGGCCGCGATCGGCCGGGTCACCGACTCGGCATCGTCGCCGGGATCGGCCAGCCAGACAACGGACTCGCCGCTCTCGGCCGACCGGAGAGCGTCGGCGACCGTCGCCGGGCAGGTGACCGAGATACCGGTGGCTGACACGGCCTCGGCGAGGGGCAGGTCGGCCTCGGCACAGAGCACCCGCGACGCGTCCCGCACGGCCGACCAGGCGCCGGCCGTCAGCAGCCCGGGTGAGACCCGAGGGCTGGTCAGCAGTAGGACCAGACGTCCCACAGGGTCAGCAGCTCTCCGCGTCAGTGGGCGTCCCGCCCTCGGGGACGTCGAGTCCGCGGATGCCTTCGTCGGAGACCGCGATCGACAGCGAGCCGGTGCCGGGCTTCTCCTCCGCGACCTGCGGGATCGCGCCGTAGCGGGCGTCGGTCTCGTAGCCGACCTGATCAAGATGAGCGGTGATCGCCTGCCGCCCGAGGTCGAAGACCTCCTGACTCTGCGCCGGGACCTCCTCGCCAGGATTCTCTTCCTGGTAACGGATCTCACCGAGCTTCAGTGTCATCACCTGCGTCCGCGCGACCTCGCCGAAGAACTTCCTCAGCTCGGCGGTCACCGCGCCCGCTTCGGGCGGGACCTGCTCCTCGATCGCCTTGACGTACTCCTCCACCTCGGCCTTGGTCGGCGTGATCTCCTGGTCCTCGGCGATCTGGTCCAGCGCGGCCTGCTGGACCAGGAACTCCAACGACGCGGACGCGGCCCGGCGCACCGGCACACCTTGGTCAGGTGCCTGGGCCTGCTGGAGCTGGCCGAGCCCGGTGCAGAAGGTGTCAATCGCGGCGTCGTGCTGCTCCCGCGTCACGACCTGGTCGCCGACGACGGCGGCGTCACCGGTGTGCAGGCCGCCGCACGCGCCGAGTAGCGCGGACAGCAGCACGGCGGATCCGCCGGCCATACCTACGCGACGAAGAACCACGGAGCACCTCTCATGTCTGGTCGGACCACCGAGGATGCTACGCGACCGGCGAGCGCGGTCAGAACCAGCCGCAGCTGTTCACCGCCGGCAGCCCGGCGAACCGCGCCTCCAGCCAGCCGAAGGCCACCGGGAACGCCGCGACCGCGGCACCCACGTGCGTCGGTGCGACCGACGTATCGAAGCGCACCTTCGTCCCCTTGCCACACCACGACCGCGCCATCTCACGACCCTGGGGGTACGGCACCACGTCGTCGAGCGCACTATGGATCACCAGCGTCGGCGCGGTCGGTCCGCGCTCACCGATCCGCTGGTCGGCGACGACCGACTTGTACGGCTCCTCGTCGAGGAACGCCTCCAACGGCTCCCCGCTCTCCGACAGCGTGGACGACTCCGTGAGCGCGTACGCCGCTACCGTCTCGGCCGTGCACTGCTCCTGGCTCGCCGCCAGGGCCGCGTCGCCGGCGTCGTTCAGCATGCTCTCTGGATCGAGTGCGGGGTACGCCGAGGCGAGCCCGTTGACCGCGTACAGCAGGAAGCCGGCATAGACGCCGCCGTCGAGGTAGCGCGCCACCGCGCCGAGCTCAGCGGGTACGGCTCCGGCGTACGCGCCCACGAGGTCGAGCTCGGGTGCGTACGTCGGTGCCAGCTCGGCCGCCGCCGCCGAGGCGCCCCCGCCCTGGGAGTAGCCGGCCAACGCGACCGGTCCGGCGTCGGGCAGGTCGGCCGCCTCGAGCCGCTGGGCCGCTCGGACGCCGTCGAGCATCGCGTGCCCGGTCGCCGCACGGACGACATAGGTGTGCACGCCCGGCGTGCCGAGCCCCTGGTAGTCGGTCACCACGACGCCGTACCCACGGGCGAGCAGCCCGGACAGGAACGCGCCCTCGTACTCGGTGCCCGCGGCGAGCTGGCGCGACGGCGCGCACTGGTCGCCGAGGCCCTGGGTGCCCACGCCGTACCCGATGATCGGGCGCTCACCGCTCCCACGCCACGGCTCGGTCGGCGTCAGCACGGTGCCGGTGACCGCCATCGCGTCGCCGTGCGCGTCGGTGCTGCGGTACATGATCCGCTGCACCGCGGCCGGGGACCTCACCAGCTTCAGCGGGTCGAGGTAGAACTCCGACGGCTCGGACCGGACCAGGTCGCCGTTGCCGGGCGGCAGCGTCGCGGGCGGGTCGTAGAAGTCGTCGGCCGCGGCGGCTGCGGTCGTTCCGGCGGGCAGGAGCATCCCGGCCAGAGCGAGCACCAGAGCGGGTACGGACAGACGCCTCATGACGGCTCCTCAACGTCGGGTCGTGATCGCGCGATCACGACGGGTTGTCGTCCGATGGTTACCCGCAGGTAACGACCAGGTCAATGGGTGTCTCGTCAGGGACCCGTCAGGGGTCATCCCGATAGGCCGGGTTGCGCATGCGGCCGGAGGCTGAGCACGGGCGAGCCGCCCGCATCGACAGGCACACCTGGACGAACTCAAGGGGATGAGGGCATGGCACGGCTGAAGTGGCTGGTGCTGGTGGGGTGGATCGCGGGCATCATCTTGCTCGCCCCGCAGGTTTCGAGGATGGGGGATGTGCAGGAGAACGACGCGGCTGCATGGCTGCCAGAGAGCGCGGAGTCGACGACCGCGGCCGAGCTGAACCGGCAGTTCCCGGGCTCGGACGTGCGGCCGGCGGTCGTGGTGTACGAGCGCCCGGCGGGCGTGACCGAGGCCGACCGGGCCGCGGTCGAGCAGGCGCGCAATGACCTGTGGGACGTCGCCGTTGCGCCGATACCGCCGATCACCGAGTCCGCTGACGGGCAGGCACTGCTGCTCACGATCCCGTTGCAGGAGGAGGACCTCGTCGACCCGCTGGACCAGATTCAGACGGTCGCCGATCGCGCCCCGCCCGGGCTTGAGACCAAGGTCGCCGGGCCGGCGGGGAGCGCGGCGGCGTTCTTCACGGCGTTCGACGGCGCCGACAGCACGTTGTTCCTCGCGGCCGCCCTCGTGGTCACCGTCCTGCTGCTGCTCATCTACCGCAGCCCAGTCCTGTGGCTGCTGCCGCTGGTGTCGGCCGCGGTGGCGTCGCTGACGGCGGAGTCGATCGTCGTAATCCTGGCCGAGAACACGTCCCTCACCGTGAACGGGCAGACGGCCGGCATCCTGCCGGTGCTGGTGTTCGGAGCGGGTACGGACTACGCGCTGCTGCTGCTCGCCCGCTACCGCGAGGAGCTGCACACGCACGAGGACCGGCACCGGGCGATGACCGTCGCCCTGCGCCGGAGTGTGCCCGCGATCCTGGCGAGCTCGGCGACGGTCGCGCTGGGCATGCTGTGCCTGCTGTTCGCCGACCTCACGTCCAACAAGGGACTGGGGCCGGTGGCCGCGGTCGGGATCGTCTGCGCGTTCGTCGCCGTGACCACGCTGCTGCCGGCGCTGCTGCTGATCTTCGGCCGGTGGATCTTCTGGCCGGCCAACGTGAAGGCCGGAACGCCGTTGCACGTGCAGAACGGGCTGTGGGGCAGGGTCGGCCGGCTGGCGGACCGTCGCCGTCGCGCCGTGTGGGTCGGCACCGCTGTCGTGCTGGCGGGACTCGCGATCGCCGGCACCGGGCTCCAGACCGGGCTGAGCTTCGCCGACCAGTTCACCAGCAAGCCCGACGCCGTACGGGGCGAGGAGATGATCGCGCGGCACTTCCCATCCGGCCAGACGGCACCGGCCGAGGTGATCGCCGACGCGTCCGCGACCGACGAGGTGTCGGCCGCCGCGCTGACCGCGGACGGCGTCGCCGACCTGCTGCCGGCGACCGCGTCGGCCGATGGACGGCTGGTCCGCATCCCCGTCGTCCTCGAGGCTGACGGGCCCGAGGCGACCGGTGCGACGGTCGACGCGCTGCGCGCCGCGGTCCACGCCGTACCCGACGCTGACGCCATCGTCGGCGGGATGCCGGCCTCGGAACACGACGTCGCGGTGGCGTCGGAGCACGACCGGCTGTGGGTGCCGCCGATGGTGCTCGGCGTGGTGTTCCTGATCCTGGTGGCGCTGCTGCGGTCAGTGGTCGCACCGGCCCTGCTGGTGGCGAGCGTGGTGCTGTCATTCGGGGCGGCGGTAGGCGCGTCGTGGCTGCTGTTCAGCGGGCCGCTCGGCTTCGCCGCCGTCGACCAGTCATGGCTCCTGCTCGGCTTCGTCATGCTGATCGCGCTGGGAGTCGACTACAACATCTTCCTGGCCCACCGGTGTCGGGAAGAGGTCGAGCGGCACGGCCACCGGGAGGGGATGCTGCGCGGCCTGGCGGCAACCGGCGGCGTGATCACCAGTGCGGGAGTCGTGCTCGCGGCGACGTTCGCGGCGCTGGCGCTGATCCCGCTGGTGACGATGGCGGAGATGGGCGTGCTGATCGCGCTCGGCGTGTTGATCGACACGCTGCTGGTGCGGTCCCTGCTGGTGCCGATGCTGGCGGTCGACGTGGGTGAGCGGTTCTGGTGGCCCGGTGGCCGGCGGCGCGGACGGCGCAGGGGACCGTCCGACCCGTCGCCCACCGAGCCGGACCAGGTGCTCGCACTCCGCTGACCCGGGCGGACCCCCTCGGTGAGTGTGACGAGTTGGCGGCGACACGCCGGCGTGTCGCACCAACTCGTCACACTCATCGGGGGGTGGCGGCCAGCTGGGGGTCGAGGACCGAGTCGATCACCCCGTGGCACCACTCGATCAGCGCCTCGTCCCGCAACGGGGTACCGCCGACCGGGGCGGTCGACGGTCGCGGCACCAGGACCGAGCCGACGGTCTGCTTCACCAGGCTCTTGGGGTACAGCCGCTGCAGCCTGAGCTGGGCAGACTCGGCGAGCGCCACCGGCAAGAACCGCACTAGGTTGCCCTGCACGTTGACGTCGGTCAGCCCGGCCGCCGTCGCCCGCGCCCGGAGCCGAGCCACCTCGAGCAGGGTCGCCACCGGGTCGGGCAGGGTGCCGTAGCGGTCGAGCAGCTCGGACCGGACCTCGGACAGGTCGGCATCGGTCCGGACCTCGGCCAGCCGCTTGTACATCTCGAGCCGCAGCCGTTCACTCGGCACGTAGTCGTGCGGCAGGTGGGCGTCGACCGGCAGCTCGATCTTGCACTCCGGCTGCTCGGGAGGACCGTCACCACGGAACTCCGCGACCGCCTCGCCGACCAGCCGCACATACAGGTCGAAGCCGACGTCGGCGATGTGTCCGGACTGCTCGCCGCCGAGTAGGTTGCCCGCGCCGCGGATCTCCAGGTCCTTCATCGCCACCGCCATCCCGGCGCCCAGGTCGGAGTGCTGCGCGATGGTCGCCAGCCGGTCGTGGGCGGTCTCGGTGAGTGGCTTGTCCGGCGGGTAGAGGAAGTAGGAGTACGCACGCTCGCGCCCGCGCCCGACCCGGCCGCGTAGCTGGTGCAGCTGGGACAGGCCGAGCAGGTCGGACCGCTCGATCAGCAGCGTGTTCGCGTTGGACACGTCGAGACCGGCCTCGACGATCGTCGTACACACGAGGACGTCGAACTTCTTCTCCCAGAAGTCGAGCATCACCTGCTCGAGCTGGTGCTCGGCCATCTGCCCGTGGGCCACCGACACCCGCGCCTCCGGCACCAGCTCACGCAGCCGGCGGGCAGCCTGCTCGATCGTGTTGACCCGGTTATGGATGAAGAAGACCTGTCCCTCACGCAATAGCTCGCGGCGGATCGCCGCCGTCACCTGGGCCGGCTCGTAGCCACCGACGAACGTCAGGACCGGGTGCCGCTCCTCCGGTGGCGTGGTGATCGTTGACATCTCGCGGATGCCGGTGATCGCCATCTCCAGCGTGCGCGGGATCGGTGTCGCCGACATGCTGAGTACGTCGACGGCCGTACGCAGCCGCTTCATCGCCTCCTTGTGCTCGACGCCGAACCGCTGCTCCTCGTCGACCACGATCAGGCCGAGGTCCTTCGTGGTGATCTCGGGGCTCAGCAGCCGGTGCGTGCCGACGACGACGTCGACGGTGCCGTCGCGCAGCCCTTCCACCACCGCCCTGGCCTCGCTGTCGGTCTGGAACCGGGACAGCGCCTTGACCACGACCGGGAAGCTCGCGAAGCGTTCGGCGAACGTCGAGTAGTGCTGGCTCACCAGCAGCGTCGTCGGCACGAGTACGGCCACCTGCTTGCCGTCCTGCACGGCCTTGAACGCGGCGCGTACGGCGATCTCGGTCTTGCCATAGCCGACGTCGCCGCAGACCAGCCGGTCCATCGGCACCGGCTGCTCCATGTCCCGCTTGACCTCGTCGACCGTGCTGAGCTGGTCCGGCGTCTCGACGAACGGGAACGCATCCTCGAGCTCACGCTGCCACGGGGTGTCCGGCGAGAACGCATGCCCCTTGGTGGCCTGCCGGGCGGCGTACAGCTTGATCAGCTCGGCCGCGATCTGCTTGACCGCCTTGCGGGCCCGGCCCTTGCGCTTGGCCCAGTCGGAGCCGCCGAGCCGGTCGAGGGACGGCTGCTCCCCGCCGACGTACCGCGTCACCTGGTCGAGCTGGTCGGTCGGGACGTACAACCGGTCGGCTGGGTGCCCCCGCTTCGACGAGCCGTACTCCAGCACGAGGTACTCGCGGGTCGCACCGGCGACCGTCCGCTGCGTCATCTCGACGTACCGGCCGACGCCGTGCTGGTCGTGCACGACGTAGTCACCGGGCCGCAGCTCCAGCGGGTCGATCTGCTTGCGGCGCCGGGTCGGCATCCGGCGCATGTCCTTGGTGGACGACCGTTGCCCGGCCAGGTCCTCACCGGTGAGTACGGCGAGGCCGACCGAGACAGCGACGAAGCCGTGGTCGAGGCTGCCCTGCGTCACGTGGACGACGTCGGTGCTCGGCTCGTCCGCCAGGTCGTCGTCGAACCGGGCCGCCACGTCGTGCTCACCAAGCACCTCGACGAGACGCTGCCCTGGTCCGTGGCCCTCGGTCACGAGCACGACCCGATGCCGGGCCGCGAGCCAGCCGCGGATGTCGGCGACCGCGGCCTCGGTGTCACCGCGGTAGGCCTCGGTCGCGCGGACGTCGAGTGCGCGTGACTCGACACTGCCGACGGCGACGTCCACATCGACCGACACCACCGCGCCGGTGACGTCGCGCAGCGGCTCGGCGGCGACCTGCGGGTCGAGTCCGAACGGCGACACGCTCCACCAGGCATGGCCGAGCGACCTCGCGTGCTCGCGCACGTCGGCGAGGCTGCGGTACGCCGCGGCACCGAGGTCGACCGGCGCCTGGCCACCACCGGCGGCCGCCGCCCAGGACGCGTTCAGGAACTCCTGGCTGGTCGTGACGAGGTCGTGGGAGCGGGCTCGCACCCGTTCCGGGTCGCAGACGACGACGGCGGCCTCGGCCGGCAGCAGGTCGACCAGCAGCTCCATCCGGTCCACCAGGACCGGGGCCAGCGACTCCATTCCCTCCACGGCGTGGCCCTCGGCCAGCCGGTCGAGCATCTCCGCCAGCTCCGGGTGGGCGGCCGCCAGCTCCCGGGCCCGCCGGCGTACGTCCTCGGTCAGCAGCAGCTCGCGGCACGGCGGCGCCCACAGCCCGTCCGGCGCGGCCTCGAGCGAGCGCTGGTCGGCGACCGCGAAGGTACGGACCTCCTCCACCTCGTCGCCGAAGAAGTCGACCCGTAGCGGGTGCTCCTCGGTGGGCGGGAACACGTCGACGATGCCGCCGCGCACCGCGAACTCGCCGCGCCGTTCCACCAGGTCGACCCGGTGGTAGGCAGCATCGGCGAGCCGGCGTACGACGACGTCGAGGTCGACCTCGTCTCCGACCTGCAGCGATACCGGCCGAAGGTCGGCCAGACCCTGCACCTGCGGCTGGAGCACCGACCGGACCGGCGCGACGACCACCCTGATCTGCCCCGGCGGCATGCCGATCTCGCCGGGGTGGGCGAGCCGGCGCAGTACGGCGAGGCGGCGACCGACCGTGTCGGAGCGCGGCGACAGCCGCTCGTGCGGCAACGTCTCCCAGGCGGGGTACAGCGCGACCGCGTCGGGATCGAGCAGGCAGCCGAGCGACTCGACCAGGTCCTCAGCCTCCCGGCCGGTCGCCGTCACCGCCAGCACCGGCCGGTCTGCACCGCCCTGGTCTGCGGCAGCGGCGAGGGCGGCCACCACGAACGGCCGGAGCGCCTGCGGCGCGGTCAGGTCCAGCGTGCCGAGCGTGCCGTCCCGGGCGCTCTCGACAGCGCCGGCGAGCACCGGGTCCCGGAGTAGGAGCGGAGTCAGTCCGCGCAGTGTCATCGCAGTCCTTGCAGCTAGCGCGACCAGGTCAGGGCACAACACAACGGCCCCCGATCCGGACGGATAGGGGGTGGTGTCGCGTCGGCCAGCCTACGCCGCATGATAGCGACCGACGAACGAGGTGATGGTGTCGGCGAGCTCAGGGCGGCACACGCAGAGGTCGGGCAGCCAGAGGTCAGGCTGGTTGTAGAGCAGCGGCGACCCGTCGGCACGGCTGGCGTGAAGGCCGGCCGCCCGGGCC
>WHTB01000326.1 GCA_009379735.1 Propionibacteriales bacterium
ACCGACGAGGCGGCCGCGCTTGCTCAGCACCCGTTCGACCCGCCGCCGCGGTTCAAGACGATGGCTCGGCTTTCGCGCGCGGTGCTTCTCCTGCACGCCGGACTGCCCGAAGAGGCCGCGGCGTCGTACCAGCAGGCAGGTCCACTCCAGACCTGGTCACTGCCCGCGTTCTTCATCCTGCCGGGCTATGTGTACGGCGCTCTTGGAGCTGCCGACCTTGGCCGGTACAGCGACCTCGCCGTGTTGCTGGACCGGCTCGAGCAGTTTCGCGGCGAGCACGCGATCGGCAACGGTGTCGCGTACATGGGCCCGATCGAGCTCACCCTCGGCCGCGGCGCCGCTGCCCTCGGCCGCCTCGACCGCGCCGTCGACGACCTGGCCGTCGCGGTCAAGCAGGCCGACCGTGCTGGCGCACCCGGTTTCGTCGCCGAGGCGCGCTACCACCTGGCGATGGCGCTGCTCGCCCGCAACGGACAAGGCGATCGCGACCTGGCCGAGCCCCTCGCCCGCGACGCCGACCGACTCGCACGAACGCTCGGCATCGCGGCGTACGTCGACCGCACCGGCACGCTCGCCGGTTATCTCGGCGGCGGGCGCCCGGCTGCGCTGAGCCATCGGGAGGCTGAGGTCGCCAAACTGGTCGCCGAGAGCCTCACCAACCGGCAGATCGCCGAGCGGCTCGTCATCTCCGAGCGCACCGCGCAGAACCACGTGCAGCACATCCTCACCAAGCTGGCCTTCACCAGCCGGAGCCAGATCGCCGCATGGAGCGTGCGCGCGAGCAGATGAGTAGGCCGATGAGTGATCTGGCGGATTCGTGGACTGCGGTGGATCCCTAGCGTTCCTCGTGCGGCCGACCGGTCGCACCACCAAGGAGGAACAGCATGCAGTGGATCACAGTCGCCACCCCACCCTTCAACTCGATCGAGCAGTTCGACGCGGTGCTCGCCCAAGCGGGCGGGGAGCCCGACGGTCTCGAGGCGCGCCACGTCGGAACGGCCGACGACGGCAAGCTCCGCGTCGTCACCCAGTGGGAGTCGAAGGCGCACGCCGACCGGTTCTTCGCCGAGACGCTCGGACCGGTGCTCGCCAAGGTGCTGGGACCGGAACCGGCTGGTGCGCCCAAGGTCGTCGGGATCGACGTGGCGCGCAGCTACGTCCGCGAGCCGGTCGCCTGAGACCCGGCGAGAGCCGCGTTTGGCACGGGGGCGCCCCGTTCCACTAGGTCTGGAACGGGGCGCCCCCGTTCCAGAAAACAGTTGGAGCGGAGCACCCCAATGGCGGTCAGGCCTCGACGACCACTGGGATGATCATCGGGCGGCGGCGGTGGGTGGAGTTGACCCAGCGACCGATCCGGCGGCGGATCACCTGCTGCAGCTGGTAGGTGTCGTCGGCGCCCTCGGTCATGGCCTGCCGGATCGCCTCCTCGATCGCCGGACGGACGTCGTCGAACACGCTGTCGTCCTCGGCGAACCCGCGGGCATGGATCTCGGGGCCGCTGACCAGCTTGCCGTTGACCGAGTCGACGACCACGACGACGGAGATGAAGCCCTCCTCGCCGAGGATCCGGCGGTCCTTCAGCGAGCTCTCGGTGAGGTCCCCGACGGTCGAGCCGTCGACGAACACGTACCCACACTCGACCTTGCCGGTGATCGACGCGACCCCGTCGACCAGGTCGATGACGAAGCCGTCCTCGGCGAGCACGACCCGCTCCTTCGGCACTCCGGTCGCGACGGCGAGGTCGGCGTTGGCGCGCATGTGCCGGATCTCCCCGTGCACCGGCAGGACGTTCTTGGGCCGGACGATGTTGTAGCAGTAGAGGAGCTCACCAGCACTGGCGTGTCCGGAGACGTGCACGAGCGCGTTGCCCTTGTGGATGACGTTGGCGCCCCAGCGGGCCAGACCGTTGATCACCCGGAACACGGCGTTCTCGTTGCCCGGGATCAGCGAGGATGCGAGTACGACGGTGTCGCCCGGCTCGATGCTGATCTTGTCGTGGTTACGCTGGGCGATCCGGGCCAGCGCCGACAGCGGTTCACCCTGCGACCCGGTCGAGATGATCACCACCTCGTCGGGCTGGTACTTGCTGATCTCCTTCATGTCGACCAGCGTCTTCGGCGGCACCTCGAGGTAGCCGAGGTCGCGGGCGACGGCCATGTTGCGGACCATCGACCGGCCGACGTACGCGACCTTGCGGCCGTGTCTGACCGCAGTGTCCATGACCTGCTGCACCCGGTGCACGTGCGACGCGAAGCAGGCGACGATGATGCGCTGCGACGACGTGGCGAACACTCGGTCGAGCACTGGCGTGATGTCACGTTCGGGCGTCGTGAAGCCCGGGACCTCGGCATTGGTCGAGTCCGTCATGAACAGGTCGACGCCGGCCTCGCCGAGGCGTGCGAACGCGCGCAGGTCGGTGATCCGGCCGTCCAGCGGCAGCTGGTCCATCTTGAAGTCGCCGGTGTGCAAGACGGTGCCGGCAGCGGTGCGGACGACGACCGCGAGGGCATCGGGGATCGAGTGGTTGACCGCCACGAACTCCAGCTCGAACGGCCCGAACGATAGCGTCTCGCCCTCTCCGACGACGTACTTGGGCGCCTCCTTGAGCCGGTGCTCGCGCAGCTTGGCGTCGAGCAGGGCGAGGGTGAGCTTGGAGCCGATCAGCGGGAGATTGCCGCGCTCGCGGAGCAGGTACGGGACGGCGCCGATGTGGTCCTCGTGGCCGTGGGTGAGGACGACCGCCTCGATGTCGTCGAGCCGGTCCCGGATCGCCTCGAAGTCCGGCAGGATCAAGTCGACTCCCGGGTGGTGGTCCTCCGGGAACAGCACCCCGCAGTCGATCACCAGCAGCCGCCCGGCGTACTCGAAGACGGCCATGTTGCGGCCGACCTCGCCGAGGCCGCCCAGCGGGATGACACGCAGCCCGTTGTCCGGCAGCGGTGGCGGCGGTCCGAGCTCGGGGTGCGGATGGCTCATGCGGTAACGCTCATGCGGTGCTGTCCTCCAGGAGTCCGGCGGCGGCCAGGTCGGCACGCAGCTCGTCGATCTGTGCGGTCGTTGCCTCGACCAGCGGGAGTCGTACGGTGCGCTCGACGAGCACGCCCTGCAACTGTAGAGCGGCCTTGGTCATGATCGCGCCCTGCGTGCGGTTCATGATCGCGTCGACGGCCGGCAGCAGCCGACGCTGGATCGCGCGGGCTGCGAGCAGGTCGCCGGTGTCGACGGCCCTGATCATCGCGGCGTAGTCGTCGCCGGCGACGTGACCGACGACCGACACCAGGCCGGCCGCACCATGGGTCAGCCAGGCGAGGTTCATCGCGTCGTCGCCCGAGTAGTACGCCAGCCCGGTGTGCTCCATCACCCACGAGCCTCCGACCAGGTCGCCGGTGGCGTCCTTGACCGCGACGATCCGGTCGTGGGCGGCGACCCGGGCGAACGTCTCGGCCCCGATCTTGGTGCCGGTGCGGGCCGGGATGTCGTACAGCATCACCGGTAGCCCGGTGGCGTCGGCTACCGCCGTGAAGTGCGCGACCAGGCCTTTCTGCGGCGGCCTGTTGTAGTACGGCGTCACCACCAGCAGGGCGTCGACGTCGACCTTCTCGGCCTGGGCGGCGAGCTCGAGGGTGTGCTCGGTGGCGTTCGTGCCGACGCCGGCAACGACACTGGCCCGGTCGCCGACCGCCTCGACCACCGCGGCGAGCAACCGGGCGGCCTCCGAGTCGGTTACCGTGGGCGACTCGCCGGTGGTGCCGAGGACGACAAGACCGTCATGGCCGTGGTCGACGAGGTGCGTCGCCAGCCGCTGGGCCTGGTCGAGGTCGAGCGAGCCGTCAGCGGCGAACGGCGTGACCATCGCGGTGAGCATTCGGCCGAAGGGGGCCGGTGGGAGCGTGCTGGGCATGGGCCAACGCTACCGTTTCGCCCGGTCCGGTGACGCCGCGCGGTGCCGACCGACCCGCGGACACGGGTGGACTGCGCCGGTCGCCTTCAGGGATGGTTAAAGCCCCGTTGCTGTCCGCTCGGGGGTCCGGGCAGCAACGGGGCTTCACCTCGTGTATCGGTGCAGCCGTCCCCCGCGTTACAAGAATCTGCAACTAATCATGAACTTTCGGTGATTCCCACGCACTGTAACGACGTCATCACGCAGCGCCTAGCACCCGCCCTTCACTGGTCGAACGGTCCACTCCGCGTTGGTCGGCCGGACCGACAGCGCCACCGCCTGGGCCCTCAGCCCTGACCGCCGTCCGCCCGCCGACTCAGGGGGCGACGCGCTCGTACGTCACCAGGCTCCAGCCGTCGTGCGGCTCACGGGCCACCTCGGCCCACTGCTTCCAGTCCACCGGCGGGAA
>WHTB01000371.1 GCA_009379735.1 Propionibacteriales bacterium
GAACGGTCGTCGCCACGGGCGAGGCGGCGGTACCACGGCCCGCGCACCGGGCCGAGCTCCGCGGCCAGCCGGGCCGGGTCGGCGGCGGCGACCTCGCCGACCGTGTGCAGGCCGAGCCCAGCCAGGCGCTTGGCGGTCTTGCGGCCGATGCCCCACAGCGCGTCGGGCGGACGTTCGGCCATCACGTCATACCAGGTGTCGACGGTCAGCCGGTACACGCCGCCCGGCTTCGCGTACTCGGTCGCGGTCTTGGCCCGCAGCTTGTTGTCACCTACGCCCACGGAGCACTCCAGCCGGGTCTGTTCGCGGACCGCCCGCTGCACCGCCCTCGCCACGGACTCGGGATCCTCGTCGTGGACCTCGAGGAACGCCTCGTCCCAGCCGGCCACCTCGAGGATGCCGGGGAACCCGGCCAACGCGGCCATCACCTGCTCCGACGCCGCCTCGTACGCCGGTCCGTCGACCGGAGGAAGACGGCGTCGGGGCACTTGCGAGCAGCCGTACGCAGCGGCATGCCGGAGCCGACTCCGTACTCACGGGCCTCGTACGACGCGGTCGACACGACACCACGCTCGGTGGGGTCACCGCGACCGCCGACGACGACCGGCAAGCCACGCAGCTCCGGACGGCGGAGCACCTCGACGGCGGCGATGAACTGGTCGAGGTCGATGTGCAGCACCCACCGGGCGGGACCCATGACTCCCAGGGTCCCCGATCCGGCCGGTGCAGCGAAGCATTGTCGTCGCGTCCTACGGGTTCGGCTGTCCGAGCGGACCGGTGCCTGCGGTCGGGGGAGCCGTGTCCTTCTTCAGCAGCTCCTCGCGGCCGGAGCCACCGGAGACGCCGAAGACGAGCACAGGGCCGACGCCCTTCGCGTACAGCCTGTACTCGAGCACCTCCGGCTCGATGGTGATGGTGTCCTTGGTCAGCATGACGTCGGTGAACATCCCGGCCGGCACCTCGGCCATCTCCCGTCGGCTGACCACCTCGCCGTTGTCCTCGGCCTCGCCCTTGGTAGTACTCCTGGCGGTACTGCTGGCCCGGCATCGGGTCGCCCGGCATGACGATTCCGGCCATCGCGCCATCCACGCCCGCCTCGAACGAGCCCTCGCGGCTGACCACCTTGCCATCCTCGAACTCCGCGGTGTCCTCGCCGAGGTACCAGATGTTCCCGACGTTGTCCTGGGCGTACCAGTCGTTGGTGTCCTCGACGATCGTGCCGTCCTCGGTGACGGTGTCCCTGACCACGCGGGCGGTGACGCCGTTCGCGATCTTCTTCTTCTGGTGGGTGACGACCACGACGACCTTCTGTTCGGCTCCCTCGGAGTCGAACTCCCGGTACGTCCAGCGGGTGCCAGGCTTCATCGGCCAGTACGGGTTGGTGATGTGGGTGGTGAAGTCGGCCGGGTCAAGCTTGACCCGGGTCATCGCCCTGCGGGAGGTCGGCCTCGCCATGGGCGGGCGAGCTGGGTGATGGCGCCTCTCCGCAACCCGCGACCACGAGTGGCAGCGCGGCGGCGACGGTAGCGAGGTGGATGAGCTTCATGGTGATTCCTTCGATGGAGTGGCACCACCATCGACCACAGATGCTGAAGCACCGCTGAAGGCCAGGATTACGGCACGGCTGGGCCTAAGCCAGGAGTTGCCGACCCCTATCGGTCATCGCGTTCAGGTCGCCGATGATGACGTCACTTTCGGTACCCAGTTGCTCTTCGTGCGTCGCCCGCTGCAAGCCTGAGCACTTGTTGAGGAGTGCGGCTGCACTCGAGATGATTTCGTGCTCGCCCCATAGAAGTCGCACGGAATAGTAGGAAGCCCAACTCTCCGAGCGGGCACGTCTCATCTCGACACTGGACGGAGCGGTATCGGCATTGATGACGTTGCCCTTGTTGGACTCGTCAACGACCTGGTACCAGACCACCAGTTGAGATCGCCGGTACTCGATAATCCCTTGGGCGAACTGCGCAAGCGCTGCCGCCTTTTGGTCGGTTCTACGGCGGTGGTGTTGAAGCCGTTCGACCCGTTCTTGCGTTTGCCGGTGCAGCAGGCTACCGAGGATTCCAGCGGTGAGCGTGCCTGTAACTCCCACGATGGCTAACACCAGCTCTGTCATGACGCTCCAACCCAAGTTGAGACGATGAAGGAATCTCCGTGGCGAAGGCCGTCTATGCCGCCCTCTCTGCGGATGATGTCCTGCATCAGTCGAAGTTGGCCACCGCACTCGCCACCCGTCGGCACATGTCAGCGCATCCATCGTTGCTGCGGCAGCCCAGAGATTTTCTTTCCTGGGAAGGTAATTCTGGGGCTGGTTGTCGGTGGTGGGTGCTTGGATTGGGGTATGTCGAGCACGCAGCATGAGGCGTTCGTCGACCTCCTGGACCAGGCGGTCGACGGGATCAGGCTGCTGCCCGCGGGAGAGCGGATCGAGCTGCTCGATGCCGCGGTCGGGCGGCTGCAGGCCGCGCAGGCGACCGCTGTGCGCGAGGCGGCCGGTGATGGCACGGTCGAGGCGTCGGGGTGCCGCACCATCGGTGCCTACCTGCGGCTGCACCTTCGCCGCGACACCGGTGCGCACCGGCTGGTCCGACGGGCCGTGACGCTGCCCGAGCTGCCGGTGCTGGCGGCGGCGTACGCCACGGGACAGGTGTGTGACGAGCACGTCGACCTGATCGGCACCTCTGCGGCCAAGCTCGGGGTCGACACCATCGCCCGGCACGAGCAGACCTTGGTCGAGCTGTGCCGCCACGCATCGACCCGAGAGCTGCGCGAAGCGCTGACCACGCTGTCCGACCTCGCCGACCCCGACGCCGACCGCACCGCGGTCCAGGCACTCGGTGACCGGTCGTTCCGCTGCCGCCGCATCGGCGACCTCGTGCACGTCGACGCGATGGTCGAACCGGCGCTCGGCGAAGCGCTCAAGACCGCCGTCGAGCACGGCGCCCGCGCCAGCGACCGGGACGGACGCAGCTGGCTGCAACGTTGTGCCGACGCCTTCTCCGACCTGGTCCTGCGGGGCATCGGAGCAGACCACGACCCCGACGCGAGTCGGCTGCGCCCCCAGGTGTGCGTCACCGTCACCACCGACCAGACACCAACCGACGAGAGCCACCCCGACCAGGCCCACCGCCGCGGCCGAGTGCGGGCGCGGCTCGAGCACTTCGGACCCATCCCCAGCCCCACCGCCGAGCGGCTGAGCTGCGACGGCGACCTCTACCGGGTCGTCCTCGACACCGCCACCGGGCTGCCGCTCGACGTCGGCCGGCGCTCCCGGCTGGCGACCCGCCGCCAGCGCAGGGCACTCAAGACCGTGCACACCGCGTGCGCGTTCCCCGGCTGCGCGGTCCCGTTCCGGTTCTGCGAGATCCACCACGTCGACTGGTGGTCACACGGCGGCCGCACCGACCTCGCCCTGCTGGTCCCGTACTGCTGGGCCCACCACCACTTCCTCCACGAAGGCGGGTTCACCGTCACCAAGACCGAGGACCAGCTCACCCACCACCGCCCCGACGGCGCACCACTGCCCGACCCCGGACCACCACTGAGACGTGCCCAGACACAGCTCACCCTCGACACCGAGGCAGACCGCTGGCATCGCACCGACA
>WHTB01000084.1 GCA_009379735.1 Propionibacteriales bacterium
ACCGCCTCCAGCCCGAACGTGGTCGCCGCGATGAACGAGATCTTCTGCGCCACCGCCGCGTGCTCGCCGACCGGGCGACCCCACTGGACCCGCGCGGCGGACCACTCGCGGGCGATCTTGAGGCACCACTTGCCGCCCGCCGTGCACAGGGCCGGGATGGACAGGCGACCGGTGTTGAGCGTGGTCAGGGCGATCTTGAGTCCCTGCCCTTCGCGGCCGAGGCGGTTCTCGGCCGGCACCCGCACCTGGTGGAAGCGGGTCACGCCGTTCTCGATGCCGCGCAGGCCCAGGAAGGCGTTGCGGTTCTCGACCGTGATGCCGGCCGAGTCGGCCTCGACGACGAACGCGGTGATCCCACCGCGGCCGTTCTCGTGCTCGGGCACGGTGGCCATCACGACCAGCAGCTCGGCGATCACGCCGTTGGTGGTCCAGAGCTTGACCCCGTCGAGGAGGTACGCGCTGCCGTCTTCGGTCGGGGTGGCGGTCGAGCCCATCCGGGCCGGGTCGGAGCCGACGTCGGGCTCGGTGAGCAGGAACGCCGAGATCGCCCCCGTGGCGCAGCGCGGGAGGAACTCCTTCTTCTGCTCCTCGGTGCCGAACATCTTCACCGGCTCGGGTACGCCGATCGACTGGTGTGCCGAGACCAGGGCACCGATGGTCGGGTGCACGGAACCGGCCAGCGTCAGCGCCTTGCCGTAGTAGTACATCGACAGGCCCAGGCCGCCGTACTCACGCGGGATCTTCATGCCGAACACGCCGAGATCGTTGAACCCCGCGATGTACTCGTCGGGGATCAGCGACTCGCGCTCGATCCGACCGCCGTCGAGCGTCTTGCAGTACGCCTCGAGTTTGCCGAGGAACTCCTCACCGCGCTCCGTGTCGTCCGCTGTCGCGCGCGGATGCGGGTGGATGAGGGACAGGTCGAACCGGCCGAGGTAGAGCTCCTTGGCGAAGCTCGGCCGGACCCACTCGGTCTCCCGGGCCGCCTCGGCGACCTCTCGGGCCTGTCGCTCGCTGACGTTGCTCTGGGTCGCCTGTGCACTCACGGGGGTGTCCCTTTCGACGGGTACGGCCCAGTGTTACTCGGAAGTAGGGCGAAGCGAAACCCCACGGGTCAGACGACAGTCGCGAGGACAACTGCCGACACGACCGAGCCGAGCACTGCACCGCCGTAACAGAGGACCGTGATCAGTCCCTTCGACCCCTTCAGCTGCAGCCCGTCGTAGAGCGTGTAGCGGAACCGGTGGGCCCAGTGCGCCAGGCAGAGCGCGAACAGCCCGAACAGGAACAGGGCGGTGAGCGGATGACCAAGTACGGCGTGGAGGTGGTCGTGGCTCGGCGGTGTGACCCATCCCAGCGGGAAGGCCAGGCCGAACAGCACCACCAGGACCGGCAGGAATACCGCCGCGAGTACGCCGCCGGCGCTGAACAGCAGCCAGAGGATCGGCTCGACCCGTCTCTTGGTCATCGGGTCACCAGCCAGATCACGAACGCCGACACGACGGCCAGCCCGACGTACTGCGAGGCGATGATCGCCCAGGCGGGGACACGTTGACCGCGCAGCCGGACGACGGTCGCCTGCGGCGTGAGGTTGAACCAGGTGACCATGTGCAGCACGACGAAGACCAACGTGACCAGGTTGAGCACGACGACCCACGGCGTCGCGGCCCAGTCCAGGAAGCTCTGGTACTGGTCGTCGCCCCGGCCGACGGCGTAGGTCAGCATCAGCAGGAACACCACGAACCACGCGACGAACACACTGCTCAGCTCGCGCATGGCGAAGACGAAGTAGGAGCGCTTCTCCAGCCACCACCAGGTCGAGACCGGTCGGCGGTAGGCGCGTGGCTGGACCTCCGTTTCGCTCATCGCGCGCCCCGGGGGAGCAGGAAGGCCTTCACGGATTCCTTTGCTGCCTTGAGTTTGTAGCGTTGGATCGCGCCGGCCGGATCCACGTGCTTGGGGCACACCGTGGTGCACTCGCCGACGAAGGTGCAGCCCCAGACCCCTTCGTGCTCGATGAGTACGTCGAGCCGCTCGCGCGCGCCCCGGTCGCGGGAGTCGAGGTCGTACCGCTCGGCCAGGGCGATAGCGGCCGGGCCGATGAAGTCGGGGTCGAGGCCGTACACCGGGCAGGCGGAGTAACAGAGCATGCAGTTGATGCACATGCTGAACTGCTTGTACTCGTCCAGCTCCTCGGGTGTCTGGAGGTACTCGCCGTCCGGCTCGGGCTCGTCGTCGCGGATGATCCACGGCTTGACCCGGGGGAGCTTGTCCATGAAGTCGCCGATGTCGACGACGAGGTCACGGACGACGGGGAAGTTGCGCATCGGCTCGACCCGCACGGGACCCGGCGCCAGGTCGGCCAGGAACGTGCCGCAGGTCAGCTCGGGCGTGCCGTTGACGCTCATCCCGCAGCTGCCGCAGATGCCCATCCGGCACGACCAGCGGTACGAGAGGGTGCTGTCCAGGTGGTCCTTCACGTAGTTGAGGCCGTCGAGGACCGACCACTCCTTGCGCAGCGGGACGTCGTACTCCTGCAGCGTCGGCGCGGACCCCTCCTCCGGCCGGTACCGCGACACCTGCAGCCTGATGCTGTCCGCCATGGCTCGCTACTTCCCGTAGGTTCTCTCTCCCGGCGGCCAGCGGGTGATGGTGACCGGCAGGCTGTCGAGCCGTGACGACTCGTCCGGGTTGCGGTGGATCAGGGAGTGCGCGAGGTAACGCTCGTCGTCTCGGGCCGGGAAGTCGGTGCGCTGATGGGCTCCCCGGGACTCCTCGCGCCACAGACCGGACTGCACGATGCACTCGGCGACGTCCAGCATGTTCTCCAGCTCCAGCGCGGCGACCAGCTCGGTGTTGAACGTCCGGCTGGTGTCGGCCACCGCGACGTGGCCGAACCGCTGCTGCAGCTCGCGGAGCGTGTCGACGCCCTTGGCCAGCGCCTCGCCGGTGCGGAAGATGCCGGCGCTGTCCTCCACAGTCTGCTGCATCTCCTCGCGGATGACCGAGACCTGCTCGTGGCCGTCGGTCTTGTGCAGCAGGTCGCGCTCCAGCCGGCGCACCTCGTCGGCGGCCTGGGCCTCGATCGCCGCGGGCGGGTCGCCGGCCGTTGCGGCGTACTCCGCGGCCGCCCGGCCGGCGCGCGCGCCGAAGACGAGGCACTCGGGCAGCGAGTTGGAGCCGAGCCGGTTGGCGCCGTTGATGCTCACGCAGGCGACCTCGCCGGCCGCGTACAGCCCGCCGATCGGGGTGGCGCCGTCGATGTCGGTGTGGACGCCGCCCATCATGTAGTGCACGACCGGCCGGACCGGGATCAGCTCCGTGACCGGGTCGATGTTCTCGTACTTGAGGCACAGCTCCCGGACGAACGGGAGCTTCGTGTCGATCAGCTGCTGGCCGAGGTGGCGCAGGTCGAGGTGGACGATCGGGCCCCAGGGCGAGTCGGTCACGCGGCCCTTCTCGACCTCGTGGACGAACGCCTGTGACAACCGGTCGCGCGGACCGAGCTCCATGCTGCGCAGCACCGGCGTGGGGCTGGGCGTGCCCAGGTCGTAGTCCTGCAGGTAGCGGTAGCCGTCCTTGTTGAGCATCCAGCCGCCCTCGGCGCGTGCCGCCTCGGTGATCAAGATCCCGGTGAACGGCAGGCCGGTCGGGTGGTACTGGACGAACTCCATGTCCTTGAGCGGTGCACCGGCGCGGTACGCCAGCGCCATCCCGTCGCCGGTGCTGATGCTGGCGTTGGTGGTGAAGGGGAAGACCTTGCCGCAGCCGCCGGTGCACAAGATGACTGCCTTCGCGGTGATCGTCTCGACCCGGCCGGTCATCAGGTCGACCGCGACGACGCCGTGTACACGACCGTCGTCGACCAGCAGCTTGGTCACGAACCACTCGTCGTAGCGGACGACCTCGTCGTACTTGAGCGACGTCTGGAACAACGTGTGCAGCATGTGGAAACCGGTCTTGTCGGCGGCGAACCAGGTGCGCATCTTCTTCATGCCACCGAACGCGCGTACGGCGACGTGGCCGTCCGGCTCACGGCTCCACGGGCAGCCCCAGTGCTCGAGCTGGAGCAGCTCGCGGGGGGCCTCGTCGACGAACGCCTCGACGGCGTCCTGGTCGCAGAGCCAGTCGCTGCCCGAGACGGTGTCGTACGCGTGTTCGTCGAGGCTGTCGTCGGCGGCGATGGCGCCGGCGGCACCCCCCTCGGCCGAGACGGTGTGGCTGCGCATCGGGTAGACCTTCGACACGACGGCGACTCGGAGCCGCGGGTTGGCTTCTGCTATCGCGATGGCGGCCCGCAGTCCCGCGCCGCCGCCGCCGACCAAAAGTACGTCATGGGAGACGGTCATCTCGTCGTCACTCGCCGCGCAGCTCCTCGTCTACCAAGACCCTGCCCTTGTGGTGCACCTGCCGGCGGTGGACGCTGCCGTCGTGGAACTCCTCCTTGGCGCTCCGGCAGCCGCAGGAGTACCGCAGCTCCTCGGTGATGAGGCCCTGCTGGTCCTCGGTCAGATAGCGCTCGCCGTCCTGCATTTCCCCGCACGGCGCGCGCTGCGTCGTGAAGCGGCTGATGGTGGCAGTCATGGCCAACCTCCTCGTCAAGGGGTACCGACCGACGGACCAGCAAGACAACAGCCTCCTACGTCATCCGCGCGAAGGGAAGGCTGGCCGCGAGTCGCGTGTCATGTTTCGGGCCTCTCGCCGCCGGGCCGATGACACGCGACTGTCGGTGTCGGGCGAGCCTGACCGTCCGCCCGCATACTGCTGAACGTCTGCTGAACCGACGTCGCACTTCGAGGGCTCTGCCATGGGTCGGCGCTTCTTCGAGTGCCAGACTCGGGTCATGGCGGAACTCGATGGGGAGCCTGCGAACGCCGACCAGCTGAAGGCGCTGGCCTTGACCAACTACGGTCATTTCACGTCGATGCGCGTGGAGGATGGCAAGGTACGGGGACTGTCACTTCACCTGGAGCGCCTCACTCGCGACTGCATGGCCCTGTTCGGCCGCGGGCTCGATGTCGAGCGCGTCCGAGCTTTCGTTAGACACGCGATTGACGGCCGTGGCGACGCGATGGTGGTTCGGGTCAGCGTGTTTGACCCCGCGCTCCAGCTTGGGCATCCCGGCGATGCCTCGGATCCACGAATACTTGTCACATGGAGGACCGCGGTGTCTGTGCCGCAACCGCCAATGCGGGTGAGTTCGGTGGCGTACGAACGGGATCTGCCGTCAGTCAAGCATGTTGGTCTGTTCGGGTCACTCCATCACCGGCGGCAAGCCCAACTGGCCGGATTCGACGACACACTCTTCGTCGACGGCCAGGGCCGGATCGCAGAAGGCGGCACCTGGAACGTCGGGTTCTACGATGGTGACCGCCTCGTTTGGCCGGAGGCCGACTACTTGCCGGGAGTGACCATGGCACTTCTGAGCCAGGCCCACGACGGGCCGACATCCACCCTGGCGATCCAACCCGCGGAGCTTCCGCGCGGCTACTCGGTGTTCGCCACGAACGCAGCCTCAGGTGTCCGCGCGATCATCGCCATCGATGATCGTGAGCTCGCTTCGTCTACCTCGATGCTCGACACACTGCGCAAGCAGTACAACGATTTGCCTGCGGACCCCTTGTAACAGCGCCCGAGCTGAGTGGCGCCCTGCGCGACGACGCACCGACGTGACCGGCGCCGCTGCTCGACGCGCAGCCGATGGCTCGGGTTGCCGACCTCGTGCAGGATGCGTGTAGGGGTCTGCCACGTGACATACGGAGTCGGCGCTGACTGTCCCTCCGCAGTCATACGGTGGGGTGGAACGTCAGACGACTGAGGGGGCACCATGACGAACGGCGACCGGATCGTGCAGGCCAACGGGGTGGACATCTGCGTCGAGACCTTTGGTGATCCGGCCGATGCCGCCCTCGTCTTGATTGGCGGGTTGGCCGCGTCGATGGACTGGTGGCAGGTCGAGTTCTGTGAGCTGCTCGCGGCCGGCGACCGGTTCGTCATCCGCTACGACCACCGCGACACCGGCCGGTCGGTGAGCTACCCGCCGAATGCCCCGACGTACACCGGTGCAGATCTGTTCGAGGACGCCGTCGGTCTGCTCGACACTCTCGGAGTGGACCGGGCCCATGTCGTCGGTCTCTCGGCCGGTGGCGGCATCGCCCAGGAGCTCGCCCTCGGCCACCCCGACCGAGTCGCGTCGCTGACGCTGATGTCGACCAGCCCGGTCGAGCCGGTCGCGGACCTCCCGCCGATGACCGACGAGCTCAAGGCGGTGTTCGAGGCCCCGAGCCAGGAGCCGGACTGGTCCGACCGGGAGGCCGTGGTCGACTACATGGTCGACGGTGAGCGTCCGTTCAACGGGTCACTCCCGTTCGACGAGGCCGGGGTACGTGAGACCGCCGGCCGCATGGTCGACCGGACGGTCAACATCCAGTCGGCAGTGAACAACCACTGGATCCTCGACCATGGTGGCGACGCGGCCAGGCCGCTCGCCGAGCTGACGACTCCGACGCTGGTGTTCCACGGCACCGCGGACCCGCTCTTTCCCTTCGGGCACGCGCTCGCGTTGGTCGGGCTGATCCCGGGAGCCCGCCTGGTCACGTTGGAGCAGGTCGGTCACCAGTACCCGCCGCGTGCGGTCTGGGGCGACGTCGTACCCGCCATCCTGGACCACACCTCGCACGCCGACTGACGAGACGAGAGGACGCCCGATGCCCACCACGCCCCTGCCCGACGACCTGCGTGAGCTGCTCGCCAAGCCCAACCCGGCGGTGATCGCGACGCTTCGGTCGGACGGCCAGCCGGTCTCGGTCGCCACCTGGTACCTGCTGGAGGGTGATCGCTTCCTGGTCAACATGGACGAGGGCCGCAAACGGCTGAGCCACCTGCGTCGTGACCCTCGGGTCTCGCTGACCGTGCTGGACCGCGACGACTGGCTCACCCACGTCAGCGTGCAGGGCCGCGTCGGCGAGCTGGTCGACGATGTCGGCCTGGTCGACATCGACCGGCTCTCCCGCGATTCCTGGGCCGGGACTACGCCCGCCGGGACCGTAAGCGGGTCAGCGCCTGGATCGAGGTCGATCGCTGGCACGGCTGGGGAGCCGCCCGTCGCCCCAGCTGACGTTCCCGTGAGTCCACCCACGGGATCGCCGTGCCGTTCGCGTCATGCGTGCGGTGCCCTGAACGCCGAGATTGACGATCTCGGGCTCGCTGGGCGTCGGTGAAACCCGAGAACGTCCATCTCGGCGCCGCGGGCCCTGTCCGGTGGCGAGCTGGGTGTGCATCCGCGCAACCTCGGTGCGAAAGGGTGGGTTCGCCCGGCCAGTCAGTGCGCAGCTGCACGGGTCCGCTGATGCCGATGACTCGAAGTGAACGATATTGCTGCCACCAGCGTCCGCTGACAGCAATATCGTTCACTTGGTCGCGAGCAACGCGCCCTGAACCTCGCGGCGCGGCAGGTCACAACAGGATGAGTACGGCGCAGACGACGCCGATGACGATCCAGATCATGTAGAAGCGGTGCAGCTGCTCGTCTGTCGGTGCCGACGCGGCACGAGTTCGTCGCGGCTCAAGGGCTCGGAAGGACGAGGCCAGGTCTGGGTCCTCGGTCACGATCTGCCGCTGGATGTCGTTCAGCGTCGAACGCTCGCGGTCGTTGAGCACTTCGCACCTCCCCGGTGACCCGACCTCGTACGGTTCGAGGTTCGGCCGAGTCGCCGACGACTAGTATCGTAACACGATATAAATGACCGGGGTCGGTTCGTGGGCGCCGGCCCTCTAGTCTGCTCGGAGAGCAGCACGTACCCGCGCTGAAGGAGCACCGATGGTCGTCCACTCGGCGACTTTGCAGATCAACGAGGCCATGCAGGCCCGTCGAGGCCGTGGCGAGCCAGTTGTCCACCTGGGCTTCGGCGAGGCCGGGCTGCCGGTCCTCCCCGAGGTCGCCGAGGTGCTCCGGCAGTCCGCCGACCTGAACAGCTACGGCCCCGTCACCGGCGACCCGCACGTCCGGGCCAGTGCCGCCGGCTACCTGACTCGACGCGGGATTGCCACCGAGGCGCCGCAGGTGCTGTTCGCCCCGGGGAGCAAGGCACTGCTGTTCGCCCTGATGACCACTCTCCCCGGTGACGTCGTACTGCCCACCCCGTCCTGGGTGACGTACGCCGCGCAGGCCGCGATGACGGGCAAAGAGGTGGTCCCGGTGCCGATCCCGGCCGGCTGCGGCGGGGTGCCCGACCCGGAGCTGTTGGGGCCGGCGCTGACCGCGGCGCGAGCCGACGGCGTGGCACCGGGCATCGTGCTGCTGACCCTGCCGGACAACCCGACCGGGACCACCGCCGACGCCCAGACCGTCAAGCGGGTCTGCGAAATCGCGCAGGAGCAAGGTCTCGTGGTCGTCTCCGATGAGATCTACCGTGACCTGGCCGAGCAGCCTCAAGCCGTGACGAGCCCGGCCGCCCTGCTCGACGATCACGTCGTCATCACCGGCGGCCTCAGCAAGAGCCTCGCCCTGGGCGGCTGGCGGATCGGTTTCGCCCGCACCCCGGCAACGCCCTGGGGCGACGAGCTGATGCACCAGCTGGTCGGGGTGGCGAGCGAGGTGTGGTCCTGCCTGGCCACGCCCATGCAGGCCGCTGCCCGGTTCGTCCTCGACGACCCCGACGTCGTCACCGAGCGGGTCGCGGCCAGCCGGCGACTGCACCTGGCGGTCTCCCGGGCGATGTACGAGGTGTTCGTCGAGTCCGGCGCAACGTGTCGTCCACCGTCTGCGGCCTTCTACCAGTACCCCGACCTCGAGCCGCTGCGGGACGGGTTCGCCCGGCACGGAGCCCACACCGCCGCCGCGGCCGCCGCCCTGCTGCTGGACCGCCACGGCATCGGGGTTCTCCCGGGTGACGCGTTCGGCGACGAGCCCGAGGCGCTGCGGTTCCGGGTCGCCACCAGCCTGTTGTACGGCGAGGGGCAGCAGCGGCTCGACGCCCTCACCAGCGACCACCCCGCCCATCTGCCCTGGATCGCGCCGGCCCTCGACACCGTCCGCCACGCCCTCCGCGAGCTGGCGTAAGCACCCTCAGGGGGCGGTCGGGCCGAGCAACAGCGTGTCGAGCCCGCGGACGAGACCGACCTGGCCGGTGACCCGCCGGACCGCGAGCAGGGTGCCGGCGACGTACGGCGTCGCGCTGCTGCCGGCATCGTGGCGGATGGTCAGCCGTTCGTCGGGGAGCGCGAAGACCGTCTCGGTGGTGAGGTCGAAGCTCGGCAGCCGGACCGAGTGGACCTGGGTGCCGGCGACGGTGGCGCCCCGCGCCTCCACGTACCCACCGGTCTCCTCGACGGGTAAGCCGACGACGGGTGGCCGGATCTCGGCGAGCCGTTCGGCGAGCTCGCGGGCGGTCCCGCTGGGCGCGTCCGGCTTGGACTCCGACGCGTAGTCGATGATCTCCCAGCTCGGCAGGTGGCGAGCCGCGAGCAGTGCGGCGGCCTGCGCGAGAGCGGCGGTCAAGGAGAAGTTCCCGGCTGCCACCACGCCGACCTCCACCTCCCGGGCGGCGCCGTCCAGGTCGGCGAAGTCGCTGGCCGCGAGACCCGAGGAGCCGATGACCACACCGACGCCGCGCTCGATCGCCGCGAGGACGTTCGCGCGTACGGCGTCGTGCGCGGTGTAGTCGACAACCACGTCAACGCCGTCGAGGGCCTCCGCGACGGCACCGAAGACCGGCACGCCGTTCGGCTCGACACCCCAGGCCTCACCTAGGTCGTGGCCGGCGGCCGAGCGGCTCACCGCGGACGTCAGGTCGAGGTCGGTGGCTTCGATCAGCGCCTCGGCGATGGGCCGGCCGGCCCATCCAGTCGCACCGGCCATACAGATAGACAGGGTCATCGACTACCTCCAACCGTGGTCTCGGCAACACTGCCACGCCCAGCCAGCCCTCGCGACACGCCCGGCGCGACTTTTCCCTGACGCTCATGCCAATGTGCGGCCACCGCCGGCGCTGAACTCGTAAGCCCATCACGGTCGACCGGGCCGACGGTGTCAGGGCGACCTTCGCCGTCACCAAGACCGGCCAGTTCGGCAAGGACACGTTCCCCACCGACGCCGTCTACAACGAGGTCGAGCACGCCGGTCTCCGGCTGATCACCTGCGGGGGCGTGTGCGACGAACGGGCGACGCCACCGGCATGCACGTGCGGGTGATCTACCGGCGCGACCGCTTCCTGCGCGGTGGCGACCAGATCCCGTTCCTCGAGCTGGGCTATCCCGCCGCTCGTTTCACCGAGCCCAACGAGGACTTCGCGCATCAGCACCAGGACGTGCGGGTCGAGGACGGCCAGCAGTTCGGCGACCTCCCGGAGTTCTGTGACTTCGCTTTCATCAGCCGGGTCGCCAAGGTCAACGCCGCGACGCTGTGGTCTCTCGCGCAAGGTCCCGGCACGCCGAAGAACGTGCAGGTGCTCACCAGCGCGCTCACCAGCGACACCGAGCTCACCTGGGATGCCAACCCGGAGTCCGACCTGGCCGGCTACGAAGTCGTGTGGCGCCCGACGCCCGACGACGTCTGGACCAACGTCGTGCCGGTCGACGGCACCACGGCGCGGATCGACCTGTCGAAGGACAACGCGTTCTTCGGCGTACGCGCCGTGGACCGCAACGGTCACCGCAGCCCGGCGGCCTTCCCCGTCCCATTGCGCTGACCTGCCGCCGACTCTCGCGACCGGGTCGGGCGCCTCCTGCTGGGTGTCATCACCCGGCGCCCGGCCCGGTCGCGAGATAGGTCGACGGGCTCGAGCCGCGACGTCGTACCTCGCCCGGCGTGCAGCCGAGGGCGGCCTTGAGGTGTCGGGCCAGATGACTGGCCGAGTGGTACCCGCATCGTGCGGCGATCGCATCCAAGGTCAGGTCGGAGGTCTGGAGCAGAGCGACCGCGTGCCTCAGCCGGACAGCGCGAAGCCGAGCGTGCGGCGACGTCCCAGTCTCCCGGGCGAAGTAGGCACGCAAGGTCGAGGCGGACACCCCGACGTCGCTCGCGATGTCGTCGATGCTGAGGTGCTCCCCGTACCGGTCCTCCAGGATCTGCTCGACGGCGTTCACCACCGCCCGGCCGGGGGACTCGCGTCGTTGCGCCGCCGCCCGTCTGAGCGTGACGTCGACCTGCTGGACGAGTGCGTCGATCATGCTGTCGGAGTGCTCGTCGACCAGGGCCATCTCACGCACCAGGGCCGCGAACGTTCCGCTCAGCCGAGGGGTGCCGGCGTCGACCGTTAGCCGTGACCACGGCCAGTCGAGGAGTGCGTTGACGAGTACGTAGTAGTTGGAATAGTCGGTGTGCGCGACCTCCGCGTGGTCGACGCCGGGCGGCACAGCGAGGACGCTGCCGGGCGTCACGGCGTACCGGGTCTCGGCGACGAAGGCGTCGATGCGCCCCGCGCGGTAGTAGGTCAACTTCCAGACTGCGTAGCGGTGCGGCACGGCGTGTCGGCCGCGAGGTGCGGAGTACGCGCCGGCCGACACGAACATCGGAGCCTCCGGGCGGGGCCAACGACGGGCCGCGATCGCTGCCCGTTCCCACGACGAGCCCTCGAGACGTTCGTACGCCAGACCGCTCATCAGGGACCGAGGACGTCTCGCCGGCGTGCCGGTCGGCGGTTTGTGCAAGGCACGACGCGAGTGCTGCCTTGAGCCCCGTCACCGCTCGGAGGTGCAATGTGTGGGCCACGTACGCTCGCAGCGCCACGAAACGGACGGCTCCGCACGCATGACCACCTCAGCACGAACCCTCACCCTCCGCTCCGCGCTGGCCCAGCTCGGTGTTACCGGCACGACACTCACCGACGACCAGGCAGCACGGCTCGACTCCGACGGCTATCTCTTCCTCGTGGGTTTGGTCGGTGCGGAGCGGCTCGTCGCCATGCAGGACCGGATCGCCGAGCTGCAGGCAGCCGAAGGCGCAGCCGCGGGCCACGAGGGCGGACGGCAGCAAGGTGCGGCGATGCTCGCCGACCTGGTCAACAAGGGCGAGATCTTCGAGTCCACGTTCACGGAGCCACCGGTGCTCGCCGCCGCCCATCGGGTGGTGGGTGACCTGCGGGTGAACTCGCTGAACTTCCGGGCTGCGCTGCCGGGGGAGGGTCACCAGCCACTCCACGCCGACTGGGGAGGGCCGGTGCCGGAGGGAGGCTTCCGGATCTGCAACTCCATGTGGCTCCTCGACGACTTCACGCCCGAGAACGGCGCCACCCGGGTCGTCCCGGGCTCGCACCGCTGGGACCGGGTGCCGGCCGACGTACTCGACGACCCCACGGCGGCCCATCCGGATGAGCAGCTGCTGCTGGGTCCGGCCGGCACCGTCGTGATCTTCAACGCCCATCTGTGGCACGGTGGCACCAGGAACACGACCGACACCCCTCGTCGGGGGATGACCTTGTCGTACTGCCGGCGTGATGAGCCGCAGCAGCTGGACCAGCAGGCGTACGTCCGGAAGTCGGTGTACGACCGGCTCTCGCCCGCGGCGCGGTTCGTCCTCGACGTCTGACTCCTAGCGCGGGTCGACGACGATCGCGCCGGCCGGGCACACCCGCTCGGCCTGGAGCGCCTCGTGCTCCTGGTCGGCGTTCGGCTGTCCGAGCAGGATGACGGTGCCGTCGTCGTCGCTCTGGTCGAACAGGTCGGGCGCGGACAGCACGCACTGTCCACCGCCGACGCACGCCTCGACGTCGACCGAGATCCGCATGGACACCGCCATTCGTTCAGCCCGTCACCAGTTCACCGGCAGCGACTGCACACCGACCAGGTTGGAGTGGTTGTACTGCACCTCGTCGGCCGGTATCGCGAGCCGAAGGCCGGGCAGACGGGCGAAGAGCGCACTGAACACGGACTGCAGCTCCAGGCGGGCGACCGGCTGTCCGAGGCACTGGTGTACGCCGTACCCGAAGGCTATGTGGTGCCTGGCCTCTCGGTGGATGTCGAACCGGTTCGGGTCGGGGAACGCGTGCGGGTCCTTGTTGGCCGCCGCGGGGGTGGCGATGAGCCCGTCGCCGGGCACGATCTGCTGGCCGCCGAGCTCGACGGCGTCCTTGGCCACTCGCACGATCGTGAGGTGGAGCATGCTGATGTAGCGGAGCAGCTCCTCGATGGCGTTCGGCAGCAGGTCGGCGTCGTCGACCAGCTGACGGAGCTGGTCGGGATGCTGCAGCAGGACGAACGTGCCGGTGCCGATCATCGTCGCGGTGGTCTCGTGGCCGGCGGTCAGCAGGAGCCGGAGCATGGCGACCAGGTCCGACCGGTGGATCAGTCCGGTGACGAGGAGCTCCTGGACCAGGCGGCTGGTCAGATCCTCGCCGGGCTCGGCCTGCCGGCGGGTGACCAGCCGGTCGACGTAGTCGAGGAGGTCCTGGGTCGCTTGCGCGGCCTCTGCCGGGTCGGCGTCGAGGACCGATCGGACGGTGGCGCGCTTCTCGTACCAGGCGTGATCCTGGTACGGGACGCCGACCAGGTGGCACATGGTGCGTGACGCGACCGGCAGCGCCAACGCCTGCACCAAGTCGACCGGCCGCGGCCCGGAAACCAGCTGGGACAGCACGTCGTCCACGATGCTCTCGACCGCCGGCCGGAGCTGCTCGATCCGCTTCACGGTGAAGTGTCGGGTCAGCATTCGCCGGAAGTGCCGGTGCTCGGGCGGGTCCATCGCAGTGAACGACTTCTCGCCCCGCTCCGCGGCGGCGCGTGAGGCCGATGGCTGGAACCGCCACGAGCCAACCGCGCTGAACCGGTCGTCGCCGAGCACCGTGCGTACGTCGTCGTACCTGGTGACGAGCCACGCCTCGGTGTCGTCGTAGAGCGTGACCTTCGTGACCGGGCAGCGCTCGCGGAACTCGTCGTACTGCGGCGGCGGGTCGAACGGCCGCACTCGAGGCAGCGGGAACCTGGGAACAGCTCCGGGCTCGGTCACGGTCGGGTCCTCTCATGAAACAACGTTCCACGCAAACCATAGGTGAAGACGCGGCCGTGGGCAACGGATCCCGGCCCCGGGTCTGACGGGCGAAACGTTGACCCGTCCACGCTGGTCTGTCAGCGTGCTTGCTGTTCACCCGCCGAGGAGGTGCGCGCAGGCATGAGGTCGGAGTCCGTGCGCCACCCGGTGTTCGCGCGGTGCTATGCCTGGCTGAGCCAGCGGATGGAGCTGGAGCTGGCGGCGCACCGCGAGCGGCTGCTCGCCGGCCTCACCGGCGAGGTCGTCGAGATCGGCGCCGGCAACGGCATGAACTTCGGCCACTACCCGCGTGACGTGTCCAGGGTCGTCGCGGTCGAGCCGGAACCCCACCTCCGCGCGCTCGCCAAGGAGAGTGCCGCCCGGGCACCCGTACCGATCGAGGTGGTCGACGGCGTCGCCGCGAACCTTCCCAGTGCCGACGACGCCTTCGATGCGGCCGTGGTGTCGCTGGTGCTCTGCTCGGTGCCGGACCCGACGGCCGCGTTGACGGAGCTCCGCCGGGTGGTCCGGCCCGGTGGGCAGCTGCGGTTCCTCGAGCATGTCCGGGCCGACACTCCCGTACTCGGGGCCGTGCAGCGCACGCTCGACGCCACGCTCTGGCCCGTCCTGGCGGGTGGATGCCACACACACCGCG
>WHTB01000111.1 GCA_009379735.1 Propionibacteriales bacterium
GTTCATCGCGACACCGCGGACGGTCGGGCGACGGCCCTTCCAGCGCATCCGGCCGGCCTTGCCCCAGTTGATGTTCGACTGCTCGGCGTTGCCGACCTCGCCCACCGTGGCGCGGCAGCGCACGTCGACCTGGCGCATCTCGCCGGAGGGCATCCGGAGCGTGGCCTTGCTGCCCTCCTTGGCGACCAGCTGCACGCTGGCACCGGCGGAGCGGCCGATCTTGGCGCCGCCACCCGGCCGCAGCTCGATCGCATGGATCGTGGTGCCGACCGGGATGTTGCGCAGCGGCAGGTTGTTGCCGGGCTTGATGTCGGCCGAGTGTCCGGCTTCGACGCGCATGCCCTGCCGCAGGTCCTTCGGCGCGACGATGTAACGCTTCTCGCCGTCGGCGTAGTGCAGCAGCGCGATCCGGGCCGTCCGGTTCGGGTCATACTCGATGTGCGCGACCTTGGCCGGCACGCCGTCCTTGTCGTAGCGACGGAAGTCGATGATGCGGTAGGCACGCTTGTGCCCACCACCCTGGTGGCGGGTCGTGATCCGGCCCTGGTTGTTGCGGCCGCCCTTCTTGGGCAGCGGCTTGACCAACGACTTCTCCGGCGTGGTCCGCGTCACCTCGACGAAGTCGGCGACAGACGAGCCACGACGGCCCGGGGTGGTCGGCTTGTACTTACGGATTCCCATGAGTTCTCAGTCCTCGTATCGCCCGGTCACGAAGCCGGGCCGGAGAAGATGTCGATCCGCTGACCCTCGGCCACGCTGACGATGGCGCGCTTGGTGTCCTTGCGCTTGCCAAAGCCGCTGCGAGTACGGCGGCGCTTGCCCTGCCGGTTGATCGTGTTGACGGACGTGACCTTGACACCGAACACCTTCTCGACCGCGATCTTGATCTCGGTCTTGTTGGCCGTCGGGTGCACCAGGAAGGTGTACTTGTTCTCGTCGAGCAGGCCGTAGCTCTTCTCGCTGACGACCGGCGCGAGCAGGACGTCGCGGTGGTCCTTGTAGACGTTGCTCACTTGCCGTCCTCCTTGGCCTTCGTGCCGGCCTTGACGAAGCCGGCAGCCTCGGCAGCAGCCTCCGTACGGAACCACACCTCGGCGACGGTCGACTCGTACCAGCGGCCGTCCGGCAGGTGGTACTTCATCGAGTCCTTGTTGCCCTTGATGTCGAACCCGGCAGGCGCGCTGCCGTCGTCGCTCGGATCGGCCGAGTCGGCGCCGAACGGACCCTCGACGACCTCGGTGCTCTCCGGGCTCGCTGCCAGGTCGGCCAGTCCGGCTGGCGTGGCCGCGGCCTCGCTCTCGGTGGCGACCGCCGTCACCGAACGGCCCTTGGGGTGGCCGGCGACGAAGGTGTCGAACGCGCTCTTGGTGAACACGAGGTCATCGCTGACGAGCACGTCGTAGGTGTTGAGCTGGTCGGCCGAGACGACGTGCACGGTGTCGAGGTTGCGCAGGCTCAGCCAGGTCACGTCGTCACCGCGGTCGAGCACCACCAGGACACGGGGGCGCTCGGTCAGCCGCAGCAGCGCCGCGACCGCCGCTCTGGTCGACGGCGTGTCGCCCTCGACCAGACCGTCGACGACGTGCACGCGACCGTTGCGGGCCCGGTCGGACAGGGCACCGCGCAGGGCGGCGGCCTTCATCTTCTTGGGCGTGCGCTGGTCGTAGCTGCGGGGTTTCGGCCCGTGGACCACGCCACCGCCGGCGAACTGGGGCGCCCGGATCGAGCCCTGGCGGGCGCGACCGGTGCCCTTCTGCCGGTACGGCTTGCGGCCACCGCCGGCGACCTCGGCGCGCGTCTTGGTGTTGGCCGTGCCCTGGCGAGCAGCCGCCTGCTGGGCCACCACAACCTGGTGGATCAGCGGGATGTTGACCTGGATGTCGAAGATCTCCGCGGGGAGGTCGACGGAGCCGGACGTGCCGCCCTTCGCGTCGATCACGTCGATACTGGTCACTTGCCGGCTCCCTTCGCCTTGGTCGCGGTGCGGATCACGACGACGCCGCCACGCGGGCCGGGCACCGCACCCCTGATCAGGATGAGGCCCTTCTCGACGTCGACCGCGTACACGGTGAGGTTCTGGGTGGTGACGATGTCGCCACCCATCCGCCCGGCCATCCGGACACCCTTGAACACGCGACCGGGGGTCGCGCAGCCGCCGATGGAGCCGGGCGAACGGTGCTTGCGGTGCACACCGTGCGACGCGCGCAGGCCGGAGAACCCGTGCCGCTTCATCACGCCGGCGAATCCCTTGCCCTTGCTGGTGCCGGTCACATTGATCGTCTGGCCGGCGACGAACACCTCGGGGCTCAGCTCTTGGCCGAGGGTGTACGACGTGGCGTCTGCGGTCCGGATCTCGGCGAGGTGGCGACGCGGCGTCACCCCGGCCTTGTCGAAGTGACCGCGCAACGGCTTGATCACCTTGCGGGCGTCGATCGCGCCGTAGCCGACCTGGACGGCGGGATAGCCGTCGGTCGCCTCCGACCGGACCTGAGTCACGACGTTGGAGGCAGCCTCGATCACGGTGACGGGGACGACGCGGTTGTTCTCGTCCCAGGTCTGAGTCATGCCGAGCTTGGTGCCCAGCAGTCCACGGACGTTCTTTACGGTGCTCATTGGTCAGGTCCTCAGAGCTTGATCTCGATGTCGACGCCGGCTGGCAGCTCGAGCCGCATCAGTGAGTCGACGGTCTTCGGCGTGGGGTCGATGATGTCGATGAGGCGCTTGTGCGTGCGCATCTCGAAATGCTCGCGACTGTCCTTGTACTTGTGCGGCGAGCGGATGACGCAGAACACGTTCTTCTCGGTGGGCAGCGGCACAGGGCCGGCGACCTTCGCGCCCGTACGGGTGACCGTGTCAACGATCTTGCGCGCCGAGGAGTCGATCACCTCGTGGTCGTAGGCCTTGAGCCTGATGCGGATCTTCTGTCCCGCCATAGCTCTCAGTTCGTCCTTCTACTCGTACCGCTGCGGTCTCGAGGCACCTCAGGTGAGGCGCTCCGCCCGCTCCCCGCTCCTATCCGGCCGCCTGAGCGGCCGACCCCCGAGGTCGGGTGTGTCGCCGCGCGCAGGACGCGCGGGACCCTGCCTCGATCTCGGATGATGGAGTGGCGCCTGACGGGAGCCAGGCGATCCGGGGCCTCCTGGTTCGGCGCGTTCGTGGCGACACGACGCGCCCCGGCGACCCCGCCGGAGCAACTGGAACAGTATGCCAGAGGCGTTGTGCCCCTGGCCAATCGAGCCCGGTGGTCACCGCGGGGGCGACCGACCCGGCTCGAAGGGGATCTCACAAGCGTGGCACGGAAAGTCCCGGCAACCGTGCGATGAAGCTGCGGCTGCCGGGACCCCGGCTCACTTGTTGATCTTGGTGACGCGACCCGCGCCGACGGTGCGGCCGCCCTCGCGGATAGCGAAACGGAGGCCGTCCTCCATCGCGATGGGCTGGATCAGCTCGACCTTCATCTCGGTGTTGTCACCGGGCATGACCATCTCGGTGCCCTCGGGCAGCGTGACGACGCCGGTGACGTCCGTGGTGCGGAAGTAGAACTGCGGCCGATAGTTGTTGAAGAACGGCGTGTGGCGGCCGCCCTCCTCCTTGCTCAGGATGTAGACCTGCGCGTCGAAGTCGGTGTGCGGGGTGGTCGTGCCGGGCTTGATCACGACCATGCCGCGCTCGACGTCCTCGCGCTTGGTGCCACGGAGCAGCAGACCGACGTTCTCGCCCGCCTCGCCCGTGTCGAGCAGCTTGCGGAACATCTCGATGCCGGTGACGGTCGACTTCTGCGAGGTCTCGCGGATGCCGACGATCTCGACCTCCTCGTTGATCTTCACGATGCCGCGCTCGATCCGGCCCGTGATGACCGTGCCGCGACCGGTGATCGTGAAGACGTCCTCGACCGGCATCAGGAACGGTTTGTCGGTCTCGCGGTCGGGCTGCGGGATGTAGGAGTCCACGGCGTTCATCAGCTCGACGATCGACTCGGACCACTTCTCGTCGCCGTTCAGAGCCGGGTGCGCGGCCACGCGGACGACCGGCGCGTTGTCGCCGTCGAACTCCTGGTCGCTGAGCAGCTCACGGACCTCGAGCTCGACCAGCTCGAGGATCTCGTCGTCGTCGACCATGTCGCACTTGTTGAGCGCGACGACCATGGCCGGCACACCGACCTGGCGGGCGAGCAGCACGTGCTCACGCGTCTGCGGCATCGGGCCGTCGGTGGCGGCGACCACGAGGATCGCACCGTCCATCTGGGCCGCACCCGTGATCATGTTCTTCACGTAGTCGGCGTGGCCCGGGCAGTCGACGTGCGCGTAGTGGCGCGCCTCGGTCTGGTACTCGACGTGCGCGATCGAGATCGTGATACCGCGCTGCCGCTCCTCCGGCGCCTTGTCGATCTCGTCGAACGGCGTGAAGGGGTTCAGGTCGGGGTACTTGTCGTGCAGCACCTTGGTGATCGCCGCGGTAAGAGTGGTCTTCCCGTGGTCGATGTGGCCGATGGTGCCGATGTTTACGTGCGGCTTTGTCCGCTCGAACTTGGCCTTCGCCACTTGGACTTCCTCCTAGACTTCTGTGTCTATCGTTCTGGTTGTCGAGACGATTACTCGCCGCGGACTTTCTTGATGATCTCTTCCGCCACAGCCTTGGGTACCTCGGCGTACGAGTCAAACTGCATGGAGTACGACGCCCGGCCCTGGGTCTTGGACCGCAGGTCGCCGACGTACCCGAACATCTCCGACAGCGGCACCAGCGCCTGGATGACGCGGGACCCACCCGGACCCTCATCCATCGCCTGAATGTGGCCACGGCGGGAGTTGAGGTCGCCGATCACGTCGCCCATATAGCCCTCGGGCGTCGTCACCTCGACCGCGAACATCGGCTCGAGCAGCACCGGGTCGGCGTGCCGGGCCGCCTCCTTGAACACCATCCGGCCGGCCATCTTGAAGGCCATCTCGGAGGAGTCGACCTCGTGGTACCCGCCGTCTTGCAGGGTGACCTTCAGGTCGACCATCGGGTAGCCGGCGAGCACGCCGAACTCCATCGCCTCCTGGATCCCCTCGTCGACCGGCGGGATGTACTCACGCGGGATGCGGCCACCCGTGACGGCGTTGACGAACTCGTACCCGCCGTCGCCGTTGCCACCCGTTGGCTCGATGTCGATGACGACCTTCGCGAACTGGCCCGAGCCACCGGTCTGCTTCTTGTGGGTGTAGCTGACCTTCTGCAGCGACTTGCGGATCGTCTCGCGGTAGGCCACCTGCGGCTTGCCGACGTTGGCCTCGACCCGGAACTCGCGCTTCATCCGGTCGACCAGCACCTCGAGGTGCAGCTCGCCCATCCCGGCGATGATGGTCTGGCCGGTCTCCTCGTCGGTGCGGACCGTGAAGGTGGGGTCCTCCTCGGAGAGCCGCTGGATCGCGGTGCCCAGCTTCTCCTGGTCGCCCTTCGACTTGGGCTCGATGGCGATGTGGATCACCGGCGCCGGGAACGTCATCGACTCGAGGACCACCGGGTCGTTGTTGTCGCACAGCGTCTCGCCGGTCGTGGTGTCCTTCAGCCCCATCACGGCCACGATGTGGCCGGCGCCGATGCTGGCGATCTCCTCACGCTTGTTCGCGTGCATCCGGTAGATCTTGCCGATCCGCTCCCGCTTGCCCTTCGTGGGGTTGAGCACCGAGGTGCCCGCCTCGAGGCGGCCGGAGTAGACCCGCAGGTAGGTCAGCTTGCCGAGGTGCGGGTCGGCCATGATCTTGAACGCGAGCGCGGAGAACGGCTCGTCCTCGTTGGGCTTGCGCAGCACCGTCTCTTTCTCGTCCTTGACCGAGTGGCCGTCGATCGCCGGCACGTCGACCGGCGACGGCAGGTAGGCGAGGACCGCGTCGAGCAACGGCTGCACGCCCTTGTTCTTGAACGCGGTGCCGCACAGCACCGGGGTCAGCTTCGCGGCGATGGTGGCGCGACGGATCGCGGCCTGGAGCTGCTCGGTCGAGGGCTCCTGGCCCTCGAGGTACAGCTCCATCATCTCGTCGTCAGCCTCGGCGATGGTCTCCAGCAGACGGTCGCGCCACTCGCGGGCAGCCTCGGTGTGCGTAGCCGGGATGTCCTCGATCTCGTAGTCCTCGCCCTTGGCGGTCTCGCCGCGCCAGGTGAGCCCACGCATGCTGACCAGGTCGACGACGCCGATGAAGTCGGACTCGGTGCCGATCGGGATCTGCAGCACCAGCGGGATGGCGCCCAGCCGGTTCTCGATCATCTCGACGCAGCGGTGGAACTCCGCGCCGGTCCGGTCGAGCTTGTTGACGAAGCACATCCGGGGCACGTGGTAGCGGTCGGCCTGGCGCCAGACCGTCTCGGACTGCGGCTCCACACCGGCGACCCCGTCGAACACGGCGACGGCGCCGTCGAGGACGCGCAGCGAACGCTCGACCTCGACGGTGAAGTCGACGTGGCCGGGGGTGTCGATGATGTTGATCGTGTGGTTCTTCCACGAGCAGGTCGTCGCAGCGGACGTGATCGTGATGCCACGCTCCTGCTCCTGCTCCATCCAGTCCATCGTGGCCGCGCCCTCGTGGACCTCACCGATCTTGTACGTGATGCCGGTGTAGAACAGGATCCGCTCGGTCGTCGTGGTCTTGCCCGCGTCGATGTGGGCCATGATCCCGATGTTGCGGACCTTGCTCAGGTCGGTCGTAATGTCGACTGCCACTTGGGCCATTCCCTTGAAGTCGTGTGTGGGTGGTGCCGTGCTGGGTGGTACGCCGGTCGGCGGGCCCGCCTGGTGCCGGCGTACGACGTCACCAGCGGTAGTGCGCGAACGCCTTGTTGGCCTCAGCCATCTTGTGCACGTCCTCGCGACGCTTCACCGCGGCGCCGAGGCCGTTGGACGCGTCGAGCAGCTCGTTCATCAGGCGATCGGACATGGTCTTCTCGCGGCGCGCCTTCGAGTACGAGACCAGCCAGCGCAAGGCCAGCGTGGTCTGTCGGGGGCCACGAACCTCGACCGGCACCTGGTAGGTCGCGCCGCCGACTCGGCGGCTGCGGACCTCGAGTGTCGGCCGTACGTTGTCGAGTGCGCGCTTGAGCGTGACGACCGGGTCGGTGCCAGTCTTCTCGCGGCAGCCCTCGAGCGCGCTGTAGACGATGCGCTCGGCGACCTGCTTCTTGCCGTCGACCAGGACCTTGTTGATCAGCTGGGTGACGATGACGCTGCCATAGACCGGGTCGTTGTCGACCGGCCGCTTGGGAGCGGGGCCCTTGCGCGGCATCAGCTCTTCTCCTTCTTCGCGCCGTAACGGCTGCGAGCCTGCTTGCGGTTCTTGACACCCTGGGTGTCGAGGGAGCCGCGGATGATCTTGTACCGGACACCGGGCAGGTCCTTCACCCGACCGCCACGCACGAGCACGATCGAGTGCTCCTGGAGGTTGTGGCCGACTCCCGGGATGTAGGCCGTGACCTCGATGCCGCTGGTGAGACGCACACGGGCGACCTTGCGCAGGGCAGAGTTCGGCTTCTTCGGGGTCGTTGTGTAGACGCGCGTGCACACGCCGCGCCGCTGGGGCGAACCCTTGAGGGCGGGCGTCTTGTTCTTCGACACCTTGTCCTTGCGGCCCTTGCGGACCAGCTGCTGGATGGTGGGCACCGCGTCGTTCTCTTTTCTGTCCGGGTACGGCTGGGTTGTGCGTGGGCGCCTTGCTCGAGCCCGTCTCAGGGCAACGACTCGGGCGACCCCCGCGGTCGGGCGTGTCGCCCGATCCCCGCTCATGTCGCCAACGAATCGGCGGCTGGAGTGGGAGTCCACGTGCCTACGTGCTGAATGCACACGTGATGGCCTGGACAGACCAGGCACGCTGATGAAGATTACCGGAGTGCCCTGCAGGGGTCAAAACAGCGACGCTCTACGGCGAGGTCGTCCCACCGAGGAACCGCGCGGCCGCGGGACCTTCGACCCGCAGACCGACGTCGCCACGGTGCCAGAGAGCGAGGTACAGCGCCTCCGCGGTGCCCTCGACCCGCTGGTCTCCGACGGGGCCGACATCGCGCCGGACCTCGGGCGGTGCGCCCTCGGCGGGAGTCAGCAACCAGGTGCGACCGGTGTCGGTCGAGACCAGCAGCACCGGTGCGGGCAGGTCGGCGGGTCGCTGCCATCGAACGTGCAGGCGCCGAAGCCACAGGTCGCACACCTCGTCGATGCCGTCCGCGGCGACCTCGGGGGCGATCGGCGTCGAGTCGAGACCGACCGCCCGGGCCGCGTCGACCCGATGGATGACCGTCTCGTGCAGCTGGCGCCGCCGCCAGAACCCCGCCGTGCCGCCGTCCGGCTCGAGGGTCCAGCACGGCTCGGCCGGGTCGACCGCCGCGAGGGCTGCGACCAGCGCCCGCGCCGTAGCTGCGTACCACTGCGCGGTGTCCTCGTCCTGGCGGCGGACCGCCGGCTCCTCCTGGACCCGACCACTGAGGACGGTCGCCGCCGCCCACCGGTGGACGGAGCCGAGATGCATCGCCAGCGCCTCGACGTCCCAGCCAGGGCAGGCGGCGACTGGCTCGTCGCCGCGGGCGGCGGACAGCACCAGCCGCATCGCGTCGGTGGCGGTGGCGAGCGGGGCAAGGTCGTCGTGGTTCATGTCACCAGTTCTACCGGTGTGATCCGACACGCACGCGCGTGGCTCGCATCCGCCCGGGGTAGCCCACTACGGTTGCCCGTTTGGACCCGAATTCTGGAGGTGACCGGCCCCGTGCCTGTCGTGTCGGCGCGAGACCCGTACCTCGACAACGTCAAGTTCCTCGCCATGGTGCTCGTCGTGGTCGGCCATTTCTGGACCGCACTGCGCGGTGAGCACCTGGTGGCCTCGGCGTACCTGTTGCTCTACCTGTTCCACATGCCGGTGTTCGTGTTCCTCGCCGGCCTGACCGCGTCGACGGGCACCATGACCGAGCGCCGGCTGCGAGGCCTGGTGACCGGCATCGCCGTGCCGTACCTGCTGTTCCAGACCGCGTACGAGGTGGCCGGCAGCTGGCTGGTCGGCGAGCGTGAGCTCGACCTGCTCGCGCCGCCTTGGCTGATGTGGTTCCTGGCCGCCTTGTTCGTCTGGCGGCTCACCGCGCCGATCTGGGGACGCCTCCGCGGCGGCGTCGGCATCGCCGTCGGGATCAGCCTGGTCGGCGGTCTCACGTCGGCCGCGGACCTCGCCTTGGCCCAGGTGCTGGGCCTGCTGCCGTTCTTCGTACTCGGCCTGACCCTGGACCGGGCGCACCTGCACCGGCTGGCCCGACCGGTCCTGCGGGTGCCCGCCACGATCGTGTTCGGCGCGGCGGCCGTGGCGTGCTGGACCGTGGTCCCGCGGATCGACCTGGAGTGGATCTACTGGCGCTCCAGCTATGACCAGCTCGGCGTCGGTCTCACCGAGGGTGCACTGGTCCGCGCCGGGCTGCTTGTCGTGGCGCTGGTGCTCTCGGCCGCGTTCCTGATCCTGGTGCCGCGCCGCCGGTACTGGTTCACCCGGCTCGGCGAGCGCACCATGTACGCGTACCTGCTGCATGGGTTCACCGTGCTCACGGCCACCACCTTCGGTCTGTTCGACCGCCCAGTGCTCACGACGCTGCCCGGGCTCGTCGTCTTGACGGTGGCTGCCGCCGGCTTCGCCTGCCTGCTGATGAGCGGCCCGGTACGGCGGGCCTGGCAGCCCGTGGTCGAGCCCGACCTCGACTGGTTGTGGCGCCCAGAGCCTGCCGCGGCCTCAACCGAGCGCGTGCCCGACTATGTCGAGGACCTGGATGCGGCCGGACTCGACGTCCGCCACGGCAACCCACGCGACCGCATCGGTGCTGCCATCGATCTCGACCACCCGAGGCTGTTGATCCGCTGACATCGACTCGCCGTCGAAGATCAGGTGCACGCCGTGGAAGTCCTCGAGCGTGCCATTCGGCGCTCGCGCGGTGTGGTGCAACGTGTGGACGTCGCGGAGCGCGCCGATCCGGATGTCGAGCCCGGTCTCCTCCTGCAGCTCTCGAGCCAGCCCGTCCTGGACGTGCTCGCCATGGTCGACGCCACCACCCGGCAGCGTCCACTGGCCGGGAAAGGGCGTGTTGCCCGCCAGCCGGGTGAGCAGCACCTCGTCAGGGCGCCGAACCAGCGCGTACGCCGCCAACCGCTGCCGCTGGACGACGCGCTCGTCCAGCAGCCGGCCGGACACCCAGGTCAACGCCTCCTCGACCGCCTCCCGAGATCGGAATGTGTCGTCGAGCAGGTCGAAAGCATGCTGGCCCTGGGGTACGTCGATGATGCGCAGACTGCTGTCGGCCGCGCCCGCCGCCGCCACGAACTCCTCGACGGCAACAGCGAGCTCGTCGCGCTCCCGGCCCACCCGGGTGAGCAACAGCGGCAGGTCAGCGGCACCGGCCAGCGCGTCGACAGCGGCGGGCGGTGCGGCGATGCTGTCCAGCGGAGCGCGCAGCCGGGGATAGGTCACGGCGACCCCGCGCAACCACCGCGGCCGGTCGTCGAGCCACTCCCCCATCAGCAGTCCCGCGCCGGAGAAGAACCACAGCACTACCCGGCCGGCGTCGATCCGGCGGTCAGCCCGGGCGGCCGCGATCCCGCGGCGCACGACCTGTGCGCACTTGGGCAGCGCCTCGAGGCTGTGGAACGGGTGCCCGACCACGGCGGCCGCGACTCCGCGGGCCGCCAGCGCAGCGCCGTACCCCTCGTACTGCGGCCACTCACTGGCCGGCTCGACGTCGGCCGGCATCGGTCCACCAGGGACCAGCACCGCCAGCGGCCAGGGCCCGTTGCCCGACGGCAGGTAGAGGTCGAGGCCCGGGAGCCGGTCCGGCTCCACCGGCTCGACGCTGAGGATGAGCCGGCGCAGGTAGGTGGCGGTGGTCACGGCGGGACTCTAGCGGGCATATCCGGCACCGGGTCCGGGTAGGGGCTACGTGCGGGGGCTGTTGTCGCGGGCTCATCCCGTACCGAGCAGATTGGGCGTCAGGTTGACGGTAGAGACCCGCCGGAGGGAATCCGGGTCGCACAAGACCGCGGCGCCACGCCGTGACCCCTTCCTGGACAACGCCAAGCTGCTCGCCATCGTGCTGGTGGTGGTCGGCCACGCCTGGACGGAGCTGCGGTCGAACCAGGCGGTCGAGGCCGGGTACCTGTTGCTGTTCCTGTTCCACATGCCGGTGTTCGTGCTGATGACCGGGTATGTGACCCGGCCGGACCATCTCACCCCGCACCGGGTGCAACGCCTTGTGGTCGCGGTCGGAGTGCCGTACGTGCTGTTCGGCACGCTGTACCGGTGGGCGATGGACTTCGTCGACGGTGAGCCGTTCCGGGCGCCCGACCTGGTCGACCCGCCGTGGCTGATGTGGTTCCTCGCGGCGTTGCTGATCTGGCGGCTGACGGCGCCGGTCTGGCAGGGCATGAAGGGCGCGCTAGCCGTCGCAGTCGCCATCTCGCTGGTCGGGGGCTTGAGTACGGCCGACGAGTTCGCCCTGTCGCGGGTGATGGGATTCCTGCCGTTCTTCGTGCTGGGCATCAAGCTGCGGCGCGAGCACTTCGACCGGCTGCACACCCGACCGATCCAGGCGGCCTCGGTGGCGGCGTTCCTCACCGCAACCGTCATCTGCTGGCTCGTCGTACCCCATGTCACGGTGGAGTGGATCTACTGGCGATCGAGCTACTCCGAGCTCGGGGTCGGCTTCGTTGAGGGCGCCCTGATCCGGCTCGGTCTGATGGTCGTGGCGCTGACGCTGATCACGGCGTTTCTCGCGCTGACCCCCAGACGGGCGCTGCCGTTCAGCCGGCTCGGCAGCGCCACGATGTACGCCTACCTGCTGCACGGGTTCGTGATCCTGGCCGCGACCTGGTTCGAGGTTCCCGACATCGACGGCCTGGTCTCCTGGCAGGGCGGCGTCGTGACGGCGGTCGTCGCCCTCCTCCTCACCGCCCTGCTGATGTCGAAGCCCGTCCGCTTCGTGTTCGGACCGTTCGTCGAGCCGGATCTGAGCCGGCTCTGGCACCCGCACCACCATCACCCCTCGCACCGCACCTGACGCCCACCCCACCCGGCCCGCGCGTGGAGTTTTGCCCAACGGGGGCTCTGCTGACCGATGTGTGGGTGGGCCTCGGGCTCTGCGGGCATCGACTGGCGCGTTGCGTAGGGACAAACCGGACAGCAGGCCTACGGAACGCGCCAGTCAATGAGGTGGGGCGGTGGGGTCCCGTACGCCAACGCGCGGCATGACGTCCGAAGGTTGGAGGCCGCGATGGCTCTGTTCGCCGTAGTCGTGGACGAGGCGTAACCGCCTGTTCCTCGTACACCCCGAGCCTGCAAGGCGCGGGGCGCACGAGCTTCGAGTGGGGCGGAACCCATACGCGAGCCGCGACACCGGCCAACACATCAGTCAGAAGAGCCCCAATTGGGCAACTTCGGCTCATCCTGACCACCAACAAGCCGCCATACGCGCAACCTCGACGCGAGGATTCCGGACATAAGCGCAACCTCGACGCGAGGATTCCGGACGGATGCGCAACCTCGGCGCGGACGGCGAAGGGGCGGGCGACCGGTCGCCCGCCCCTTCGGACGCTCGACGTCAGTTCTGGTAGGAACCGAAGTCGAAGTCGTCCAGTGACACCGACTGGCCGGTACCCGAGCCGAAGTCGTAGTCGTAGGACTCGTACCCACCGATGGAGTAGGCCGCGGCCCGCGCCTCCTCGGTCGGCTCCA
>WHTB01000424.1 GCA_009379735.1 Propionibacteriales bacterium
AATGCGGCACCGTTCGAAGACCCTGCCACGCTCGACATCGCCACGCTGACCCACCGGATGCGGACCTGCTGCGCGTACTGGGGACGGGTCGGCCTCGGGGCAGCGGTGATCGCCGGCATCGAGGGCGCGTTGTGGGACCTGTTGGGCCGGCTGCTCGACCAGCCGGTGTGCGAGCTGCTCGGCGGCTCGCGCCAGGCCGACCTCCCGGCGTACGCGACGGGCGGCCCGTCGCCCTGGCCCACGGACCAGCTGCTCGAGAAGGCGGACTTCTACCTCGGTCTCGGTTTCACCGCGTTCAAGGTCAGCTCCGGGTACGTCGACTCCGGCAGCCGCGAGGAGGTGCGGGCTGGGTCGGCCGACGAGGCCGTCGCGACGGAGGTCGAGAAGCTGGCGCTGCTGCGCGACCACGTCGGGCCGGACGCCGGGATCCTGCTCGACGGGCATATGGGACATCGCGAGGGCGACGACCGATGGGATCTGGAGACGGCGTCGCGGGTGCTCGACGCGCTCGCACCGTTCGGTGTCATCCTGTTCGAGGAGCCGCTGCCGTACACCGACCTGCCGGGCTACGTCGCACTCACCGAGCGGTCGCCGATCCCGGTCGCCGGCGGCGAGCAGCTGACGACGTTCGAGGAGTTCAGGACGTTCGTCGTCAACGGAGCCTTCACGATCGGCCAGCCGGATGCCGCCTGGCTGGGCGTCGGTGACTTCGTCCGTACGGCGAAGCTCCTTGCCGAGCAGGGAAACTCGGTCGCACCACATGCATGGGGTGCGGGCGGTGCGGTGATGCAGAACGTCCATGCCGCGTTCGCGTCGCCCAACACCGTGACCGTCGAGATCCCACCAGCGGCCGGGCCCCTGCACCGCGAGATCTGGGGCGACTCGCTGGTCATCCGCGACGGCAGGGTCCTCCGCCCCGAAGCACCCGGACTCGGCATCGAGCTCACGGACCGGGTGAAGGAGGCCTACCCCTTCCGGCCTGGTGCCGAGGAGTTTGCCAGCGTGCCAGGCAAGGTGATGAGGAGCTGACCGGTGAGCAACGATCGGATCCTGGTCGCGCAGCCCGGCGCTGCCGACCATCTCGACCAGGTGCGTGCGATCGCCCCTGACCTGCGGATCGACTGCGTCGAGCCGTACGGGCCGGCCGACACCATCCCGCCCGACCTGGCCCGCGAGTGCACGATCTTGTTCGCGGACATGTGCCCATCCAACGTCGAGCAGATGCGCCGACTGGAGTGGGTACAGCTCGGGTCGCACGGCTACGCCCAGCTCAACGGCCTGGCTCTGCCACCGCGGACGGTCGTCACCAACGCCAGCGGCGTGAACGACATCCCGATCGCGGAGTGGTGCGTGCTGATGATGCTCGCGCTCAGCCGCCGGTTGCCCGACATGCTCGCCGCCCAGGGGGAGCATCGCTGGGACCGGTCCGCCCCGTTCCAGTCGGAGCTGCGCGGACGGCGGGTCGGCATCTTCGGGTTCGGGAACATCGGCCGTGAGGTGGCGCGCCGCTGCCACGCGCTCGGGCTCGAGACCTGGGTGCTGTCGCGCAGCGGCAGCCGCGACCGCGGCGCCAGGTACGACCCGCTCGGCCGGCCGGGGGACGCCGCCGGGCCCGACCGTACGTTCGGCCTCGACCAGCGCGACGAGTTCCTCGCCGGGCTCGACGTCCTCGTCATCGCAGCCCCGATCACCAGTGCCACCAGGGGTTTCTTCGACGCCGAGGCGCTCGCGAAGCTACCTGCACACGCGCTACTGCTCAACCCGGCCCGCGCCGGCATCGTCGAGGAGGCGGCGCTGGTCGACGCGCTGCGCCAGGGCCGGATCGCGGGCGCCGCCCTCGACGACCACTACCGGCAGCCGATGCCAGGCGACGACCCGTTCTGGGACCTGCCGAACACGATCGTCACCGCGCACATCTCGGGATCCACCGAGAGCCCGTGGTACGTCGACCGGATCTGGGACCTGTTCACGACGAACCTCGGCAGGCGGATCGCCGGCACTCCCCTGCTGAACGTCATCAGCCGCGAGGACCTCGAGCTCGCACCGGACAGCATGGCCCGGGAGGACCGATGTTGAGGTACGTGGACGTCACGAGGGTCATCCGGTTCGAGGGGCCTACTGCCTTCTCACCACGGTTCGTGCATCCGCCGCTGCTGCGGTGGGCGCCGGTCAAGGACGCGCAACGGTTCCTGGTCGAGGTGGCTGACCGCGACCGCGTCGTCTGGTCCGGGTGGGTGGACGCCGAGGCCGTCGACCTCTCCCCCGCGTGGCCCGACGTACCCCTCGGCCCGGTCGACGTCCTCGTCCGTGGCTGCGACGAGGCCGGCCACGAGGTCGCGGTCAGGGGGTACCGCAGGTTCTGGCGCGTACCCGGCTTCGACGGGAAGGCCCAGGAGCCAGCCGACTGGGCGGGATGCGTCGACCGCTCGGTCGCGCACCTGCTCGCACCCGCCCGGGACGAGGTCGAGGGGTACGAGCGCGACGACCCCCGGTCGGCCTGGACAGCCTTCGAGGACAGCGTCACCGGCATGCGGGGTCGGATCGTCTACCCGGCCCTGCA
>WHTB01000417.1 GCA_009379735.1 Propionibacteriales bacterium
CCGACGCCGAACCGGGTCGCGACGCCGTGCCGGTGATGCAGTTCGGTGAACAGCTGCCCGATCTCGGGGCCGACGACGCGGCCGATGGGCGTGGGCAGCGGATCGACGACGGTGACCTCGTGCCCGAGCCCACGCGCGCTCGCCGCCACCTCCGCGCCGATGAAGCCGCCACCGACCACGACGACGGGGCCGCCGTCGGCCAGCTGCGCGTGGAGCTGGCTGCTGTCCTCGAGTGTGCGGACGACATGCACGCCTGAGTCCGCACGCCAGGGGGACGGCCGCGCCGACGCACCGGTCGCGATCACCGCGCTGTCGTAGGACAGGCTCGTGCCGTCGGCCAGCATTACGGTGCGCTCGGCGACGTCCAGGCGGGTCGCCGGGGACCCAAGGCGCAGTTCGATGTCGTCCTGCGCGGCCTTCTCCGGTGTCAGCAGCAGCACCCGGTCGGCGTCCCACTGCCCGGTGAGGAACTGCTTGGACAGCGGCGGCTTGTCGTAGGGCAGCTGCGACTCCTCCCCCACCAGGACGACGCGTCCGCCGAACCCCTCGCTGCGCAGCGCCTGCGCCGTCCGGACCCCGCCGACCGAGGAACCGACGACGACGACCGTGCCGGTCATGAATCCTCGATGGTCAGGGCGCTGACCGGGCAGCTGCGGGCAGCCTCCTCGATGCGCGGCCGCTCCGCGTCGGTGATCTCCTCCTTCAGGAGCACGACGACGCCGTCGTCGTCGATGTCGTACACGTCGGGTGCGGCGTCCACGCAGTTCGCGTAGCCCTGGCACATAACGAAATCCGCCTTTAGTACCGGCACGTCCGACTCTCCTCTCTCTCGCTTCAGGATCGCTTCTTGGCGGCGGATACGCCGGCTCCGCCGTCGGGATGGACCGCCGTGCCGGTGATGCCGCGCGACCGCTGCGAGGCCAGGAACACGTAGCTCCAGGCCATGTCCTCTGCGGACAGCGCGGCCTGCAGCGGCACCCGCGCGGCCATCTCTGCCGCACGGTTCGGCGTGTCGCCCAGGCTACGGTCCGCCAGGCCCAGACTCGGCAGGCCACGAAGATCGGTGTTGAGGGTGCCGCCCGGGGCGACCCCGTTGACGCGGACCTCCGGAGCGAGGTCGTGGGCGAGCGCCGTCACCAGGCCGCGTACGGCGAACTTGGAGGCCAGGTAGAGCACGCCGCCGCGACCCGGGTAGTAGCCCGACGTCGACTCGGTCAGGACGACGGCGGCGCCGCCGGACTCCTTCAGCGCCGGCAGCGCGGCCTTGACCGAGTGCAGCAGGGACTTCACGTTCGCGGAGAACATCTCGTCGAACGCGGTGTCGAGCAGGTCGGCGTCGAGGTCCTCGATGCTGCGGTAGTAGTCGAAGATCCCGACACAGCTGACCAGGACGTCCAACCCCCCGAAGGCGTGCACCGCGGTCGCCACCACCTCCTCGTTGGCGGCTCGGCTCGTGGCGTCGCCGACGGTCACCGGGACCTGAGGGAGGGTGTCGGCGAGCGCCGCGCTCTTGTTCGCGTCCCGCTCGAGGACGGCCACCTGTGCCCCCTCGGCCAGGAACACGTCGACGACCGCTCGGCCGATACCGGAGCCGGCACCGACGACCAGCGCACGGCGCCCATCCAGCCAGCCGGTCACGATTGTTCCTCGTCCTCCCGCACCAGCGGGCCGAAGGGATTGCCCACCATCGCGGAGAACGTGGCCGTGTTCTGCCAGGTCAGGGCCTCGAGCTCGAGTGGGCACAGCGCGACCCACTGGCCGGACCTGGGCGACTCGATAAGCAGCCGGGAGCCGTTGCGGGTCTCGACCCGGAGCACGCGCACCTCGGCGAACTCGTTGCCGATGGAGATCGGCTCACCGGTGGTGTGCTCCAGGAGTCCGGCTCGCTCCTCGGCCGCCCGCTGCGCGGCGCGCGCGTCGGCCTCCTCGCCTTCCCAGCTCAGCGTCATCGCAGGACCCGTCCCTCGTGGTCGGCCGTCACAGGAAGATCGCCAGGTTCTGCATGCGCATCACCGAGTCGTCCACCATGATCGTCCGCCGGGCCAGCTTCCAGCCGTCCGGTGTCCGCCGCAGCAGGTCCGCCCGGCCGGCGGACACGAACGAGCCTTCCCGCACGTCTCCCCGATTGCGGAACACCAGGGTCGCGGAGTCGACCACCAGATGGTCGGAGCTCTCCGTGGTGAACGTCCGCACGTTGCTCAGATGGTGGCGCAACCGCGAGGGCGGGTCCTCGGTCCAGGCGTGCTCGGTCAGGAACCGCGCCACCCGACGGGACAGCGAGTACTTGTCCTCGTCGAAGTGGGCCATGCCGGGCGAGGTGTCGTACCCGGCGCCGAGCGCGGTAGTCACCCGCACCGGCATCAGGTAGTGGACGTCCTCGGCGAGCAGCTCCAGCCACTCCTTGTACGCCTGGGCGTCGAGCAGCCAGGCCTCGTCGACGAGCCACTGGTGGGCCGCCAGGTGGCGCTCATCGTTGAACGGAAGGGTCCTGCCGACCCGCATCTGCCGCGGGGCGTTCCGGCCCAGGACGGAGCGCTCCGAGTGCAGCTGCACCGGGGTGACGTCCCGGGCCGCCGGGGTGCTGACCGGCGTCGACGGGGTCTGCGGGGTGGCAGTCATGCCTGGGCTCCCAGCTGGTCGGCGGGCTGCTGCTCCGC
>WHTB01000147.1 GCA_009379735.1 Propionibacteriales bacterium
CGTGGGCCGAGGCAGACGTGACCGACCAGCAGGCGCTGGACAAGGCCGTCACCAGCATCGCCGACCAGCTCGGCGGCATCGACGTCGTGGTCGCCAACGCCGGCGTCGCCTCGTACGGCAGCGTGCGCCAGATCGACCCGGAGGCGTTCGCCCGGACGATCGACATCAACCTCACCGGCGTGTTCCGCACGGTCCACGCCGCGCTGCCCCACGTGATCGACCGGAAGGGCTACGTCCTCATCGTCTCGTCACTCGCCGCGTTCACGCCGCTGGCCGGCATGTCGGCGTACGACGCGAGTAAGTCCGGCGTCGAGGCGTTCGGACTCTCGCTGCGCCAGGAGGTCGCGCACCTCGGGGTCGACGTCGGCCTCTGCCACCCCTCGTGGATCGACACCGACCTGGTGCGGGCCGCCGAGCGCGACATGCCGAGCTTCAAGGCGACCCGCAAGCAGCTGCCGTGGCCGGCCAACACGACCACGTCGGTCGAGGACTGTGCCGTGGCGATCGCCGACGGCATCCGGCGCCGCGCCGGCCGGATCTACGTGCCGAAGTCAGTCATGGCCGCCAACATCGCCCGCACCGCCGTCGCGTCCCCCGCGTCGATGCTGGTGCTGCGCTCCAGGCTCGCCAAGACGGTGCCGCAGATGGAGGCCGAGGTCGACGCGCTGGGCCGCTCGTTCGGCGCCCACGTGCCGAAGGACCCCCGCTGACCGTGACGTTTCCGACGCGACACGCCGGCGTGTCGGTCGGAAACGTCACACTCAGCGGAGGGAGTCGAGGTAGGCGCGGCCGCGTGGCGACAGCTCGTACCCGACCGCGAGGCTGTGCGTCAGACCGAGCTCCTTCAGCCGGCGTACGTCGTGCTTGAACGGCAGCTTCTCCCGACCGAGGTGTGCCGCCAGCTCGGCGGCCAGCACACCCTCCCGGCTCGCGATCAGCCGCAGCAGCTCGCGGGTCCACGGGCCGGTCCGCCGGGCGGCGTCCATCGCGTCGAGGCGGGCGTCGATCTCGGCCAGCGCCGCGGCATCGGGCAGGGTCTCGCGCAGCGCCTCGCGCAGATCGGGACCGGCCCAGCGCACGCCGATCCGGTAGACCTGACCGTCGGTCCGGCGCGACAAGAGCCGCTGGAGCCGATCGACCGAGGCAGCGCCGGCCGCGGTGGCGTCCGCCTCGGTCAACGCGTCCGGGTCGACCTGGTCGAGCGAGACGAACTCGACGACGCCGACGGTCGTACGCTGCCGACCACCCACCCGCACGCGGGGCGCGTCCCAGCGGCGGAAGGCCAGCGTCACCGACCCGTCGGCGATCCCGTGCGCCGTCGCACGAGGGATCAGCACCTCAGCCCGCGCTGACCGATGCCGCCAGAGCCGCGAGGTGCGCCAGCCGGGCCAACTCGGAGTCGAGGATCTCGGGACCGCCACGCCGGCCGACCAGCACGACCTTCCCGGGCCCGGCCGGTACCCCGGCCAGCTCCATCGTCGACCACGCCTGGTCCGCCGCGGGGGGCTCCAGCCGCTTCGCCTTGCCCAGCGGCAGCCACCCGCCCAGCACCCGGTCGTCGAGGTCCGGCGCCGCCGACGTCGTGCCGACCACCGAGCCGCCCTCGACCAGTGCCGCCCAGTCGCAGCGGAATGTCTGCGGTACGAGGTCGACGAGGATCGACAACGCCGCCGGAGGCTCGGCGGTCAACGCCTCGACCGCTTCCAGGTCCATCGTCAGGCTCGTCCCCGCGGTGTACCGCGAGATCCAGAGCACCCGGATGCCCTCCAGCTTCTGGCAGGCAGAGATCACCATGTCAGGCAGAACACCCGTCGGTAGGTCGAGCATGACGTCGTCGATCGCCGTACCGTCCGCGACATGCTCGACGATCTCGATCGCCTCGATATTGGCGCCGGCGGCGCCGATGGACGACGCGAGTGCACCGAGGGAGCCGGGTACGTCGGGCAGCTCGACCCGCAGCAGGAATGCCATCACTGCACAACCTTCGGGTTAGGGAACCGATCGCCGAGCGATCCTGTCAGCCGCTGACGTTGCAGCAGCCACCTCTCCATCCCCCACCTACCCGCTGCCCCGAGTACGTCACCCTCACCGGCTGCGGTCAGAGCCGCAGCCGACGGGTGGCCGGCCGCGCCGGTGTCCAGGACAGCGAAGCGCATGCCCCCGAATCTACGTGGTCCGATCGCCGCCTGGTCCCTTTCGCTCACGCGGTGGACGCTCACGTGGGGGCCGTTCGCGGGGCCATTCGCGGGGGCGACGCTCACGAACGGGGCGCTCACGCGGCCGGCGTTTCGGCCGAAGCGGGCCGACCAGCCGCGGACCGGCGAGCCGCGTCTCCAGCCGGCGGGCCTCACGCGCGAGCGGCTGCGCGACGTACTCCCCGAGGATGACGCCGGCCGCCAGCGCGACCGCGATCGCGGCCGCGCTGAACATGCTGGTCACTCCGACCGGGTTCTCCCGGAACAGCTGGAACAGCCCGCGGTAGATCGACAGGCCGGGCAGCAGGGGCACGATGCCCGACACGACGATGACCAGCGGCGGCACGCGTACCCGGGCGGCGATCGAGAAGCTCAGCAGGCCGACCAGGATCGCGGCGGTCGCCGACCCCCACGCGATGCCCAGGTTGAGCTCGATGGCGGGCCGGAAGGCGACCTGTCCGAGCGCGCCCAGGGCCGCGACCGGCGGCAGCGTGCGCCACGGGGCGAAGCAGGCGAACGCGAACGCGGCCGACACCACCGCTGCCCCCACGATCGCGGTCGGCAGGTGCGACAGCCCGAGCGGGTCGAGCGCCTGCACGGTCAGCTCGATGCCCACCGCCTGGGCCAGGCCGAGGCCGGCCGACACACCCGCGATGATCCCGGCGGTGAGCAGGATCGCCTCGAAGCTGCGCGCGCTGGCGGTCACGTAGAACCCGGTGAGCGCATCCTGGACCGCTCCGACGATCGCGATCCCGGCCAGCAGGACGATGATCGCCGCGGCGACGATCAGGGAGGCCGACGTCTGCGGCGAGACCCGGTCGATGCCGACCGCGATCACCGTGGCGAGGAAGCCGCCGAGCACCTGCTGGTAGAAGCTCGGGATGCGCCGGCGGGAGACCATCCGGTTCAGCTGGTCGACGATCATCGCCGAGCAGAACGCCACCACGCAGGCGATCCAGTCGCCACCGATCAGGATGCCGGCGCCGCCGGCCATGCACCCCCAGCCGAGCGTCGACGCCCAGCGGGGGTACGGGTGGCCCGACGTCACGATGGTGCCGAGCTGCCGCCGCGCCTCGTCGAGGTCGATCTCCGCGGCGGCGAACTGACGGACCAGGTGGTCGACGTCGGTCAGCCGCGAGTAATCGATCTCGCGGTACCGGACCTGGCGGGTGTGGGTCTCCGGAGGAGTGTCGGGCTCGGACTGGAAGGACAGCGTCAGCGACGTGAAGGTCACGTCGATCTCACAGTTGCGCAGCCCCGCGGCCGAGGTCACCGACAGCATCATCGACGTCGTGTCGGCTGCGCCGGCCCCCGAGGCGAGCACGACCTCGCCCACCCGCAGGGCGAGGTCGATGGTGAGGTAGATGCTCCGCTGGTCGTCGGTCACGGGTCCGATTGTGTCGATCCGACGATCGCGAGAAAACTCTGCACCAGCAGGTCGAGCATCCGGTCGCGGGTGATCCGAGGTTCGTCGAGCCAGGCGATCACCGCCTCCTCGACGAACGCCTGCCAGGCCCGGACCGCGAGAGCGACCACCTCGTCGTGGGGTAGTCCGGCCCGATCGAGGGCGTCGAGGGTACGACGGGTGATCGCGTCACGGGTCTCGTCGTAGACCGCGCGCATCGCCGCGTCACCGCTGGCCGAGCCGCGGACCAGCCCGACGTAGGCGTCGCGCCGTCCCTCGACATACTCCACGAAGGCGGCGACGCTGGCGCGCATACCACCCATCAGGTCGTCGGTGGGCGCGAGGTCGGTCCGGGCGAGCAGGTCGGCAGCCGCCGCCCGGGCAACCGCGACCGCGAAGTCCCGTTTGGCCGGGAAGTAGTGGAACAGCAGTGCCTTGGAGACGCCGGCCCGGACGGCCACGTCGTCCATCCGCAGGTCGTCGATGGTCGCGACATCGCCGTCGGCGACCATCGCGATCCCGATCTCGACCAGCTGCTGGCGCCGCGCCTCCGGACCCAGCCGCGTGCGCGTGGCCACGGTCACACCTCCGCTTTGTTGACCTGAGGTCAATACTACCGGCACTCTGAGGTTACTGACCAACGGTCAATAGACCTCGAGGGAGGATCCATGACGACCGGATCGACGACTGTCCGGGTCGCCATCATCGGCACCGGCTTCGGCGGACTCGGCATGGCGATGCAGCTGCAGCGGGCCGGCGAGCACGACTTCGTGCTGCTCGAGCGGGCCGGAGACCTCGGCGGCACCTGGCGTGACAACCACTACCCCGGCGCGGCGTGCGACGTCCCCTCGCACCTGTACTCGTTCTCCTTCGCCCCCAACGCCGACTGGAGCCGCTCGTTCTCCGAACAGCCGGAGATCCACGCCTACCTGCGCCGGTGCGCCACGGAGTCCGGTGTGCTGGACAAGGTGCGGTTCTACCACGAGCTGCTCGCGGCGGACTGGGACGAGGACGCACAGGTGTGGCGGATCCGCACCTCGGGCGGCGACCTGGACGCACAGGTCCTGGTGAGTGCGTGCGGACCCCTGAGCGACCCGATCGTGCCGAAGCTGCCCGGCCTGGAGACGTTCGAAGGAGCGACGTTCCACTCGGCCAGCTGGGACCACGAGTACGACCTGACCGGCAAGCGGGTCGCGGTCGTTGGCACCGGCGCTTCGGCGATCCAGTTCCTGCCGCAGATCCAGCCGAAGGTCGAGCGACTGCACCTGTTCCAGCGCACCGCGCCCTGGGTGATGCCACGGCACGACCGTGCGTACACCCGCCCCGAGCGGTGGGCGTTCCGCCACCTGCCCGGGTTCCAGCGGCTGTCTCGCACCGCCATCTACTGGGGCCGCGAGTCGTATGTCATCGGTTTTGCCTTGCAACGCAGGGCATTGAAGGTCGCCGAGCTGATCGCACGCCGGCACCTGGCCCGCTCCGTCGAGGACCCGGAGCTGCGCGCGAAGCTGACGCCGGACTATGCGATCGGCTGCAAGCGCATCCTGATCTCCAACGACTACTACCCCGCCCTGACGCAGCCCAACGCGGAGGTCGTCACCGACGGGATCGCCGAGGTACGGCCGAACAGCATCGTGACCGCGGACGGCACCGAGCGCGAGGTCGACGCGATCATCTTCGGCACCGGGTTCCACACGACCGACCTGCCGGTGGCGCATCGGGTCCGCGGCCGTGACGGCATCAGCCTGGCCGAGACGTGGTCCGCGGGGATGCAGGCCTACCGGGGGACGACCGTCGCCGGGTTTCCCAACCTGTTCCTCGTGATCGGGCCGAACACCGGGCTCGGGCACAGCTCGATGGTGTTCGTGATCGAGTCGCAGGTGGCGTACATCCGAGACGCCCTGCGCCGGATGGACGAAGCGGGGCTGGCCGCCGTCGAGGTCGAGCCTGCCGTCCAGGAGGCGTACAACGCCGGCCTGCAGCAGCAGATGAAGGGCACGGTGTGGACCGACGGCGGCTGCGCCAGCTGGTACCTCGACGCCTCCGGGCGCAACACCACGTTGTGGCCGCGGTTCACCTTCGACTTCCGGTCGATCACCCGCCGGTTCGACCTCGCCTCCTACCGCCGCGAGCGTGCGGGCGAACGGGCCGGCGACGTACCCGAAGGAGCGCACGGATGAAGACCTTCCACGGACGCGTCTGCGTCGTGACCGGCGCCGGATCAGGAATCGGCCGCTCGCTGGCCGCCGCGCTGGAAGACGCGGCCCACGGCGCGAAGGTCAACGGGTATGTGGTGGACGTCGCCGACCGCGATGCGGTCTTCGCCCACGCCGACCAGGTGGCGGCCGACCTCGGACCCGCCGAGCTGGTGGTCAACAACGCCGGCGTCGCGTTGTCGGCGTCGCTGGCCGAGACGACGTACGACAACTTCGACTGGTTGATGGGGATCAACTTCTGGGGGGTCGTACACGGGACGCAGGCGTTCCTCCCCCAACTGTCGGCCGGGTCCGACACGCACCTGGTCAACATCTCGAGCCTGTTCGGCCTGCTCGGGATGCCCAAGCAGGCGGCGTACCGCTCGGCTAAGTTCGCAGTCCGTGGGTTCACCGAGTCGGTGCGCCAGGAGCTCAAGCTGCAACGGAGCCCCGTCGCGGTCAGCTGCGTGCATCCCGGCGGCATCAAGACCGCCATCGCCCGCAACGCCCGGGTCGGCGCTTCCGAGGACGCGACGCGTACCGCGGGGCTGTTCGACAAGGTCGCGTTCACCAGTGCGGACTCGGCCGCCGCCACCATCCTGCGCGGTGTACGGCGCGGCCGTGGGCGCATCCTGGTCGGCCTCGACGCCAAGGCCCTGGACCTGCTGCCGCGCGCACTCGGCAGCGGCTACCAAATGCTCAACACGGCGGGCGTGCAGCACCTCGACTACTGAAGCGTGATGTCCGTTTTCTGCAACTGTGCAACGAAATAGGGTCAGCCGATACCGAAATGAAACCGTGTTTGGGTCTCGCGGAACCAGTCTGAGCTGTGCCAAGATAACCCTCGCGCCAGGAGGGACTGTGCGGCGCACCTACCTAGCCTGGCGTTGTTCGTTCGAAGTCGCCGGGCCAGTGTTTCGAGAGGGAAGCAATGACAGGCGTGCGACGATCCGGGCGGAGCATCGGGGCGACCATGGCGGCAGCTCTAGGCGCCGGCCTACTGATAGGTGGTGCGGTCCTGGTGGCCAGTCCGGCGGTGGCCGACGAGGCGACCGAGGACGCGGCCACCGACGCGGCGGCCAGCGACTCCAAGGGGAAGTCGGGGGACAAGGGCAAGTCCGGCGAGGGCAAGCCCGACAAGCCGGCTGGTGACCACCCCGGCAACAACGGCACTGTCAAGATCGACGACGCGCCGTTCGACGACCATCCGGACAACGAGCCCCATGTGGGTTGCGCCTTCCAGGTCGATTTCTACAACTACGGTGCCGGTGACTTCAACGCGACCGTTGAGTTCGCCTTGCACTCCCCCACCCGCGACGGCCGCACCCTGTCGGTCGCCAGTGGCGAGCTCAACCCGTTCATTGGTCAGGACGAGCCCGGCGGCGGCACCGACCTCGATGCCAGCGAGACCTACCAGCTCGCGTTCACCGGCGACCCGCACCCCAAGCAGGGCTACCACGTCAAGCTCACCATCCACGCGCCGCACTCGCAGGGCGCCGACGTCAAGCACAAGGTGTTCTGGGTCGAGAACTGCGCGACGCCGCCGTCGGATGAGCCGTCGGATGAGCCGTCGGACGAGCCGTCGGACGAGCCGTCGGACTCGGAGGACGTACCCGCAGGGGACGTGCCCTCCGAGGCGCCGGAGGCGGCCGAGGTGCCGACGGTCATCCCGGCCGGCATCGGCGTCGCCCCCGACCCGACCAACCTGGGCTGGGCCATCGTCGCGCTGGGCGGTCTGTTGACCTGCGGTGGCACAGCGCTGGCGATCCGCCGCCGTGGCAAGGGGTAGGCGCAACCGCGGCGCTCGTTGGCTGGTGGTAGTCGGCGTCATCGTCGCCGGGTGTGGGCTGGTGCTGGTCATGGGCGGCGGCACTGCCGACCCGACCGGACCGCACGTGGCCGATTCGGCGGCGGCCGGTTCGGCGGCGGTCGCCGACGGCCGGGGCGCACCGCCCACCCCTGAGGTCGAGCGAGCGACGCGCCCCGGCGAGCCGCAGGAGATCCTGATCCCGCGGCTCGACCTCCGGGCACCCTTCGTCGCCGTCGAGGCCGAAGGGGAGGTCTTGCCTCCGCCCTCGGATCCGGCGACGGTGGGCTGGTGGGCAGGTGGCGTGAGTCCGGGTGCATCCCGCGGAGCCGCCGTCGTCGCCGGTCACACGGTGCAGGGCGGCGGCGGGGTGTTCGACGATCTCCACGAGCTGCAGGGAGACGACGAGGTCGTCGTACGGATCGACGGCCGCGACCTGCAGTACCGCGTCGCCTCGCTCACGACCTACTCCAAGGACGAGCTGGCGGCGAACGCGGCCGACCTGTTCGACCAGCGCGGCCCGTCCCGGCTGGTCCTCGTGACCTGCCGGGACTGGGACGGTGACGCCTTCCGGAGCAACGAGGTCGTGATCGCAGTCCCAGCGGGGTAACTGGCCGAGATCGCACCCGATGCGCGCCCACCCCGTCTGGCACGGGGGCGCCCCGTTCCAGACCTAATGGAACGGGGGCGCCCCGTACCAAAACACAATCGGGCTCGGCGCGTCAGAGATGCTGGATCCAGAGGTTCTCCTCGACGTACGTGCCCATGTCTCGCTCGCGGTCGATGTCGACCAGGCCGAGAGTGTCGGGCACGACGTACTGACCCGTCTCGGGGAAGAGCATGCTGGTCCAGGACTCCCACTCGGCAACGGTCCCGGTGATGACCATGGACCGCGGGGCGGGGCCGAGGACCTTCGCGCCCATCCGCTGGTGAGTGCGGATCCACGGGTCGATGGACAGCCCGTCGGCACGCGTCCAGGTGGCGAACGTCGCCATCGGAGTGAGCGGATAGCGGGGCTTGAGCGTGGGGCGCAGCGGGGCGATGACGTGCGACAGCCCGGCGGCGGTAGCCCGGTCGCGCAGGGTGGTGAGGACCTCGCGGGCCAGGCCACGCTTGGTCACCCGGTCGCCGACAACCGCGGCCATGAAGCTCAGCGTGGTGGGCGCGACGCTCGCCTCGTGATCCTGCACCGCCCGGACCAGCGCCCCGTCGAAGCCGTCCGGAAGATCCGCGATGCTGCCGTCCCAACGCAGCGGAACGCCCCAGCCACCGGCAACGACCCGGCCGTCGTCCAGCAGCAGCACGTCGTACGTCGAGAAGTACTCCTCGACGCGGCCGAGATAGGCCTCCGAGACCGCGTCGTGGTGGATGAACTCCGGCCACTTCACCCGGAGTACGGTGCGCGCCTCCTCCGCGAGGTCCGGCCGCTCGGAGTACGTCACGACCTCCATCGGCTACTGGCCCACTCTGCCGTCGGACATGCGCACAAACTAGCGGGCGAGGCGGTCAGCACGGCGGTGGCCGGTAGCCGCCGGTCAGGTCGGTGAGCAGCTCGGCGAAGGTGATCGCCGTGTCGTCCTCGTGCGCAGGCCCGACGATCTGCATCCCGACCGGCAGCCCGTCCGTGGTGGACCCGACCGGAGCGACCACAGCCGGTAGCCCGGATAGCGACGCGTGCGCGCTCCAGAACGACTGGCTGTCGTAGGGCCGGTCACCCTCGGGTGTCGTGATCATCCGCTGCTCGAAGGGCCGGGAGTCATGGTGGATCGCCGGGGTGATGGTGGCCGGCGACAGGAACACGTCCAGGTCGCAGAATTGCCGCGACCACGCCGCGCGGGCCGCCATCCGGGCCTGCTCCTGAGCGACGAGCTGAGACGGCTCCGGGAGCTCCGCCCCTGGTTGGTGGTGGGCGAAGAAGACACCGACGTGGTAGCCGAACGTCTCCGCCTGGGCGACCGGGTCGACGCCGTCGGGCCACCCTTCCACCACCGTTGCGCCGGCCCGCTCGATGCGGTCCACCAGCTCAGACAGCACCGTGGTGACCTCGCTCGACACGGGGGCGCGGTCGTGATCGAGCACGTACCCGACCCGGAAGTCGGAGATCCGGGAGTGCCGCGGCGGGGCGAGACGCCAGGAGTACGCCTTCGCGGTCGGGTCCTCGGGGCCGGCGGTTACGCGGAACGCTGTACGCAGGTCGGAGGCGGACCGGCCGAGCGGCCCCACGGCCGACAGGTCCGCCATCTCGCTCGAAGGGGCGGGCGGACCGGGCGGCTGCATACCGGTCAGCGGGACCGTGCCCGCCGTGGGGCGCAGGCAGTACACGCCGCAGAAGGCGGCCGGAATGCGCAGCGACCCCACGAGGTCGGAGCCGTACTCGAGGAACGACAGCCCGGCGGCCACGGCCGCGGCGGCACCGCCCGAGGAGCCGCCCGGACTGCGAGCGGTGTCCCACGGGTTGCTGGTCCGCCCGTACAGCTCGTTGGTCGTCTGCCCGAAGTCGGCGAGCATGAACGCGACGTTGGTCTTGCCGACGATGCGGGCACCTGCTCGGGTGAGTCGGCGTACGACGGTCGCGTCCCAGTCGGCGACGTAGTCCCGGAACACGCGGTTGCCCCAGGTGGTGCGCAGACCTGTGACGTGGAAGCTGTCCTTGATGGTCATCGGCACGCCGTGCAACGGGCCGACGTCGTCACCGCGGGCGAGCGCTTGGTCCGCCTCGCCGGCTGCGCGTACGGCTTCATCGCCGCGCAGCTCGACGACGGCGTTCAGCACCGGGTTGACCTTGTCGATGCGCGTGAGCAGCGACTC
>WHTB01000071.1 GCA_009379735.1 Propionibacteriales bacterium
CATCGGTCCTCGTCGGTGAGGGGTACGCCATCGGACATCTTGGCGATATTCGCGGCGGGGTGGAAGTCGTCGCCCTCGGCGAACTCGTACCCGAGACGCTCCGCCAGGGGTAGGCCGACGACACTCTTGCCCGCTCCCGAGACGCCCATCACCACGATGTGCTGCGTCGCCGCCACGACCACGCCCCTAGAACACGTACCAGAGCACGACGCTGATCACGAACGCCGTCAGCCCGAGCGTCGTCTCCATCACCGTCCAGGTCTTCAGCGTGGTCTTCTCGTCCATCCCGAAGAACCGGCTGACCAGCCAGAAGCCGGAGTCATTGACGTGCGACAGCACCGTCGCGCCGGCGGCGATGGCGATCACCAGCGCGACCAGATCCATCTCCGACAGGCCGTCCGTAGCCGCCACCGCCGGCGCGAGCAGCCCGGCCGTCGTCGTCAGCGAGACCGTCGCCGAACCCTGCGCCACCCGAAGCCCGGTAGCGATCACGAACGCCGCGAAGATCAGCGGCAGACCGAGCGCGTCGAGTGAGTCCGCGAGCGCCGTGCCGATGCCGGTGAACCGCAGCACCCCGCCGAACATGCCGCCCGCACCGGTGATCAGGATGATCGCGCAGATCGGCGCGAGCGCGTCGTTGAGCAGGTGCTCGACGTCGGCCAGCGAGCGACCCCGCGTGCCGAGCGTCCAGATCGACACGAGCACCGTGATGAGCAGCGCGACCGGCGTCTGCCCGATCAGCGTGAGCAGGTTGGCCCAGCTGGCGTCCTCGTCGACGCTTCCGGTCGTCTGCAGCGTCGTGACGACGGTGTTCAGCGTGATCAGCGCCAGCGGCAGCAACAGCATCGCCAGGACGACGCCGAACGACGGTGCGGTGGCGGCAGGTGCGTCCGCACCGTCCTTCTCACCGGCGCGCTCCTCGGTCGCGGCGGACCCGCCGAAGGTCGCGGGGACCGGGATCTCGATCCGATGCCCGGCCCACTTGGCAAACGGGAGCACGCCCACGTACCAGGACAAGACGGCGACCGGGATGCCGACCAGCAGGACCACGCCTACGTTCGCTCCGAGTAGCTCCGCCGCGGTGACGGGACCGGGGTGCGGCGGCACGATCGCATGCATCGCCGCGAAGGCGCCGGCAGCCGGGAGCGCGTACAGCAGCAGCGACCCCCCGAAGCGGCGCGCCACGGACAAGATGATCGGCAGGAAGACGACCAGACCGGCGTCGAAGAAGATCGGGAAGCCGAACAGCAGCGACGCCACCCCGAGCGCGAACGGCGCGCGCCGTTCGCCGAACCGGGAGATCAGGGTGTCGGCCAAGGTCTGTGCACCGCCCGACACCTCGAGCATCCGGCCGAGCATCGCCCCGAAGCCGACCAGCAGGGCGACCGACGCCAGCGTCGTGCCGAAGCCGGACAGCAGTACGTCGGGGACGTCACCCAGCGGCACTTTGGCGACCAGGGCGGTGACCAGGCTCACCAGCACCAGCGCGAGGAACGCGTGCAGCTTGAGCTTGATGATCAGCAGCAGCAGGAGGGCGACCGCGGCGGCGGCGATCGCCAACAGCGGCCCGGTGTCATAGGCAGGGCTCATCGGATCCATGACGAGCACCCTCTCGAACCCAACGACGAGTGACAAGGCCAGGACACCGAGCACTGGGACGGCGTTGCACCACGGCGCCCCAAAACCGCTCTGCCGCAGCAGGCGGAGCAGCGCCGGACAGCCGCACTGGCCAGCGCCGACGAGGCCGGCAAGGCTCAGCTCTGAGCGCCTGAGTGCCTGACGGCGGAGGCCGCTTTCCCAGCGGGTGCTGGGAAAGCGGCTTCCTCTCTGCCTTGGAAGGTGTACGGGGAACTCAGCCGCGGCTCCTCAGGATGTCGCGAAGCACGGCCGGGTAGTCGGTGATGATGCCGTCCACCCCGAGGTTGACGAACTCCCGCATCCGCCGTCGGTCGGCCGAACAGGTCGGCCTTGAGCGCTCCGGGGAGGTAGCCGGGGATCGCGGACAGCTCCTTGATGATCTCGTTCTCGATGCCGGGGTAGAGCTCGGGGCTCGTCAGCTCGAGGAGGAACCCCGTACGTCCTCCCAGGGCCTCGACGACCTCCCGCAGGGTCGGCACCGGCTCGCTGGCGAAGTCGTCTGAGAACCAGGCCCCGGCGTCGAGCTGGCGCAGCTCAACGAGGGTGATCGTTGGACATCGACCTCGACGAAGCTGGCGTGCTGGTCGACGGCGAGCTCGACCGCAGCAACGGTGTTCTCCGGCGCCGAGCCGGACGAGCCACGATGGGCGACCTCGCGAGCGGGGATGCACGACCAGTGACGTCGGGCCGACCGCCGAATGACGGTCACATGACGTCCCCGAGTTGACACGTTCCGTCAACCTCGCGGGTCAGGGTCTGCCGTTACTGACTGGCGCGAGGGGGTGAGCGCGCCCAGTGCTCAGCCGACGTGGTCGCGGAGGAAGGCGCGGGCGCCGCGGGCCAGCTCCAGCGAGTCGTCCCAGGTGTTGCGCCAGATCGCCAGCGTCGACGACAACGACCGGTCGACGACGGCCGAGGAGAAGCTCTCGAACGTGATCGTGCCGTCGTATCCGACCTCGGCGAGCGCGCCGAAGAAGGCCGGCCAGTCGATCGTTCCGGTCCCGAGCTGGCCGCGATGGCTCTCCCCGACGTGGACATAGCCCAGCTTGCCGGCGCGATGTGCCGCGAGCACCGGTTCGCGCATCGAGGTCTCCTCGATGTTCATATGGTATGTGTCGAGGTGGGCGACCACGTTCGGCCGGTCCACCTCGTCGACGAATGCCAGGGCCTGCTCGACCGTGTTGATCACGTTGGTCTCGTAGCGGTTGCAGACCTCGACACCGATGGTGATCCCGGAGTCGGCGGCGCGGTCGGCCAGCCACCCGATGCTCTCGATCGAGTGCGACCGTCCCCGCTCGGTCACCGGCTCGGTGTAGCGGCCCAGCTTGGAGAACACGACCCCGCCGAGGTAGTCGCCGCCGAGGTCCCGCACCAGGGTCAGAGCGTCCGCGAGTCGCCGGCGTCCGGCACCGACGACCGCGCCGTCCTCGCTCGACACGTCCGTCGCCTCGTCGAGACCGAGACTGGCCGCCGCCCTCAGCCCGTGCTTGTCCAGCAGCCGTGACGTGAGGTCGACGTCGAACGCCGCAGGGTCGAGCGCCGGCAGCTCGATCAGGTCGTACCCGCACTCCGCCGTACTCGCGACTGCCTTCTCGGCCTCGGCAGCAGACCAACCGCCCACCCAGACCATGCCGTGCACGCCGAACGTGTTCGCCATCGTGACCTCCTCGTCCGGGTCAGCGCAGGAACGCCTGTGTGACGCCGCTGTCCACCGGGACCAGCAGCCCCGTCGTGACCTCGAGCGTGCCGTCGGTCAGAGCCACCACCGCCCGCGCCACGTGCTCAGGCAGGACCTCCTTCTTGAGCAGCGTGCGCTGCGCGTAGAACGCCCCCAGCTCCGACTCCTCGACGCCGTAGTTCTTGGCCCGCTCGGCGCCCCACCCACCGGAGAAGATGCCGGAGCCACGAACCACCCCGTCCGGGTTGATCCCGTTGACACGGATGCCGTCTTCGCCCAGCTCCGCGGCGAGCAGCCGCACCTGGTGTGCCTGGGCCGCCTTCGCCGAGCTGTACGCCACATTGTTGGGGCCCGCGAACACGGCGTTTTTGCTTACCACGTAAACGATGTCGCCACCCATGTCCTGTGCCCGCATCACTGCGGCAGTCGCCCGCGAGACCAGGAACGACCCGCGCGCCAGCACCGAGAACTGCAGGTCCCAGTCGGCGAGGTCGGTGTCGGCGAGACTCCCGGCCCGGGTCAGCCCCGCGTTGTTGACGACCAGGTCGACGCCGCCGTACGCCAGCGTGGCCGCGCGGACGGCCTCGGACACCGACTGCTCGTCGGCCACGTCCACGGCCACGCCGGTCGCCCGGTCCGGGCCACCGAGCTCCGCGGCGACGTCCGCGGCGCCTTCGACGTCGAGATCGGCGACGACGACCACGGCCCCTGAGGCCGACAGGGCCTCCGACGTCGCCCGGCCGATGCCCGACGCGCCGCCGGTCACCAGAGCGACCCGGCCGGCGAGCGCCTTCGGGGCCGGCCGCATCCGGAGCTTGCGCTCCTCCAGCTCCCAGTACTCGACCCGAAACTTCTCGGCCTCGTCCACCGGCGAGTACGTCGAGAGCGCCTCGGCCCCGCGCATCACGTTGATCGCGTTGACGTAGAACTCGCCGGCCACCCGGGCAGTCTGTGTGTCCGCGCCGAAGGAGAACATCCCGACACCCGGCACCAGCACGATCGCCGGGTCGGCGCCGCGCATCGCCGGGCTGTCTGGGGTGGCGTGCCGCTCGTAGTAGGCGAGGTACTCGTCCCGGTACTCCGCATGCAGCGTGCGCAGCCGCTCCACGACGTCCGCCAGCGGCGCATCGGGCGCGGTGTCGAGCAGCAGCGGCCGCACCTTGGTGCGGAGGAAGTGATCGGGGCACGAGGTGCCGAGCATCACCAGCCGCGGCGCGGACTCGCGGGTGAGGAAGTCGAGGACGACGTCCGAGTCGGTGAAGTGACCGATCTGGCGGGCGTCCGTGCTGGCGATCCCACGCAGGTAGGGGAAAAGCTCGACGGCCCGCGCGTGACGTGCGTCATCCGCCAACGGCTCGCGGCCCGGCACAACAGGACCGAACGGCTCCGCGCCGCCCTCGGCATCGATGAACGCCTGCGCCTCCCGGATCAGGCCGAAGGACCGCTGCTCACATTCGTCGCTGGTCTCCCCCCAGGCCGTGAGGCCATGCCCGCCGAGCACGACACCCTCGAGCTCCGGACGGCTGCTCTGCAGGTCGGAGATCATCCGGCCCAGCTCCCAACCAGGTCGCACCCACGGCACCCACGCGACTCGCTCGCCGTAACACCGGCGTACCAGCTCCTCGCCATCGGCGGCCGTCGCGAGCGCGATCACCGCGTCCGGGTGCAGGTGGTCGACATGCGCCGCTCCGACCAGCCCGTGCATCGGCGTGTCGATCGAGGCCGCCGCCCGGGGCGCTCCGAACGTGCAGTACGAGAAGAGGTCGACCATCTCGTCCTCGTGCTCGACACCGCGGTAGACCTTGTCCAGTGCACGCAGCCGGTCGATCTCGAGGACGGCGAGTCCCTCCGCCTGGAGCGTGCCGAGGTCTCCCCCACTGCCCTTCACGTACAGCAGGTCGACGTCGGAGCCGGTCGCCGGGTTCAGCACCCGCACCGTGGCCGAGACGTTGCCGCCCGCAAAGTTGGTGACAGTCGGGTCGGCGCCGAGGCGGTTGGCCCGATCCAGCAGCGCCCGCACCTCGGCGGGGAGCGTGCTGTCGTCGTGGGTGTTCACTGCAGACTTCTCCTTCATCACAACGTCTTCTCGGCTAACGGTGTTGGTTCGCGGGTCAGCCAGCCACGGGCGACCAAGGCCTCGGTCAGCTCGGCGTACCGGTCGTCCATCCTCGCGACCTCCGCGGCCACGGGGTCGACGGTGAGGTCGTCGCGCACCATCGCGTGCGTCGCCTCGGACAGCCCGCCGTACGAGGGGGACGCCGCGAGTACGGCGGCGCCGAACCCGCTGCTCGCCTGCGCGGCACGGCGGACCGGTCTGCCCAGGGCAGTGGCCCGGATCCGCAACCAGGTCTCGCTGCGGCTCCCCCCGCCGACGGCGTGGTGCTCGTGAGAGGCCACCCCTGCGGCCGCCAGCCGCTCCACACCGAGCCGCTCGACCAGGGCAACACCCTCGAGGTGGGCGCGGTAGCGGTCGACGGCGTCGACCGCGTCCCCGCTGGTGAAGCCGCGCGCGTCTGGCGCGACGAACGGGAACCGTTCTCCCTCTGCCACCAGCGGGTACCACAGCAGCGTCGAGGGACCGCGCGCGGCGGCCGCTGCGTCGGCCGCGGCCAGGTCGGTGTCGGCGAACCAGTGACTGAGCCCGCCGGCACCGACGTTGCTGGCACCGCCCGGCCAGTAGTCGCCGCTCGGCGATCGGTGGCTGTAAACGGCGCCGTCGAACCCGGTGACCAGCTGCGGCGTCACGCCCTTGAGCACCAACGTCGTGCCGAGCACACCCACCGAGGTGCCGGGCGTCACCGCGCCAGCGGCGATCTGTGCCGTGCAGCCGTCGGTCATGCCGCTCACCAGCCGGACCCGTGGCGGCAACCCGAGCGCGGTGGCGATCGTCGCGTCGACCTCTCCGACGACGGTGCCGGGTGGGACCAGCGTGGGTAGCGCCGATGTCGGCACACCCAGGGCGGCGAGGACGTCCTCCGGCCAGTCCACCGTGGCGAGGTCGGCACCGCTCTTCAGGGCGTGGCTGGTGTCGGCCGCGACGACGTGACCAGCCAGGTCCGCGAGCACCACGTCAGGGGTGCTGAGGTAGAGCGGCGCGGGCGCCTGCTGCTGCAGCCAGCCGATCCGGGCCAGCGCGGAGGTGGGTGCGCTGAGCAGCCGGTGCTGGGGCAGGTGACCCACGACGTCGGAGAGCTGCTCGGCCAGGGTGGCCGCCCGGCGGTCGTCGTACATCAGCGCCGCACTCACCGGTGCGCCGTTCGAGTCGCACGGCACGACGGTGCCGGAGGTGCCCGTGATGCTCAGCGCGACGACGTCGTCGGCGCGTGCGCCCAGCCGGTGTGCGGTCGCCCCGATCGCCACGTGTACCACGGCCGCGTAGTCCGCGTCCTGCTCCGCCCTTCCGCCGGCGCTATGGCGGACCGGCGGCAGCGGCACGGCTGTCTCGGTCAGCACCGCGCCGGCCAGATCGACCGCGACGACCCGCGCCGATGCGGTCGCGAGATCCACCCCGAGTACGACACTCATGGCACGACACTCGGGATCAGCAGCTGGTCGGCGAGCGTGCTCAGGTCGGGCACCGCGAGGTCGGGCTCGGCCAGCTGCTCAGCCGTCGGCTGTGGCGGTGCCTCGCCGCGCAATACCCAGACGGTCGACAGTCCAAGGGCCTGCGCCGGCCGTACGTCGGTGTCGAGCCGGTTGCCGATGTGCACGGCCTCCTCGGGTGACGTGCCCGCTTCGGCCAGCGCCCACTCGAAGAGCTCGCGGCTCGGTTTCTCCAACCCCACAACGGCAGAGATGCCCCAGACCGACACATAGGGCGCGACCCCGTCACGCTCCAGGCAGTCGATGACCGTGCGCTCCTGGTTGGCGACGACCCCGATCGTGACCTGGCCCGACAGCCGCTCCAGGAACGGCAGCACGTCGCCGTACATCGTGCCCGGCGGATGTGTCCAGTGGCTCCGGGTACGGTCGTGCAGCTCCTGACGACGGTCCGCCGAGCCGAGGAACTCCTCCGCCAGCGCGCTCCGCAACGAGCCGCCTTGGCGTTGCCGCGCCTCGTCGTAGATCCGGCGCATCCGCCGTCGGTCGGTCGGCGAATCACCGGCCTCGGTGCGCAGCTCGTCGAGTGCCCGCAGCACCGCGGCGACGAAGTTCTCGTCGTCGTAGATCGGTCCACCGACGTCCAGGAAGACCGCGCGGGGTGCGGGTGCGGTCCACGGCATCAGGTACCTCGCCCCAGCCGCTGTCGCCGCTCGCTGACCTCGCTGCGTAGGACGAACTTCGCGAGGCTGTCGCGCGGCACCGGTTGCAGGCCACCGGCGGTCAGGGCGATGTGTCGCACGGTCGCAGACTTCACCGCCATCTCGCAGATGCCGTCCGCGCCCGGCGCTGACTCGGCGATCGCCACGATCCCGTGGTTCGCGAGCAGCACCAGGCGAGGCAGCTCACCGGTCTCGTCGAACCGGCGCCGCAGACCGTCGTGGACCAGCTTGCCGAGGGCGAGCCCGGGCTCGGCGTACGGCACGAACAGCGGGGTCGCCAGCACGACCGCCTCGTCGGAGTAGACGGCCTCGGCGAAGATCGTCTCCGCCTGCACGCTCGCTAGCAGTCCGACGACGGCCGTCGGATGAGTGTGGGCCACCCAGCTCGCCGGCGCCACGGCCTGTACCGCGATGTGTACCAGCGTCTCGATCGATGCTCGTACCCGCCGTCCCTCGTGCTCCCCGGCGTCGAGCGCGGCGGTGAGATCCGCCTGGGTGGCTGCCGGGTCGTGCAACAGGTCGACCAGCGGCGCGTTGTCGACCACGACGAAGTCGTCCGCGGTCGCGCGTCCCAGGTTGGACCCGCTGGTCTTCACCACGATCCGCTCGTCGTCCAGCCGGTACGACGTGTTGCCCTCGGCGAGGATCGCCTGCTCGCGGCTGCGCTCGCCCAGGGAACGGGTCAGGGCGACCAGATCGGCCGGCACTGCGGAGGGGTCGAGCACGGCGCTCATGACGTCCCGCCATACCTGCGTGTCGTCACGCCGTTGAGGATGGCGGCGAAGATGAGCACTCCGCCCAAGGCGAGCAGCTGGTACTGCGATCCCTCGGAGCCCTCGAAGGAGAGCAGGATGCCGGCGTTCAGCCACACCACCAGCACGGCGGCGACGACGACACCGACCACCCGGCCGACGCCGCCGGTGATGGCCACACCGCCGAGCACGGCGATGGTGATCGCGGGCAGCGCCATGCCGTTGCCGGCCGTGCCGGCGTCGGGCCGTGCCGAGGCGAACTGCGACACGGTCACGACGGCGACCAGGCCGGAGACCATCCCGGAGACGAGGTACGCACGGAACCGCACCGAGCCGACCGGGACGCCGGCGAACCGGCCAGCCGTGTCGTTGGTGCCGATCGCATAGAGCTGACGGCCGTACGTGCCGCGCGTGACGTTGAGCCAGAGCAGCACGATGACCGGGATCGCGAACAAGAAGATGCCCATCGGGAAGTCCGGGACGTACTGCCCGAACATCGGCAGCTCCACCGGCCGGGTCAGCCAGGTGAGGTCCTGGATCGGCCCGGTCGAGATCGGCGAGCTGTCGTTGACCACCAGGGCGATCGAGCTGTACGCGTAGTACGTCGCGAGCGTCGTGATCAGGGCCGGGAACCCCATCGCAGACACGAAGAACCCGTTGATCGCACCCAACAGCCCACCCGAAAGCAGGGCGAACAACACCGCCGGGACGAGCGGCCACCCCCACTCACCGATGGCGAAGCCGAACAGCATGCCGGAGACGCTCACCATCGACCCGACCGACAGGTCGATGCCGCCGCGACCCGACACGATCACGACCAGCTGCCCGAGCCCGAGCAGACCGAGCGGGACGGCGTCGATCAGCGAAGCGGCGAGGTAGTCGCTGCTGTAGGACGCGACCAGGTAGCCGCCACGCTCCAGCAGCTTCATCACGACGACCAGGCCGACCAACAGCGTGACGAGCAGCACCAGCCGCTGGGTCACCAGCGCCCGCAGGGCACGCGCCCCGAGACCGGGGGCCCGGTCCTTCGCGCGGGCGGCCGTCGTCACGGCATTCATGCTCGCCTCCGGGAACGCTCGCGGACCACGTCGGTGCCGACCGCCACCAGGATGAACACGCCCACGAAGAGGCTGGTCAGCTGGCTCGGCCAGTGCAGGATCGTCACGCCGGACGCGACCGTGCCGACGAGCAAAGCCCCCAGCACTGTCCCGAGGACCGTGCCGCGACCACCCATGATGCTGGTGCCGCCGATGACCACGGCCGCGATCACCTGCAGCTCGAGCCCGACCCCGACGTTCTGACCGATCAGGCCGCCGCCGCCGATCACCACGCACGACGCGAGCCCGACCAGCACGCCGGTGAGTACGTACGCCAGCACCTCGCGGCGCTGCACCTTGACCCCGGCCAACCGGGCGGCGAGCCGGTCGCCGCCCATCGCGTACAAGTGCCGACCGCCGGCGGTGTTGCGCATGTACCACCACATCGCGCCGGCCAGCAGCAGCATCACCACGAAAGCATGAGGGACATGAAGAGTCTCGCCCGTCTGGCCTCCGCCGAGGACCGCCAGCGTGCCGGGCACACCGGCGACCTGCTCGGAGTCGAAGATACGCAGTGCCACGAAGCGAAAGACGTTGAGCGTGCCGAACGTGATGATGATCGCGTGCACCCGGCCCACCGAGATCAGCACGCCGTTGACCAGCCCCAGCAGCGCACCGACGCCGACCGCCACCACCACCGCGACGGGCAGGGAGACACCCTGGTCACGGACCAGCTTGGCCACGATCACGGTGACGACGGTGACTGCGCTGCCGACGGACACGTCGATGCCGCCGCACACGATCACCACCGTCATCCCGATGCCGACCAGCGCGATCGGTGCGACGTTGTAGGCCAGGTTGCTCAGCGTGCCGGCCTGGATGAACGTGTCGGTCGACACTCCGAGCGCCAACCACAGCAGCGTGATCACGCCGAGCAGGACGAGCTCCTGACCGGTGACCCGGCCGCTCAGCAGCGGCATCGTGCTGCGCGCCGGTGCCGGTGCCGTGGTCGTCATGCGGCGTCCTCCGACCCGGTGTCGCCCGCGGCCGCGGCCAGCACATCGGCCTGACGCGCGGTCGGCCCGAACTCGACCGTGGTCGTGCCCTGCCGGACGACGACCAGCCGGTCGGCGATCCGCAGTGCCTCGGGCAGGTCAGCGGTCACGACGAGGATCGCCGTACCCTGTTCGGCCAGCTCGGTCACCAGCCGGTGGATCTCCTCCTTGGCGCCGACGTCGACGCCCTGGGTCGGCTCCTCGAGGACGAGTACGTCGGGCCGCTCGACCAGCTGCCTGGCGAGCACGACCTTCTGCTGGTTGCCGCCCGACAGAGCGTTCAGCGGGGTACGTGGCCCTGGCGCCTTCACCGCCAGCTTGGCCATCAGGTCCTTGGCAACGGTGTTCTCACGGGCCCGGTCCATCAGGAAACCGAACCGGCGGAACCGGTGGGCGTGTCCGGTGGTGATGTTGAAGGCGATGCTCTGAAACGCGAACACTCCTTGGTGCTTGCGGTCGGACGGCAGCATCGCCAACCGGCTGCGTTGGGCTGCCCGTGGGTTGCGGACGTCGACCGGTCTCCCGGCGACGGCGATGGTCCCCGCGGTCGGCCGCTCCACGCCGTACAGCGTCTTCGCGATCTCGTCCACACCGCTGCCGACGAGGCCGTACAGCGCGACGATCTCGCCGGCCGCGACGTCGACGTCGATGTCGTGGAACAGGTCGCCGCGGCCGAGTCCCCGCAGGCTCAGCAGCGGCTCCCCATCCGGAGCATCCCGGTCCGGCCGGTCGTTGGCCAGCTCGTGTCCGACCATCATCTCGGCGATCTCGCGGACCGAGAGGTCGTCGGTGGGGTAGGTGCCGACGATGTCGCCGTCGCGCATCACCGTGACGGTGTCGGTGACGCGGAACAGCTCGTCGAGCCGGTGGCTGATGTAGATCACGGCGACGCCGCGGGCGACCAGCCGCCGTACCAGGGCGAAGAGGATGTCGATCTCGTTGTCGGTGAGGATCGCCGACGGCTCGTCGAGGATCAGCAGCCTGGCCTCGCCCGCCATCGCCTTGGCGATCGACACCTGCTGCTGCGCCGCGACGGAGAGGTCACCGACCTGCCGGTCGGCGTACCTCTCCGGCAGGCCGAGATCCGCGAGCAGCGTGCGCACCCGCTCGGACTGGGCCCGCCAGTCGATCCGGCCCCCCCGTACGATCTCCCGGCCGACGAAGATGTTCTCCGCCACGGTGAGGTCCGCGAACAGCTGCGGCTCCTGGTACACCGTGGCGATGCCGAGACCCATCGCCGCGTTGGTGCTGGCCATCGCTACCGGCGCGCCGTCGAAGGAGATCCGGCCGGCGTCGGCGCTCTCCGCGCCGGAGACGATCTTGATCAACGTCGACTTGCCGGCGCCGTTCTCTCCCACGACGGCGTGCACGCTGCCCCGGCGAACCTCCACGCTGACGCCCTTCAGCGCCCGCACCGCGCCGTAGCTCTTGGTCAGCCCGTCGACGGAGAGCAGCACCTCACCGCGCGACGCAGTGCCGTCGTCCACCGGATCTCCCTTCCTCGCAACGGTTTCCGGTCAGTAGTCGTAGTCGCCGACGTTGTCCTTGGTCAGGACCAGCGGCTCACCGAGCAGCAGCACCTTGGTCTCGGGGTCGTACGAAACGCCCTCGAGGTTGTCGGCACCCTCCAGCTCTTCGGTCAGGTCGTTGCCCTGGTTGAGCTGGTAGCCCGCCCAGGCCGTGAGGTAGCCGAGCTTCTCGACATCCCAGAGGACGCTGAAGCTCGACGCACCGGACTCGAGGTACTCGGCCATGCTCTGCGGGGTACCCAGGCCGACGGTGAAAACCTTGCCGACCTTGTCCGCCTCCTGGACCGCCTGCGCGACACCGGGCGCCGAGGTCGTGCACTCGCCCACTAGACCGGTGAGGTCGGGGTTGGCGTTCATCAGGTCCTTCGCCATCGCGGTGGCCTTGGCCTGGTCCTCTCCGGCGTAGACGATGTCGACGATCTCGGCGTCTGGGTACTCGCTGGCGGTGTACTCCTCCTGCACCTCGATCCAGGAGTTCAGGTTCTCCGCGGTCTCGCCACAGGACACGATGGCGTACCTGCCCTTGCCGCCCATCGCCTCCATCAAGTTGTCGGTGAGCGCCTTGCCGATCCCCTCCGTGCTGGCCTGGCTGACGAACACCTCGCGTACGGAGTTCGGCGCATCGGTGTCGGACGTCATCACGGTGATGTCCTGGCCCTTGGCCTCCTCGAGCACGGGCGCCATCGAGTCCGGGTCGTTCGGGGCGACGACCAGCGTGTCGACCTTCTGCTGGATCAGCGAGCGGACGATCTGGGTCTGCGAGGCCGGGTCGGCGCTGGTCGGTCCGTTGTAGACCCACTTCAGCCCGTCGATCTCCTCGGCAGCACTCTCCCCGCCGGTGTTCATCGCCTCGAAGTAGGGGATGCCTTGGATCTTGGGGACGAACGCCACCGTGACCTCGCCGCCACCACCGCTATCGGTGGACGTGCTGCCACCCTCGTCGTTCTTCTGGGTACAGCCGGCCATGGCCATCGCGGCCACGGTGGCGCCGACGAGCACCTTGGTTGTCTTTCGGGTGAGCGCCATGCTCATTTCCTCCTGTGTTGGTGCTGGTTCGGGCCCGGTGCGGGTCCGGTTGCCATGGATGTCGTCTGCGAGCGGATGTCGCGGAAGCGTGCGCGAGCGTGCGCCCACCGTTCGGTGTCACGCGGCTCGTAGGTGAGTACGTCCGTGCTGGACCGGATCAGGTCGCGGATCTGGTCGAGACCCTTGACCTCGCCGAGTGCGGCGAGCTGGACCAGCCCGTTGCCGAGGGCCGTTGCCTCGAACGGCCCGCAGTGCACCGGCAACCCGGTCACGTCGGCTGCGAGCTGGCTGAGCAGCGTGTTGCGGGCGCCTCCACCGACGATGTGCACGGCCGACGGGCGACGTCCGAGGATCGGCTCGAGATCGTCGGCGACCGCGTTGTACCCGAGAGCAAGGGAGTCGATGACGCAGCGGCTGACCTCACCAGGCGTCTCCGGCACCGGCTGGCCGCTGGCCGCGCAGTGCTCGCGAATCCGCGTCGGCATGTCACCCGGGGTCAGGAAGTCGGGGTGGTCGGGGTCGACCAGGCTGCGGCCCCCATCCTGCTCAGCGTCCTGCTCACCGGCCTGCTGGACCAGGTCGGCGTACTCGAAGTCCCGGCCTTCGCGCCGCCACTGCCGTCGGCACTCCTGCAGCAGCCAGAGGCCCATCACGTTGCGCAGCAGCCGGATCGTGCCGTCGTAGCCACCCTCATTGGTCAGGTTGGCGCGTTGGCTGGCGGCGTCGATGACCGGACTGGTGCGCTCGACTCCCACCAGGCTCCAGGTGCCCGACGAGACGAACATCGCGTCCGGGGCCGTGAACGGCACCGCCACCACCGCGCTTGCGGTGTCGTGCGCGGCGGGTACGACGATGCGGGTGCCGCGCAGACCGGCCGGTGAGTCGGGACCGGTGGCCAGCGCGCCGACGTCGGCGCCGGACGGTACGACGTCCGGCAGCATGTGCGTCGGCAGCCCGACCTGCTCGAGAAGGTCGGTGGCCCAGACGCTCGCGGCCACGTCGTAGGCGCCGGTGGTGCTCGCCGCGGTGTACTCCGTGACGACGTCGCCGCCGAGCAGGTGGTGGAACACGTCGGGCATTAACAGCGCCTGCGCGGCCCGGTCGAGCCGGTGGTCGGGCCGGCGCACGTCCGCCAGCCACTGGAAGATGCTGTTGACCTCGAGCAGCTGGATCCCGCTGCCCTGGTAGAACGTCGACGCACCGTGCTCGCGGATCGCCTGCTCGAACACGTCGCGGGTGCGACCGTCGCGATAGCTGATCGGCAGGTCGACCAGCTCGCCCGCGGCGTCGACCAGGCCGTAGTCGAGCCCCCAGGTGTCCACACCGACCGACGCCACCGGGCCGTCGGCGCCGAGGAGGTCGAGGCCGCACCGGATCTCGCGCAGCAGCGTGTCGATGTCCCACCGCAGCGCTCCGTCGCGTTGCACCGGCACATTGTCGAAGCGGTGGACGACCTGCTCGGTGACGGACCGCTGGTCGAGGCGTACCCCGACGACGCGCCCGCTCTCCGCGCCGAGGTCGACGGCGGCGACGGTCTTCGACGTACTCATGCCGTGCGCTTTCCGGGCTCCGGCACCACGATGTGTACGTCGACCCCGAGCGCGCGCCAGGTCGTGGCGGTCTCCGCGTCGATGCCGTCGTCGGTGAAAAGGGCGTCAACGTCCTCCGGCGCGACGAACGGGTAGAGCCCGAACCGGTCGACCTTGCCGGAGTCGAACAGGCCGTAGCGCTGGACGCAGACCTTGGCGATCGCGCGCTTGGCGGCCGCCTCGTCCTCGGACAGCTCGAGCATGCCGTGCTCGCTGGACAGCCCCCGCAGCCCGAAGAAGCCCTTGCGGATCTTGCCGCGACCCTGGAGCACATCGCCGATCTGGCCGACCAGCGAGGACGACGCGCGACGGATGACGCCGCCGGGCAGCAAGACAGTGGCGGTCGACTGCTCCTGGAGCAGCATCGCGGTGCGCAGGCCGTTCGTGACGACGACCAGGCCACGCCGCGCTACGAGCTGGGTCGCCAGGTAGTAGCAGGTGGTGCTGCTGTCGAGGGCGATGACATCGCCGTCGTCGACGTGCTTGGCCGCGGCAGTGGCGATGGCGGTCTTCTCGCGGCGGGAGTGCCGCAACCGGAGGGCGAACGCACCCTCGTCCGCGCTCTCGACGCTCACCGCGCCGCCGCGTACCCGGCGCAGCAGACCACGCTGTTCGAGCAGGTCGAGGTCCTTGCGAATGGTGACGGCCGAAACCTCGAAGGCGCTGACCAGGTCGGCGACCGAGATCCGGGACGAGGACTCGAGCTGGCGGAGGATCTGCTGCTCCCGCTCGTACTCGCTCACCGCCACCGGGTGCTCCTTCGTTAACCGGACGATTGAGTGACCGTAACGACTACGAAACCAAAAGATCAATGGTACGAAGGTAAACGCAACTCTGTTGGTTTCGATAAGCGTGTCCGCCGGTTGCGTCCTCGGACTGTCGGCGGTCGGTGTGAGGCTGTCGCCCATGCGCTGGGATGAGCTCGAGCGGCGGCAACCGCGACTCGCCTCGGTGGGCCGGCGGCGGTTGATCGAGCCGGGCGTGCTGCTGGTCGCCACGATCCGGCGGGACGGCACGCCCCGGCTCAGCCCGGTCGAGCCGTTCGTCATGGACGGCGCGCTGCTGCTGTCGATGATGTGGGGTTCGCGCAAGGCCGCCGACCTGCTCCGCGACCCGCGGGTCCTGCTGCACAGCATCGTCACCGGTCGCGACGGAGCCGACGGGGAGTTCAAGGTCCGCGGCAGAGCGTTCGTCGAGGACGACCCGATCCTGCAGCAGCGCTACGCCGAGCAGGTCGGCGAGCAGCTCGGCTGGCATCCGGTCCCGGGCCGCTTCCATCTGTTCAGCATCGACATCGACGACGTGGTCTACCTCCGCTACGACGACGCGACCGGCGACCAGTACCTCGCCTCGTGGCCGCCGGGCCGCGAGTTCGTCCGTCGCCTCACGTCCGCGACCAGCGTCGGCGACCCCGAGCCGGTCCACGACCTCCTCATCGCCGACCCCTGAGGCTTCAGCGGCGGGCCAGCGCGGCGACAGCACCAGGCGCGAGACCGCGGCCGAACAGCCGGAGGTCGGCGAGGTCACCGACGAACACCTCCTGCCGGCCGAGATGCGACCCGACGGTCAGCGCCAGCGGGCTCGACCCGATCGCCGGAGTGGTGTCGCGCACCCGCAGGATGTCTCCGAACACCCGGCCATCGGTCCCACCCCGCGCCTGTAACGGCCGCGCGAGGCCGTCGACGTACAGCCGGACCTCACCGGCGTCGCCGTCATAGGTCGCACAGACGTGGTGCCACCCGCCGTCATTCACCAACGCTTGGGCCGTGGTCGTCTCGATGGAGCCGCCGGCTCCCCACGACGCCCCACCGCCGACGCCGAAGCCGAGGTGCCCGTCACCGCCGTGTCCGACGCTGAGGAAGTATCCCGGCGTCCATCCGAAGCTGCCCTTCGTGACGATCCGCCCGAACCCGCGCATCGTCGTGCGCACCCAGACCGCGATCGACAGACCGCCGGTCCCGAAGTTGAGGTCGCCCGGTGCGCCGACAGTCGCCGACGCACCGCCGCCCGGCAGCCGGAGCGCGTGCCCGCCGGGTGCTCCGTCGAGCGGTCCCGCTGTCGCACCGGCGATCAGG
>WHTB01000140.1 GCA_009379735.1 Propionibacteriales bacterium
CCGACCATGTCGAACCAGGTCTCATCAGGTACCTCGCACCGTCCACCGGAGCCGCACCGCCCCGGCGTACACCGAGTGGCGATCGCCCGCTGGGCCGCGGCGATGACCGCGCTGGTCGTCGGAGCGGCACTCGGCCTCGCCATGGCGACCGAACCCGCGGGTGCGGCCGAGCCGATCGATCTGCGGGTGAGCCCGGACAGCCCCGGGCTGGTCTTCAACGGCGTCGGCTCCCTGTCGGCCGGAGCGTCGTCCCGGCTGCTCGTCGACTACCCGCGCCGCGAGCGCGACGAGGTGCTCGACTACCTGTTCACACCCGGGTACGGCGCCGCCCAGCACATCCTCAAGGTCGAGATCGGCGGCGACACGAACTCCACCGACGGCACCGAGCCGAGCCACCTGCACCAGCGGGGCGAGGTCGACTGCGACCGAGGGTACGAGTGGTGGCTGATGAAGGAGGCCAAGAAGCGCAACCCGGCCATCGTCTTCGACGCCCTCGCGTGGGGTGCACCGGGCTGGATCGGTGACGGCGACTTCTGGTCCGCCGACATGGTCGACTACCTGGTCAGCTGGCTCGACTGTGCTCGTGGACACGGCCTGCGGATCGACTACCTCGGCGGGTGGAACGAACGGGGCTTCGACGCCGGCTGGTTCGTCGACCTCAAGGCGGCGCTGCTCGCGAACGGCTACGACCACGTCAAGGTGGTCGCGGACGACTCCTGGAGCTGGATCGTCGCCGAGGAGCTCGCCAAGAACCCCGAGTTCGCCGCCGCCGTCGACGTGATCGGCAACCACTACATCTGCGGCTACCTCGGCGAGTACCAGTCGTGCCCCTCGACCGACACCGCTAGGTCCCTGGGCAAGCCGCTGTCGGCGAGCGAGCAGGGCTCCCAGCACTACGACACCGGGGCGACCGCTTGGGCCCGGTCGGTCAACCGAGCCTATGTCGATGGCCGGATCACGTCGTCGATCAACTGGTCGACCGTCTGGTCTGCCTACGCCGGTCTGCCGTTCGAAGGCGCCGGGCTGATGCTCGCCAACGAGCCGTGGTCCGGTGCGTACGAGGTCGGCAAGAGCATCTGGGTGACCGGCCACACCACGCAGTTCACCCGTCGCGGCTGGCACTACGTCGACGATGCCAGCCGGCGCATACCCGGCGGCAGCGTCGTCACCCTGCGCGACCCGGCCGACGGGGGGTGGAGCAGTATCGTCGAGACCGCCGACGCGGACAGCGAACAGACGCTGAGCTACGAGCTCGCCGACGGCATGGACACCGGCGACGTGCACGTCTGGGAGAGCGACCTGGACTCGTCGGACTCCGAGGACTGGTTCGTCAAGACTGCCGACATCCGCCCGAGCAACGGCCGCTTCACGTTCACGGCGAAGCCCGGTCGCCTCTACTCGATCACGACGACCGCCGGCCAGGGCAAGGGCACCGCGACATCCCCCCAGTCGCTCGCCTGGCGGCTGCCGTACACGGACGACTTCGACGACGACGCGACCGGCAGCACTCCCCGGTACCTCTCCGACCTGGGCAGCGTGTTCGAGGTCGCCCCCTGCACCGGCCGCGACGGCGGCTGCCTCCGGTCGGTCGTCGACCACCAGCCGATCCAGTGGAACAACGTCGCCAACTACCCGCTGACCGTGATCGGCGACCAGCAGAACTGGCGCAACTACCGCGTGCAGATCGATGCCCTGCTGGAGCAGCCCGGCGGCATCGAGCTGGCCGGCCGGAGCACCAACGGGACCGGCGGCTACCGTCTGCAGGTCGAGGACGACGGTAGCTGGAAGCTATGGCGCGGCAGCGACAACCGCACCCTCGCCTCCGGCGCGGCAGCCTTTGGTGTCGGGACTTGGCACACCCTGGCACTCGACTTCGACGGCGACCGCATCCGGGCGTTCCTCGACGACGAGCTGCTGGCGGACCTGCGCGACTCACGCCACGCACACGGCCAGGTGGACATCGCCGGCCGTCCGTGGACGACGTTCCAGGTCGACGACTTCTCGGTCACGCCCCATCAACAGCCGGGTGTGCCGACCGTGGACGTGACGTCGCCTGACCGTCCGCGGGTCGAGCGCGCCGGCGACTCGTTCGTCGTCTCGACCGACATCCGGAACCCGGGCCCGTCCGCGAGCCAGGTCACGCCGCGGATCGAGCTGCCGGCCGGATGGACCGCCGAGCCCTCGGGCGAGACCTCCACCCGGCTGCAGCCGGGCGACAGCGTGACGGCCCGGTGGACCGTCACGACGGCCGCCGATGCCGAGCCGGGCGGGTACGCCGGGTCGGTCGACGTGGACTACCGGTCCGACGGCGACGCGGGTACGGTCAGCGCGCCGCTCGACATCCGGCTCGGCGCCGTACCACCCGACGAGATGACCGCCAGTGCCACCAGCGCGCAGGGCGACAGCTATGCCGCGGCCAAGGCGATCGACGACGACCCGGTCACCATGTGGCACACCCAGTGGGACCCGAGGGACCACCTGCCGCAGGCGCTCACCCTCGACCTGGGCCATGCGCGGGCGACCACCGGGGTCACGTACCTGCCGAGGCAGGACGGCAACACGAACGGGATCATCACGCGCTACACGATCGAGCTGAGCGCCGACGGCGAGGCATGGACGACCGCGGCGTCGGGATCGTGGGTCCTCGACTCCTCGGCCAAGAAGGTCGGCTGGGCGCAGACCACGGCCCGCTTCGTCCGGCTGACGGCCGAGGAGGCGGGCGGCGGGTACGGGTCAGCCGCGGAGGTCGAGGTCTACGCGAACGCCGAGCCCGCCCCCGGACCGTGAACCAGGCCGGACTCACGCCGAGATTGCACCTCTGGCACGTGCTGGGCGCGAAGAGGGCGTACTAGTCGGTGCTGGGCGGTCCGACGCTCTTGCCGCGCCGGTACTTGACTGGGAGCGTCCGCGTCTCCGGTCCGCCGCCCTCGACGCGCCGTAGCAACAGCGCCGCCGCCTCCCGACCGAGCTGAGTGGAGTCACGGTGGATGGTCGCGAAGCCGGGCGCCATCAGCTCGGCCAACGGCACATCGTCACAGGTCACCACGGACACGTCTTCCGGGATCGACATCGCGCGTCGTTTCAGTGTCCGGAGTACGCCGACGAGCACCTGGTTGCTGCCGGCGATGAGCGCGGTCGGCGGATCACGATCGTCGAGGAGCTGGGTGGTCGCCACCGCGCCGTGCTCCGCGCTGAACTGGCCGGCGCGGGTGACAGCCCGCACCCCCCGGTGCCGCCGCACACTCGCCTGCAGTGCGTCCGCCCGTACCCGCGACGGCCGCACGGTGGACGGTCCCGTCACCAGGGCGATGCGCCTGTGGCCGGCACCGACGAGGTCGTCGACGGCGGCACCGATGGCCACCGCATGGTCGGACAACACCGCGCTGGCGCCGATCGACGGGTCGATCTCGCGGTCGATCACGACGCTTGGCCGCAGCACGAGACGAAGTGCCTGCAGCGTTGCCTCGGAGGTCTCGTCGGCCAGGCTCAACAGCAGGCCGTCGACTCGCCGCTGCCGGAACAGGCTGATGTGCCGTGCATCGAGGCGTGGGTCGTTCTGGGAGTTGGCGAGCAGCATCGAGTAGCCCCGCTTGCCCAGCGAGGTCTCCGCACCCAACGCGATCTCGGCGAGCAGCGGGTTGGAGATGTCACCGACCACGAACCCCACGGTCATGGTCGCGCCCCGCCGCAGCCCCTGGGCGAGCATGTCCGGCTCGTACCCGAGGTCGGCAACGGCCAGCAACACACGGCGGCGCATCGGCTTGCTGACGTTGGGGTGACCCGACAGCACTCGCGAGACCGAGGAGACAGCGACCCCGGCCCGCTCGGCGACCTGCCGGATGCCGATGCGGCCGTCCTGGCGCTGCCCTGGAGTCATGGTCAGAACCTAGGCCGTGTCGACGGCGGAGCCCGGGCGATCCCCGCCTGCGGCTCGGTACCGCACTGAACCTCCCCCGGACTCCGCCGAGACGTGCCCCTCGCGCTCCATCCGCTCCAGGTGGCCGGCGAAGGGGAACGACAGCGCCGAGCTCGCCTCCTCGGGCCAGTCACCGAGCCCGGCCCCCAGACTGTCGACGAGCTCCTGCATGGTCGCGCCGTCCTCACGACGGGCGATCTCGTCGTGCAGGGCGGCCTCCACCCGTTCGACGTACGCCTGGCTGGCGGCCAGGAACTCCTCGCCGGCCGACCCTTCGTAGAGGGGGTAATGGCTGGTCAGGACGGCCTGCGGCTGCAGCGCCCGGAGGCGGGCGATCGAGGCCTCGTAGGTGTCGACGTACCGATAGGTCGGTGGGAACGCGGGGGTGCCATCGGCATTGGGTACGGCCGTGCCGAGCACCGCGTCGCCGATGATCGCCGACCCGCTGCGTGGGTCGACGACGCTGATGCTGCCGTGCGAGTGGCCGGGGGTGTGGACGACCTCGACCCGCCAGCCGTCGCCTAGGTGGAACCACTCGCCGCCCTGCAGGGCAAGGTCGATCGGGGTGCTCCGGCTGCCGTCCCGTACCGCCGCCTTGGTCTCCTCGGTCTCCCCGATTCCGTGGGGTTCCTCGAACTCGCTGTAGCGGTCGCGGATCATCACCTCGATGTCCTCGGTCATCGCCCGGTCGAGCTCATGACAGCAGAACAGCGCGGACGGGAGGAGCTCGCGGACGGCGCCGTTGCCCGCGACGTGGTCCCAGTCGGAGTGGGTGTTGACGACGTACCGGACCGCCTCGGGCCGGACGCCGACCGAGGCGAGGTAGTCCGGGAGGTGCGAGCGGGCGGTGGCGTCCGTGCCGGTATCGACGAGCATCGCGGCATCGGTCCCCACGAGCAGGTACGAGTAGTTGACCCGAGGGCCGAACGGCGCCTCGATGCGGTGGATGTCCGGAGCGACGAGCATGGGTTCCTCTCAACGTTGAGTTGCGGGTCAGCTGGCGAACCGGGCACTGAGACCGCCGTCGACGAGCAGCTCCGCGCCGGTGACGAAGCTGGCGTCGTCCGACGCAAGGAACGCGATCGTCGCTGCGATCTCGTCGGGCTCTCCGATCCGCCCGAGCGCGTGGACCTCGTCGACAGCGGCTGCGGTCTCGCGCGGGTTCGGCTGCGTGTCCAGCCACTGCTGGACGAGGACGGTGCGGGTGTAGCCCGGGCAGACGGCGTTGACCCGGATCCCGTACGGACCGTTGTCGAGCGCGAGGCTTCGGGTCAGTCCGAGCACCCCTGCTTTTGCAGCTGCGTAAGGGAAAGCGCCTGCCAACGTCATCCTGGAGTGGATCGAGGACACGTTCACGATCGCGCCGGATCCCTGTGCTCTCATCCCGGGCAGAACCGCGCGGGCGCACAGCCAGGTCGCCTTGAGGTCGACGGCGAACACGTCGTCCCAGTCGTCCTCGGTCATCGTGACCGCGTCGAAGTAGGCCGCGACACCGGCGTTGTTGACGAGCACGTCGACGCGGCCGTGGAGCTCCAGCACCTGGCTTGTCGCCTGCTCCACCTGCTTGGCGTCTCGGATGTCGCAGGCCAGCGCGAGTGGAGGTTGGTCGGGGTCGATCGCGGTCGCGGACGCCGTGGCCCGGTCACCGTCGATGTCGAGGCTGGCCACCGTCGCCCCGTCGCGGTGGAGGCGGCGGACCACCGCCTCGCCGATCCCCTGCGCGCCGCCGGTGACGATCGCCACCGGGCCATCAGTCCTCGTCATGGCACCTCCTCAGACGTCCGCTCGGTGAGCATCGACGTAGTCCCAGTCCAGCTGCCAGCCGAGGCCGGGCGCATCCGACAACGTCAGGCTCCCGTCGACCAGGTCCGGACGGTTGGCGACGAGGCTCCACCAGAACGGGTCGCGGTCGGGGTGGAAGCACTCCGCGTACGTCCCGTGCGGCTGGCTGGCGATCAGGTGCGACGCGACCTGCGGCTCCTCGTGATGCCCCATCGCGACGTCGTACGACAGCGCGATCGCCGCGGTGCGGCGCCACGCGGTCGGCCCGCCCGACCAGGAGGCGTCGAAGTTGCAGATGTCGATGGCAGCGCTCTCCATCAGGTCGCGGCAGCCACTCGGCGACAGCTCGCTCTGGCCCGCGCAGACCGGGATCCCCCCGCGCATCCGGACGTCGCGCAGACTCCGCCGGTCGTTCTGCCAGCCGACCGGCTCCTCGAACCAGCGGATGCCCACGCCGTCGAGGCGCCGACACAGCTCGAGTGCGTCGGGGACCGAGTAACCCTGGTTGGCGTCGATCGCGATGACGGCGTCGGGGCTGGCCTCACGTACCGCCAGCACCCGGGCGGCGTCCTCGGCCGGCGTCACACCGCCGACCTTGAACTTGATGCCGGCCAGACCCATCTGCCGGTACTCCAGCACCTCGTCTGCGTACTCCGCCAGGCTCCGACCGTAGTAGCCACCGATCGCGATCATCTCGACCTCGCGCCGGTAGCCGCCCCAGAGCCGCCACAGGGGCTGGCCGACCACCTTGCCCACGGCGTCCCAGATCGCCGTGTCGACTCCGGCCAGGGCGACGAGGCCCAGCCGGCGGTCGCGGAGGATGTCGTACGTCGCCGGCACGCCCAGCTGCCAGCACCGCTCGACCGCCATCAGGTCCTGCCCGATCAGCGCTGGTGCGATCTCGTCCTGGACGATGCGCACGATGTCGGCCAACGACTTGTCCTCGTCGCCGGCGTACGCCTCACCGACTACGCCGCCCGCCGTGTGCACCCGCGTGATCACGGTGGCGCGGTGGGTCATCCGGTAGAAGCTGCCCTGGTATACCCGGGCCAACGGCGCGATCACCGGGATCGTCTCGATCCGCACGATGACCTGAGGCTCGGCGGCCGGCAGCCCCGGCGTGGTTGCCTCGCGGTTCGTTGCCGACATCGGTCGAGTCCCATCTAGAAACGTTTCCCAGACCCTAGATCCGTCCTCGGCAGGGCGTCAATCATCAGCCGCCCAAGGCTTGACGACTGAATGCGCACTCCTTAAGTTGTAGGAACCGTTTCCAGAACCCTGTTCGCCCCGGAAGGCAGCACGATGGTGACGACCCTGCTCAACGAGCACCTGCGCGTGGACGTACGCCCGGAGCGAGGGGCCGAGATCGCGGTCCTGGGGGCGCCGAACGGTCGCAACCTGCTCGCGTCGTTCGGTGGGGCGTCTCCGCTGCCCGCGTCGAGGTCGGTGAGCTACGGCTCGACCGAGCTCGACTGGCTGTCCCACTACCGCGGCGGGTGGCAGGAGCTGTTTCCGAACGCAGGTGCCGAGTGCGTCGTGAACGGCGTCCCGCTGCCGTTCCACGGCGAGGCCTCCACCGCCGACTGGGAGGTCTATGCGTCGAGCCCGACCTCCCTCACCGTCAGCACGCCGGGCCGGCTGCCCCTGGTGCTCCGCCGGGAGATGGCGCTCGACCCGGCTGGACCCACGCTGCGGATCCGGGAGTCCGTGACCAACGAGTCGAACGCTCCCATGCCGTTCCTGTGGGGTCACCACCCGGCCTACACCGCGGTGCCCGGAGCTCGCATCGACCTGCCGGCCGCGACCGCGACGGCCGCGGAGCAGTTCGACACCGACCACAACGACCTCCGTCCGGGGGCGAGCGGCCCTTGGCCCGAGCTGCCGAACAAGGCCGGCGACGCCACCGCCCTCGACGTGGTCCCGACCGGTCCCCGCGAACGTGTGGTGTTCCTCAGCTCGCTCACCGACACCTGGTACGCGTTGCGGGACGTCGAGGGCGGGGTGGGCCTTGCGATGGCCTGGGACCGGGCCGCGTTCCCGTGCCTCTGGTACTGGACGGAGATCGGGGGACCGTCCTTTCCGTGGTACGGGAGATCGCGCATCGTCGCGCTCGAGCCGGCGACGGCGTGGCCGTCGGACGGCCTCGCCGCGGCGGTCGAGCGGGGTACGGCCCATCTCGTCGACCCGGGAGCCACGATGTCGGCCTGGCTGACGGTCAGCCTCTTCGACGCCGACGAGCGGCCCGTCCTCGGCGTCGACCCGGACGGCGCGGTGACCCGGTGAGCGTCGCCCAAAACCCAGTCACCGAAGGGAAAAGTCATGAAATCGCTGCCGACTGTGCGGCTGGCCACGGCGATCGCGCTCCCCGTCCTGGCGGCGGCCGGTTGCTCGAACAGCGCGGGCTCGGAAACCAGTAAGGCCGAAGACGTCAAGGTCTACTACCTGGCCAAGAGACTGGACCAGGGGTACTTCCAGAGTGAGGTCAAGGGCGTCGAGGCCAAAGCCAAGGAGCTCGGCATCGACGTCGAGGTGCTGGACAGCAGGTCGGACGGCAACGTCATGACCTCCAACCTCGAGACGGCGTTGATCCAAGGTGGCGACGGAGTCATCATCGTCGTGCCGGACCAGAAGCTGGCACCCGCCGTGCTCGCCAAGACCCGCGAGGCCGACGTTCCGGTTCTTGCCCTCGACGACCCGATGATCGACTCGAACGGCGACGCTGCGCCATTCCTCGGCTACGAGTTCGAGAAGATCGGAACCGAGGTCGGCGACTTCCTCGCCGAGCTGGCCGCTGACCAAGGCTGGGCGGCCGATGGCACGCTCAAGGCCGCCGCGCTGACGTTCAACGAGGTGTCCAGCTGTACCGAACGAACGGACGCCACCAAGGCTGCGCTCCTCGACAACGTCGACGGGCTCACGGAGCAAGACATCCTGGAGACGAACTACGCCGGCGCCAACACCGACGGAGGGCTGCAGGCGATGCAGGGACTGCTCACTGCCAACCCTGAGGTCGAGCACTGGCTCGTCTACTCATGCAACGAGGAGGGGGTTGTCGGGGCAGTTCGTGCGCTCGAGTCAGCCGGTGTGGCGGACGGATCCTGCGGCGTGGGCATTGGTGACGGCGCCCTCGCGAAGATCGAGATGCTCAAGGACGAAGCAAACGCATACTGCGGCAATGTCTTCATCGACGGGGAGGAGAACGGTGGGATCGCGGTCCAGCTCATGTACGACGCCCTGACCGGCGAGCAGGACCTGCCAGCCAGCACGTTGTCTCCGGGCGTACGCGTCACCCGGGACAACGCTGCCAAGGTGTTCTCCTGATGGGAGACGCTCGGACCCCATTCGGACTCCCATCGTGACCACACCGGCCCTGGAGTTTCACGCCGTCAGCAAGTCCTTCCCCGGGGTTCAGGCGCTGGACTCGGTCTCGTTCGACGTCCGGCCGGGTGAGGTGCACGCGCTCCTTGGCGAGAACGGCGCTGGCAAGTCGACCCTGCTGCGCGTTCTCGCCGGCGACTACCAGCCAGACTCCGGCTACCTGTCGTTGGCGGGTGAACACGCTGGCATTGCGTCACCTCGGGAGGCGCATCGGCTCGGCGTACAGGTCATCTACCAGGAGCCGAACCTTGCCCCCTCGCTGAGCGTCGCCGAGAACATCTTCATGGGACACCTCCCGGTCAAGGCCAGACGGGTCGACTGGCCAGGGCTGCATCGGGCCACTGCACGACGAGCGGACAAGCTCGGGCTGACGGTCGATCCCACCCGGCGGGTGTGGTCCCTCGGGGTCGCCCAACGGCAGGTCGTCGAGATCCTCAAGGCGCTGGAGAGCGACGTGCGGATCCTCGCGCTGGACGAGCCGACCGCCTCCCTGTCGGCGACCGAGGTCGGCATGCTGTTCGCCCTCATCCGCCGGCTCCGTGAGGACGGGGTCGCGGTCATCTACGTCTCGCACCGGATGGAGGAGATCCGGGCGATCAGCGACCGGGTGACGGTGCTGCGAGACGGGCGGACCGTCGACACCCTCACGACCAGCGCAGTGGCGGACGCGCGCCTCATCATGATGATGATCGGCCGCACGCTGATGACAGCGAACGCGCCGCAGCCCGGCCGGTCTGGCAACGTGGCGCTGACGGTCCGCGAGCTGGTCACCGACGAGGTCGGGCCGGTCAGTCTGCAGGTGAAGGCCGGGGAGATCGTCGGCCTGGCCGGCCTGGTCGGGTCGGGTCGAAGCCGCGTGACCAAGGCCTTGTCGGGTACGTCGAAAGCGCGCAGCGGCACGATCGAGGTCAGCGGGGCGGCGGTCCGGATCCGCGGACCCGCGGACTCGATCCGGGCCGGCATCGCCATCTGCCCCCAGGACCGAAAGGCGCTCGCCCTGGTGCCGGACCGCAGCATCGCGGAGAACATCGCCCTCGGTGGACGCGCGGTGCCGCCGCGGGCTCACGTGCTGTCTCGCCGCCGCGAAGCCGCCGTCGTTCGCGAGTACCTCACCCGGCTCGACATCCGGCCCGCCGATCCCTCGCGGCTGGTGCGAACGCTGAGCGGGGGGAACCAGCAGAAGGTCGTGCTGGCCCGATGGCTCGCCCAAAGCCCGGCCATCCTCGTCCTCGACGAGCCGACTCGCGGCGTAGACGTCGGCGCCAAGTCCGAGCTGTACGCGTTGCTGCGTGATCTCGCCGCGGCCGGCGTCGGGCTGCTGGTCGCCTCCTCGGACCTGGTCGAGCTGCTCGGCCTGTGCGACCGCATGTACGTGATGCGCGACGGTGAGATCTCGGGCGAGGTGGCACGTGCCGACGCCACCGAGGAGAGCCTGCTGCGCCTGGCGATGAAGGCTCCGGCGCCAGCGGGAAGGAGCCACCAGGATGGCTGACGCCGATCGCCCCGACGTTCGAAGCCGGCTGCTCCGCTTGATCCGGCGCTCGGCGACCACTGTTGTCTCCCCCGACCGATTCGGCGTGGTCGTCGCCCTGGTGGTCCTCGTCGCGTACCTGTCGTACTCCTCTCCGTACTTCTTCAACCCCGAGAACTTCGTCAA
>WHTB01000241.1 GCA_009379735.1 Propionibacteriales bacterium
GACAGCGCCATGTCGGCGCGCTGACCCTCACCGACGACGGTGAACGGCCGGACCACCAGGACCTGGCCGCCGGCGTCGGCCCGCTCGGCGCAGAGCCGTTCGACGCACCACTTGCTGCGGGCGTACCCACCCATCGGCCGAGCCGGGTCGCTCTCCCGGCAGGCCCGCGCGCGGCGCACGCCGCCGTACACGCTCGAGGACGAGGCCACGACGAGGGGTACGTGGGGGGACACCAGCCGGGTCAGCCGGGCGGTGGTGGCGACGTTGTCGCGCCGACGCCGGGCCTCGACGCCGGGTCCGGCCTCGCGTACCCCGGGGCAGCCCGCGAGATGGATCACGGCGTCGGCCTCGCGCAGCGCTGTCTCGACGCGGGCATCCGCATCAAGCAGGTCGGCGGTCAGCACCGTCACTCCGGACGGCGCCGCGTGGGCCCGTCGGTCGACCGCCACGACCCGGTGACCGGCGCCCGCCAGCCGGTCGACGAGCACCCGGCCGACGAACCCCGCGGACCCCGTGACGACCACTGACACCGCGTACGCTCCCTCGGGAAAGTTAGGTTAGCCTTAGCGACCATGGACCGTATCACCCGTCGTGCCGTGCGCGCGACCGGCCTCGGGCTCGGGGTCGCGGCGACCGTGGTGGCGGTCGTCTATCTCGCCGGCGCCGGCAGCACCGAAGACCTCGGCGACGCCGTCCGTGCGCTGCTCGCCGACCCGGTCGGGCTCGGCCTCGCGCTGCTCGCGTATGCCGCGGCGTTCGGGCTGCGCACCTGGTGCTGGCGGCGGGTGCTCCCCGCCCTCTCGCCGGGACAGGCCTGGGCAGCGCTGCACGTCTCCCTGCTCGGCAACCACGTCCTGCCGCTGCGGCTCGGCGAGGCGCTGCGGGTGACCAGCGTGCTCCGCCGTACCGACCTGCCGGGCGCCCCGGTGCTGGCCTCGGCGGTGGCGCTACGGACCGGTGACCTGCTCGCGGTCGTGCTGATGGCCCTGGTGGCCGGCCCCACGCTGGTGCTAGCGGTCGGCGGTCCCTGGCTGTGGCCGCTGCTCGGGCTGGGTGCGGCGGTGCTGGCGGCGGCGGGGATCGCCTTGGTGCGCCAGCGCCGACGGGGGATGGACCTGCGACTGCCCGGTCCGTTGGTCGCGCTGGCGACCGTGGCCGCCTGGACCATGGAGGCGGCGGTCGTCTTCGAGGTCGCCCGGGCGGCCGGCCTGCAGTTGTCCGTCCTCGACGCGGTCGCGGTCACCGCCGTCACCATCGCCGCCCAGGCGGTGGCCGTCACCCCAGGCGGCTTCGGCACCTACGAGGCCGCCGCGGCGGCCGCCATGACGGCGGTCGGAGCCGACCCGGCGCAGGCCGTCGCGGTAGCGTTCGTGACCCACGGCGTCAAGACGATCTACAGCCTGATGGTCGGCGTGGTCGCGCTCGGCTGGCCGGCCCCTGCGTACTTCGGTCGGTTCCGGCTCCCCCGCGACCTGCCGTCCAGGCCGGCCGACCGGGCGGTCGCCGCCGCCGCCCCCGTCGTCGCGATCATCCCGGTGCACAACGAGGCCGAGACCATCGCCGAGGTGGTGGCCCGGCTGCCGTCGGAGGTCGACGGCCGGCCGGTCCGCACGCTGGTCGTCGACGACGGCTCGACCGACGGGTCCGCGGCCTTCGCCGCCAGCGCCGGTGCGCGGGTCGTGGCGCAGCCGAGCAACCTCGGGCTCGGCGCCGCCGTACGCCGGGGCCTCGCCGAGGCGAGCGCGCTCGGGCCGGCCGCCGTGGTCTACCTCGACGCCGACCTGGAGTACGACCCGACCGAGCTCGGGCTGCTGGCCCGGCCGGTCCTGGACGGCACCGCCGACTACGTGATCGGCTCCCGGTTCGCCGGCGACATCCGGGCGATGCGGCTGCACCGCCGGTTCGGCAACCTCAGCCTGACCCGATGGGTGCGCTGGATGACGCGGCGCCCCGACCTCACCGACGGCCAGAGCGGCTATCGGGCGTTCTCGCCGCGCGCCGCCGCCGAGGCCGAGATCGTGCACGACTACAACTACGCGCAGGTCCTGACACTCGACCTGCTGGGCAAGGGCTTCGTGTACGCCGAGGTCCCGATCACGTACTCCTTCCGCGAGACGGGTACGTCATTCGTGACGCCGGGCCGCTACCTCCGCAACGTGCTGCCCGCGGTCTACCGGGAGCTGAATCCGGTGCGCTGATGGCCCTCTGAGCGCCTACGCTGGCCCTCTGTGCCATGACCGCGTCTGTCGCAAGGGGGTTTGCTCTGATGTGTCGGGTCCGCGTGCTCGCCGTGCTGCTGACGACGCTCGTCGTCACCGTACTCACGGGCTGCGGGCAGCAGGACGGCGACCGCAGCGGCCAGGCCGTCTCGCCGGCCTCCGATGACGCGAGCCCGTCGGCCGAGCAGTCGGCGGCCGAGGTTCGTGGGACGACCAGCGGCGCGACGGACCCGGCAGCCGCCACGCCGGAGGAGATGCTGCTGCAGAGCGCCGAGCTCCCCGGGCTCGAGCCCGGGCACCGGTGGCGCTCGCTCGATACCACGAGCCGTGAGTCGGCCAAGCGGCCTGCGTGGGTGTGCCAGACGTCGACGTTCACGAAGCTCGGCGCCCAGCAGTTCTGGAAGCGCGCCTTCGCCGGTGGCGACATCAAGCACGCGCGCGCCAGCAGCACCGTCATCGTGTTCGCCGACGAGGCGCAGGCCACGGAGGCGTTGCGGGTGATGGGCACCTGGCACCGTCAGTGCGCCCTCACGCTGGCCAAGGCCAAGCTCCGCGGCGCGAAGGTCACTACGAAGCCGGCCACCGTCGAGGCGGGAGACACCACGGCCACCTGGCGGATGGTGGAGTACGGGCCCGTCGTGGGTTTCCCGAAGGCGCGCTATTTCGACGCGACCGGCTACACCCGCAAGGGCTCCCGGATCACCGTGACGACGGTGATCGACGCCGGCCGGGCCGGCACCAGCTACCCGCCGGGCGAGGAGCCGATCGTCGGCGCCATGCGCAACGCGGCCGCCAAGCTTCCCTAACGGGTCCGCCGCTTCGCCCGCTCGACCAGTCGGCGGACGTTGTCGACCGTTCCACAGTCCGCCTCCAGCTGGGCGGTCCGCTCGGCGGCGAACGCGGCGCCGAGCTCCTCGCGGACGGTCTCGGTGATCTCGGTGCGGGCGGGGTTCAGGATGTCCCGCTCCTCCTCGTCGAGGTGATGGTGCAGCGCTTCCGAGAGCTCGTGCACGGCCGTGCTGAACTCCTCGCTGCCGGTGTCGTCGACCTCGAGTACGCCCAGCAGCGCCTCGTGTCCTTCGTCGTGCTCGTGCGTGCCGTGCTCGGCCTCACCACCGCTGATCGCGTCCTCGCGGCGCAGCGACGGGTAGACCTCCTTCTCCTCGGCCTCGGCATGCGCGACCAGCACCCGAGACAGCAGCCGTCGCAACCCGTCGCGGTCCTGGGTCTCGTCGCGGAGCTGCCGGAGCAGCTCCTCGAACAATCGGTGGTCGTCGAGGACGAGCTCGACGACGTCACCGTGGGTGGGGCGCGGGATCAGGTCGCTCAACGGGTCCCCGCCGTGGCGTCGAGCAGCGCGACCTCGTCCTCGCTGAGCTGCAGGTCGGCGGCATCGATCGAGCTGAGGATTGAGGCGGTGCGGGAGGCTCCCGGGATCACGATGACCGACGGCGACTTCGCCAGCATCCAGGCCAGGCACACCTGCTGCGGGCTGGCGTCGTGGACCTCGGCCACCTTCCCGAACTCCGGCACGAGGGTGCCGACCTCCTTGGCGACCCGGCCACCGCCGAACGGGCTCCACGGTATGAACGTCAGGCCCAGCTCCTCGCACACCCCGATCTCCGGCTCGCTGGAGCGGTAGACGGGCGAGAACTGGTTCTGCACACTGGCCAGGCCGTCGCCGATGATGCTGGCCGCCGCACGGATCTGGTCGGGGTCGGCGTTGGAGATGCCGGCGTAGCGGATCAGCCCCGCATCGACGAGGTCCCGCAGGCCGCCCATGGTCTCGGCGTACGGCACGTCGGGGTCGGGCCGGTGATGCTGGTACAGCCCGACGGCATCCACACCCAGCCGGCGCGCTGACGCCTCGGCGGCCTGCCTGAGGTACTCGGGTCGGCCGTTCAGGCCCCAGTCGGCGCCGTCGCGGGTGTGTCCGCCCTTGGTGGCGACCAGCACGTCGGAGGTGTCCCCGCCGTACTCACGCACCGCCTTGGCGACCAGGTCCTCGTTGTGCCCCATGCCGTGGTCGCTCGGCGTGTACGCGTCGGCGGTGTCGATCAGCGTCACGCCGCGGTCGAGCGCCGCGTGGATGGTGCCGATCGCGTCGGCCTCGTCGGGCCGCTTGTCGTGGGACAAGGGCATAGCGCCCAGGCCGACCTCACCGACCGGCATGTCCTTGATGCGTCGTTGCTGCATGTCTGGAGGGTAGCCAGGGCAAGTGCCGGCCAAACGTCGGCCGGCCCGATCCTGGACGAGGCGTAACCGCGTGTTCCACGTACACCCCGACCCTTGCAAGGCGGGGGGTGTACGAACTTCAGGTGGGGCGGCCCGACCGACGGGCCGCGGTCAGTCGAGGTAGTCGCGCAGCACCTGGGAGCGGCTGGGGTGCCGCAGCTTGGACATCGTCTTCGACTCGATCTGGCGGATCCGCTCGCGGGTCACGCCGTAGACCTTGCCGATCTCGTCCAGCGTCTTGGGCTGTCCGTCGGTGAGGCCGAACCGCATCGACACCACGCCGGCCTCGCGCTCGCTCAGCGTGTCGAGTACGGCGTGCAGCTGCTCTTGCAGCAGCGTGAAGCTGACGGCGTCGGCCGGGACGATCGCCTCGGAGTCCTCGATCAGGTCACCGAACTCCGAGTCGCCGTCCTCGCCGAGCGGCGTGTGCAGCGAGATGGGCTCGCGACCGTACTTCTGGACCTCGACGACCTTCTCCGGGGTCATGTCGAGCTCCTTGGCGAGCTCGTCGGCCGTCGGCTCGCGACCCAGGTCCTGCAGCATCTGCCGCTGCACCCGGGCCAGCTTGTTGATGACCTCGACCATGTGCACCGGGATACGGATCGTGCGGGCCTGGTCGGCCATGGCGCGGGTGATCGCCTGCCGGATCCACCAGGTGGCGTACGTCGAGAACTTGTAGCCCTTGGTGTAGTCGAACTTCTCGACCGCCCGGATCAGACCGAGGTTGCCCTCCTGGATCAGGTCGAGGAACAGCATGCCCCGACCGGTGTAGCGCTTCGCCAGCGAGACCACGAGCCGCAGGTTGGCCTCGAGCAGGTGGTTCTTGGCCCGGCGGCCGTCCTCGGCGATCCAGTCGAGCTCATCGAGCAGCTTGGCGGTGATCTTGGTGCCGCCCGCGAGCTTCTCGTCGGAGAACAGGCCGGCTTCGATGCGCTTGGCCAGCTCGACCTCCTGCTCGGCGTTGAGCAGGGGGACCTTGCCGATCTGCTTGAGGTAGTCCTTGACCGGGTCGGCCGTCGCGCCGGCGACCATGACCTGCTGCTCGGGCTCGTCGGTGTCGTCGGCCGTCGAGATGACGAAGCCCTTTTTCTCGTCCTCTTTCAGCGTGGGGTCGTTCTTGAGGTCGGCCTCGAACACCTCGTCGGGGATGTCGGCAAGGACCTTCTTCTTGCCGGTCGCGTCGACGATGGCGTCGACCGCGGCGTCGGTGGTGCTGGCACGCTTGGCTGAGGTCTTCTTGGCTGCCGTCTTGGGGGCCGCCGGTGACTTCTTGGCGGGCGGCTTGTGGGCCGGTGCGCTCTTGGCCGGTGCCTTCTTTGCCGGGCCTTCCTTGGTGGCAGCCGAGCCCTTCTTCTGGGCGGCAGCCTTCTTGGTCGTGCCCTTCTTCGCGGTGGTGGTGGCGGAGACGGTGGTACGGCGGGCAGCGGCCGCACTCACCCTCTTGCGTCCGGCAGAGTCGGCGGCGGAGACCACCACGGTCACTCCCTCTTGGCTCAGTAGGCGCAGCAGGGACTTGCTCTGTGCAGGTGTCAGGTCGACGGCGTCGACCGCCGATCGCAACTCGTCGGCCGTTACCTGTCCCCCCTCCGAGCCGTGGGTATGCCCACGGGCAAAGAGTGCCTGGATCTGGGGGTGCTCAAGTACACGCGGGGGCAGCTTGCGAGACGTGCTGGACGACACGAACGACCTCTCGACATCGGTATCTGGGCGCGGACGACCGGCCTCCGGTCAACCGCAGCAACGCCAAGTGTGCCACGGAGTGGCCGCGGATCCACGCACCGGTGTCCCCAGCTGGACCTGAGCCCGCTCAGGTCGACGCTTCGCGAGCCTTGGCCTTCTGCTCCTTCTTGAACGCACGCACGCGATCCAGCGAGTCGGCATCGACGACGTCGGCGACGGAGCGGAACGACCCCGGCTCGGAGTACGCGCCGGCGGCCTCCTCCCAACCGTCGGGCCGGACGTCGAGCTGCTTGGCCAGCAGGGCGACGAAGATCTGTGCCTTCTGCTTACCGAAACCGGGGATCCGCTGCAGCCTCGCGAGCAGGTCCTTGCCGGACTCGGCTTCGTTCCACAGTCGGCTCGTGTCCCCGTCGTACTCCTCGAGGACGTGCGCGGCGAGCGTCTGGATGCGTCCCGCCATCGACGCGGGGAAGCGGTGCACGACGGGCGTCACCGCACACAGTGCCGCGAACTCCTCCGGGTCGGCCGCGGCGATCGCGGCCGGGTCGAGCGTCCCGAACCGCTCCTTGACCTTGGCCGGACCGGCGAAGGCGTGCTCCATCGGGAACTGCTGGTCGAGCAACATGCCGGTCAGCAGCGCGAACGGGTCGGCGGTGAGCACCTCGTCAGCCGCGGCGTCCTGGGCGATCTTGAGCATCGGAGCCCCCCTCAGTCCGCGGCCTTGACCGCGAGCACGGGGCACTGCGCGTCGAGCAGGATGCGCTGGGCGTTGCTGCCGAGGATGAGCTTGCC
>WHTB01000216.1 GCA_009379735.1 Propionibacteriales bacterium
GCCGAGCGCGACGTGCTCGTGCGACCAGGACGGCCGGGCCAGCTCGCGGGCCAGCACCTCGGCGACGTTGGTCTTGACCACGATCTGGGTGTCGAAGTCGTGACCGGCGTCGAACTCCAACCAGGTGTGCGAGCCGCGGGCGTAGCAGTAGCGGCAGGCGTGGGTGCAGCCACGCCATGGGTTCACCGTCCACCGGAACGGCATCGTCGACTCGGCAGGCACCTTGTTGAGTGCCGACTTGCAGCGCACCTCTTGGAACGTCACGCCGGCGAACTCAGGGGTCTGCACCGTGCGTATGAGTCCGGGCATCCGCTGCAGGCCGGGCAGGGCGGCGCCGTCTTCCGCGTCGAGTGACTGCCCTTGCCACCGCATGACACCGATTCGAACATATGTACGATGCTCGGTCAAGCGGACCCGTGGAGGTTCGGTGATGCGGTTGCGCGTATCAACTGGCTGCCCCACGCGGGCCGGGCGCACCGATGGCGCGGCTGCGGGCCGGGTCGAGATACTGGCGCAGTGACGACCTTCGAGTACGACGATGACACGGCCGTGGCCCGCCAGCAGGACGGGACGTACCGGGGCGAGGTGACCGACCGCTGGGGTGCGATAGGTGGGACGGTCAACGGCGGCTACCTGCTGGGGTTATGCACCCGGGCCCTGCAGCACACGCTGGACCGTCCCGACCCACTCGTGGTGTCGGCGTACTTCCTGCGCCCGGGCCGGCTCGGTCCGGCCGCCGTCCGCACGGACGTCGTACGCACCGGTCGTCGGGTATCGACCGCCCAAGCTCGCCTCGTGCAGGGGGACAAGGAGGTCCTGCGTGTGCTGGCTGGCTTCGGTGACTTGAGTACGCACCAGGGCCGGACCCGAGTGGACAGCAAGCCACCCGAGCTCCCCGTGCCGGACGACTGTGTCGACGTCACCGGCGGTCGGTCCCTCCCCGGGCTGAGCATCGTCGACCGGCTGGAGTGCCGGGCTCGGTCGGTGCCCGGCTGGGTGCAGGGGTCGCCCTCCGGCGACATGACCGCGGAGTTCTGGATGCAGTTCCGCGACGGCCGCGAGATCGACGTGCTGGCCGTGCCCAGCCTGGTCGACTGCGCAGCGCCGGTCGTCCTGGAGGATGGCGCGATGGGCTCGAGCACGATCGAGCTGACCGTGCATGTCCGCGCCCGGCCACGCCCCGGCTGGCTGGCCTGCCGGGTGAGCACGAGCAACGTGATGGACGGGCTGCACGAGGAGGACTTCGACATGTGGGACAGCGACGGCACGCTGGTGGCCCAGTCGCGCCAGCTGGCGATGGTGTTCTAGGTCTGCTCGTCGAGCCAGCGATGGAGTACGGCGGTCAGAGCGACAGGTGCGTCGAGCTGGATCAGGTGGCCGGCACCCTCGACCAGCGCGAGCCGAGCGTGCGGGATCAGCTCCGCCAGCCGGTGCGCACGGTCGACCGGTATCACGGTGTCCTCGGTGCCCCACGCGACCAGCACCGGCAGGTCGAGTGAGGGGTACATCGGCTCCACCTCGTCGGTGTAGGTCTCGTCGGCCTGCGCGATCTGCCGGTAGAACGCCGCCTGCCCGGTCGGGTCGAGCCACGGTCCCACGAGCATCTCGGTCGCCGCCTCGGTCAGACGGTGGTGGCTCGCCCCCGCGACGTACGCGCGAAGGGAACCCTGGTGGATCGCCGGTGGCAGTGCCTCGAGGACGGCCGCGTTGTCGTGGACAAGCCGGAAGTAGTCCGACCCCCAGGGCGCCAGCGCGACCACGTCGACGAGAGCGAGCGAGGCGTACGCCACGCCGTGGAGGAGGTGCGCCCGCAGCGACACCGCGCCGCCGTAGTCATGGGCGACGACGTGCGGCCGGTCCAGCCCCCAGTGACCGACCAGGTCGGCGAGCAGCTCGCCCTGCACGTCCAGCGAGACCCGGTGGTCCGGGTCCATCGAGGAATGGCCGTAACCCGGCATGTCCCACAGGTACACCGAGAATCGACTACTCAGCGCCTCCGCGTACGGCGCCCAGAGGGCAGACGACCACGGCGTGCCGTGGCAGAACACCAGCGGTGGTCCGTCACCCCACCGCGTCCACCGCACCCGTCGGCCCCGCCATGCGTACTCCTGGTCCAGTCGCATGCGCTCCAGTCTCTCGCAACGCGCCGGCGAGCCGGCTCAGCGTCTGGCTGCAGCCCGCGTCGACCCGGACCGTGGCGAGGTCGTCGGCCCGCGTCGGTCCGCGGTTGACGATGACGACCGGGATGGAGCGGCTGGCCGCGTGCCGGGCGAAGCGGAAGCCCGACAGCACGGTCAGCGAGGACCCGGCCACGAGTACGGCGTCGGCGGCCTCGACGAGGGTGTAGCACCGCTCGACCTTGGGCTTCGGCACGTTCTCGCCGAAGAACACCACGTCGGGTTTGAGCACGCCACCGCAGGCCCGACAGTCCGCGATGCGGAAGCCGTGCACGGCCTCGAACACCGCGTCGCCATCGGGCGCGGTCTCGATCTCCACGTCGGTGCCGAACCCTGGGTTGAGCGCGTCCAGCCGGGCCCGCAGGTCCCGGCGACTGCTGAGGTCGCCGCAGTCGAGGCAACGTACGTCGGAGATGCGGCCGTGCAGGTCGACCACGGACCTGCTGCCCGCCCGCTGGTGCAGGCCGTCCACGTTCTGCGTGATCACGGCGAATGCGTGCCCGTCGGTCTCGAGCGCGGCGATCGCGCGATGACCGTCGTTCGGCGTGGCGCGGCCGAGGGTGCGCCAGCCGAGGTGGCTGCGGGCCCAGTAGCGCTGGCGGGCGGGCTCACCGGAGCGGAACTCGGCGTACATCATCGGCGTGCGGGGCGGGGAGTCCGGACCGCGGTAGTCGGGGATGCCGGAGTCGGTGCTGACACCGGCTCCGGTCAGCACGAGGATGCGTCGCCCACGCAGCACCCGGACGGCGTCGGTCAGGTTCGCCACGCTGTCGAGCGTAACCGCGGTCGTGGTCGGACCGCGCATAATGTCCCCAGAGCAGAGGGGGACCGTTGTTCGGCACCGTCACCATGGTCTATCGGGTCGTCGCGGCACTGCTGACGTTCACCGCGCTCGCCGTGGCGTACGCCGACGCGAGCGACAAGGCGGGCTTCGAGCCGGTCGGCTTCTTCAGCTTCTTCACCAACCTCAGCAACATCTTCGCCGCGGCGGTGCTGCTCTACGTAGCGGTACAGCCCGCGGTCTCAGCGCGTGCCGACGTCATCCGCGGCGCTGCCGTCACCTACCTCGCGGTGACGTTCCTCGTGTTCGCGCTGCTCCTCCGTGACCTCACCGAGGAGCTGGGCATCTTGCGGCCGTGGATCAACACGGTCCTCCATCAGCTGATGCCGGTCGTGCTGATGGCCGACTGGTTGCTGCACCCGCCGCGACGGCCCGCCGACGCGCGGAAAATCCTGCTCTGGTTGGTGTTTCCCGTCCTGTATGTCTGCTACAGCCTGGTGCGTGGTCCGTTCGCGGACTGGTACCCCTACCCGTTCCTCGACCCCCGGGAGCCGGGCGGGTACGCGGCCGTCGCGGCGTACTCGGTGGGCATCGCAGCGGTCTTCCTCATGGTCGCCTGGGCCACCAACCGGCTCGGTGCGTGGGCTGCTGGACGCCGCCCAGTGTCGGTCACTCGTCCTTGAGCAGTCGCTCGTCTGGGGAGGCGGGCTCGTCCTGCGCGACGACGGGGATGATGACGATCGGGCAGTGGGAGTGCCGCACCACCTGGTCGGCGGTCGAGCCGAGGACGAGCCCACGGAACCCGCCGCGGCCGCGCGAGGCGAGGACCAGCAGCTCAACCTGCTCCGACACCTCGACCAGCCGGCGACCGGCGGCTCCGTGCACGACATGGCAGAGCACCGTGACGTCGTCGGGCAGCTTCAGTGCGTCGATGTCGTGCTGTAGGGCCTCCAGGACGGCGCCCTCGAAGTCGGTCAGCGGCGGCACGTACCCAGGGGCCCAGCTGGCCGGACGCGGAGCCGTCGACAGGGTCCAGGTGCGTAGGACATGGACGTCGCAGCCGGCCTTCTGCGCCCATTCGGCGGCCCAGCGGGCGGCGTGACCGGAGTTCTCGGAGCCGTCGTAGCCGACGGCGATCCCTCCGCTGATGTCGAGCTCGGTGGCGACCTCGCTCACTGGTACCTCCTGCGGTTCGACGGCGTGTCGTCCACCCTAGGGGTACGGAGCCGCAGGCGGGCCGACCAGCGGCCCTGGTGGTGTCCGATCGAGTCGACCCGAAGACCGGCCGTGGCAGCCAGCAGCTGGATCCCGTCGGCTCCGACGACGGCCCAGTGGAACGGCCGCGACGGCCGGCCGTCGACCACCAGTCGTAGTCTCCGCACCGACGTCGCCACACCGGCGTCGGCGAGGTCGGTGACGAGGTGGCCGCCCGGTACGACCAGCGAGGCGGCGCGACGCAGCAGCCGGAGGGGGTTACCCCCGATCCCGATGTTGCCGTCGGCGAGCAGGACCGTGTGCCAGCGGCCGGCGCGCGGCACCTCGCCGAACACGTCTGCCACCCTCGCCACGGCTCCGTGCAGGCGTGCCCGCCGGACCGCGGCCGGTGAGATGTCGATGCCGAGACTGTCGTGCCCGCGACGCGCGAGCGCGATCGTCATCCGGCCGGCGCCGCAGCCGATGTCGAGGGTGTCCCCGCGGCACTGGCCGATCAGCGCGAAGTCCTCGGCGGTCGGCGCCCCGGTCCAACGGTGGATCGGGATCGACACAGACCGTGCGTCGTCGTCGATGACGTGGCACGGTACGCCCGCGAGGGCCGCCTCGTACCCGAGCAGAGCCGACTCGCTCACAACGCCTCCATCGCCGAGCGGAAGTGCCGACCGCACGATGGATGCGCCGCCACCTCACGAGCGTCCTCGATGGTGTCGACGTCGGTCAGCTCGGGCAGGCGGGTGACCTCGAGTCCCTGCGACTCCAGCATGTCGACGGTCTGTGCGGCGGTGTCAGCGCGGGACATGGGTACGTCGGTCAGGCCGGCGGCGTGCATGGACGAGCTGACACCGAGGGCCCACCATCCGCCGTCGCTCGCCGGCCCGAGCACCGCCGGCAGGTGGTCGAGGAGGTCCGCCGCGAGCCGCAGCCGCTGGGCGGCGAGCTGTGGCGTGTCGGTGCCGATCTGGAGGACCGGCTCACCGTCGAGCACAACCGCGGCGTCGTGATGCGCGGCCGCCAGCCGGTCCCCGAAAGTGTCGCCACGCTGGCGGATCACGGCATGCTGCCCGAGTGCTGTCCGTACCTCGCCCCGACGTGCGGCCTCCGACGTGTCGCCGGTGCAGGCGACGACGCAGCGCAGGCCGGACCGGATGACCGTCGCCAGCGTGTCGAGCAGGGCGGCTGCGGCCAGGTCGGCCGCAGTCTCGTCACCGACGTTCGCGGCCAGCCGGGTCTTGGCCAGCCCGGGCACCGGCAGCTTGGCGACGACGAGCACGCCGGCGGTCACGACAGCACCCGGGCGAAGTCACGAGCGGCGTGCAGCGTGCCGCGCACCGACCCGGACACCTTGGAACGCGTCCCGGCCGCGCGCGGGTGGTAGTCGACGTCGACCTCGGTGACGGCCCAGTCGGCCGCCGCCGCCCGCAGCAGCAGCTCCAGCGGGTAGCCGAACCGACGGTCCTGCACGCCGAGGTCGAGCAGGTCGACACGCCCGCACACCCGCAGCGGGGCGATGTCATGCACGTCGAGGCCGGTGCGCCGGCGTACCCACGCCGCCACGACCGCGTTGCCGGCCCGGGCGTGCCATGGCCACACGCCGCGAGCGACGGGCCGGCGTCGGCCGACCGCCATGGTCGCGCGGCCCGACTCGACGACTGCGAGCAGACGCGACATGTCGCTCAGGTCGAAGGAGCCGTCGCCGTCGGCGACGGCCACAAAGTCGGCGGTGGCCGAGTCGACGCCAGCTTGCACCGCAGAGCCGTACCCGGCAACGGGTTCGTCGACCACTCGCGCTCCATGCGCGGCGGCGACGTCGGCCGTGCCGTCGGTCGACCCGTTGTCGACCACGATCACCCGTACGCCCTGCGGGACCGACGCGAGGACCGCCGGCAGGGCAGCTGCCTCGTCCCGGCACGGCAGCACGAGATCACAGATAGTCACAACTCGACCCTAGGAAGTCGACGGTCGGAATAGGACCCCCGGCCTGCTTACGAAGTCCTGACGGCGCCGCACAGTTGCCGGCCCCACGGCCTAGCCTTACGGCGATGACGAGACGACTCGCCGCCCTGATCGGCCTGGCGGTCGCCGCCGGCTGGGTGCTCCTCGCCATGCTGGTGCCGACCTGGCTGTCGTTCGACGCACACGTGCACTTCCCGCCGGTCCACGCCGAGTGGCGCCCGCGGGTCGGTGTCGGCACTGGGCCCGCCGTCGTCCTGGCCCTCGCGGTCATCGGTGGGGGTCCGAGGGTCGCGCGCCGGCTGCCGTGGCGCTGGCTGCTGGTCGGCTGCTGGTTCGTCGCGTTGGCCTGGATCGTCGCGCTGGCGTTGGTCGACGGCGTCGACGGGCTCGCGGACCCGGCAGTGCACAAGAACGAGTACTTCCCTACCGCGCTGGGGGTCGGCGACGTCCGGGCCATGCTGTCCGACTTCACGTCACGGATTCCTTACCAGGCAAGGGAAAACTGGCCAGTCCATGTCGCGGGCCATCCGCCCGGTGCCCTGCTGTTCTTCGTCGGTCTTGCGCGGCTCGGCCTGGAGTCGGGGCTCGCGGTCGGGCTGGTCCTGTGCACGCTCGGCGCCACCACACCCGTCGCCGTCCTCGTGGCGCTACGGGCGCTCGGGGTGGAGCGGGCTGCCCGCGCCGCGTCGCCGTTCCTGGTGCTCGGCCCGGTGGCGATCTGGGTCGGGGTGTCGGCCGACGGCGGGCTGTTCGCGCCGGTCGCGGCGTGGGGGCTCGCCACCCTCGCGGTCGCGGCCGCCAGGCGCAGCATCCGGCTTGCCGTCGTCGCCGGAATCCTGCTGGGCTACTGCGCCTTCCTGTCGTACGGCCTTGTCCTGCTGGGAATCCTGGCCGTTGCGATACTCGTCGCGGCGAGGACGTGGCGGCCTCTGGTCCCGGCGCTGGTGGCGGCGCTCGGTGTCGCGGCAATCTTCCTCGCGTTCGGGTACTCCTGGCCGGAGGCGTACGGCGTGCTGCGGGTGCGCTACTACGACGGTCTGGGCGGAGAGCGGTCCTACCTCTACTGGGTGTGGGCGGACCTGGCGGCCTTCGTCGTGTCCGTCGGTCTCGTCGTCGGCGCGGCGACGGCGCTGCTGCTGCGCCGCCTCCGGCGGCCCGGCGACGACCGGCCGGTCGTCCTGCTGGGCGCCGCGGCCTGGCTCACCGTCGTGGCCGCGAGTCTCTCCGGTATGAGCAAGGCGGAGGTGGAGCGGATCTGGGTGCCGTTCGTGCCGTGGGTGCTCGTGCTCACCGCCCTGCTCCCGGAGCGTTGGCAACGGCCGGCGATGGCCCTTCAGGCAGTCTGTGCGCTGACCGTGCAGCACCTGCTGTGGCCCAAGTGGTGATCGCTGCTGGGTCGGTCACCGTACCGCGCGCAGGGCCCACGCGCGGGCCATCAGCCGGATGCTTCCGTCCTGATCTACTGGGAGCGTTCGGTGGAGCAGGTCTCGCAGCCGTGCCCGATGGTCGTGGTCGAGCGAAGCCACGTAGGCAGGCGCCGGTGCCTGGCCGACGAGGAACGGCCCCCAGAGGTCATCGAAGTCGGTAAACACCATCGGTATCTCGACGGCCCGTAGCTCGGTGGACTTCAGCCCCGCTGAGGCGAAGAGTTCCAGTAACGGATCCGGGCGACAGATCGAGAACCGCAC
>WHTB01000315.1 GCA_009379735.1 Propionibacteriales bacterium
GCTCGGAAACCGGACGTTCACCAGGCCCTGGACCGCGACCGGGAGGAACTGGACCGTGGCGAGCAGGGAGCCGTACTGCAACACCGGGCTCTCCGTTCCTCCCTGGATGAGGGCGGCGTACGACTGCGAGGCAAGCGCGACTCCGACCGCGACGACTGCGGCGCAGCCCGAGAGCAGCCAGCCGAAGGGAAGATCCGGACGCCGCACGACGAGGAACGCGCCGACGAAGGCATAGGGCACGACGTAGGCGAGCGTCGTCGCATACTCCGCCACGTGGTCGCGTGGGACATCGTTCAACGTCGCCAGCGCCGCAATCGTGAGGACGACACCGACAACGGCGACGGCCAGAAGCGCGCCGGCCGCGGGCACCGGGTGGGTGCGGGGCGACCAGGTGGACTTGGTCATCACGGTGCTCGTCACGATGTCCCAACCGTGACTGGGCCCCGCTGTGCCGCGCAAGGAAACGGTGTTCCCGATCATCGGGACGTTCTCCCGCGGTCTCGGGAGCCGATCGTGATGCCCGGCCCTGTCCACGGGAACGGCCGGCGGCCAACGATCAGATCATCAAACGTCCGGCGGCCGCAAGTCCACCGGACCACCACCGTCAGGAGACCATCATGAAGTTCGTCCGCATCCTCGCGATCGCCCCGCTCGCCCTCGTGTCGCTCTTGAACGTCGGCTACCCCTTCGGGACGGACCCGAAGCCCGATGTCGCCCTCGCCATCGCTGTCGCGGTGCTGGGCCTGGCTGGGTTCGTGGCCGCGTTCGGCCTCGCCCGCAACGCCACCTGGGGCATCCCGGCCGTGCTCGCTGTCGCCGGCGTCAACGTCGTCGCCGCGATCATCGCGCTCGTCTCGGAAACCGATGGGGCGATCGTCGGCCTCGTCGTCAGCTCGTTCGCGCTCGTGCTGGCGTTCATCGCGGGCTCGGCCGGACGTAAGGTGTCGCTCGCATGATTCCCACCACCGAACCTGCACCCGTCACCCGCACTGAGTCGGCTGACCCGCTGCACGACAGACGCGGTTTCTGGTGCATCCTGCTCGCGATCGTCGTGCCGATGCCGATGCTCGCCAAAGCCGTCTACTACATGCTGACCCCGGTCGCGGGCGACGTCACCTTCAAGGAGTCTGTGGCCTCGTTCGAGGCCCACCGCGGGCTCTTGGAAACCCTGAAGTGGTTCGACGCAGTCTTCGTGGTCACGCTCATCCCCGCCACCATCGGGGTGGCCTGGGTCGCCCGCCGCGGCGCCCCACGCCTGACCACCGCCGGCGCCTTCATCGCCTTGCCAGGCATCCTGTGCGGCATCTCGCTGCTCGGTGGGGTGATGACCCCGGCGCTGGTCACCGTCCAGCACGATCTCGACGTCACGTCGATGGCGGCCATGGACGAAGCGCTGCACCACGAGCCCCTTCTAGGAATCGCCTCGCTGCTGTTCATCGTCGGGATCGTCTTCGGGTTGGGGCTGCTCGGCGAGGCGTTGCGTCGAAGCAGGTACGTCCCCGCCTGGGTGGGGATCGCCGTCATGGTCGGCGGCGCTACGCACCCGTTCATCCCGAACCACATCGGGCAGGGCATCGGCCTGCTGGTGGCCGCGGCCGGTTTCGCCGGGGTCAGTGTCGCCCTCCTGCGGATGACCAACGACGATTTCGACCTGCCCGCCGCGGCTGCGCCCGAACGCACGCCGGCGCTCGCGACGTCCTAGCCCGGCGAGTTCGCGTGGGCGGAGCGGAGACTCTGACCACATGACTCATGTCAGAACGCCTCTGACCCGCGTTTCCGCCGCGGGTCAGAGGCAATTCTGCGCCGGCTCAGCTCAGGGCATGGGGGACAACCCGCTGGCTTTGCAGGGGTGCGCGCCCAGAGCCGCGATCCGCGTGGGTATCGAGCGTTGATCGGTCAGTCAGCGGATCACCTTGAACCGCAGGTGGGTCGCGTTCGGACTGTCGACCACGTGGGTGCGCTCGAGCTGGGACTGGCCGCCCAGCTGCTCGAACAGCCGGGTGCCGCTGCCGAGCAGGACCGGGACCAGATGGACCTGGACCTCATCCAGCAGGCCGGCGGCGAGGCACTGCTGAGCAGCGCTGGCGCCGCACGCCAACCACCTTGTCCCCCGCCGCCGCCCTCGCCTGCTCCACCGCACTGGTGATGCCGTCGGTGACGAAGGTGAAGACCGACGGCGCCCGGACCGTCTCCGCGGCCGGTGGGTGATGGGTGAGTACGAAACACAACGCCGGCCCCGTCCAGCGACATCGAGATTCCCGAAATGACCTCGCCATGGCACCTCCTACTTCGGTAGTTGCCGTCGCGTTGACACCAACCAGTCGAAGTACGGCGAATGGGTACCTTCCCGGCGCTCCCTGGTCATTGATGATTCACGTAATCCGTCAAGAAGGCGGCGACGTCTTGACCTGGTCGGCCCAAAGGCGGAGCGTCGCCCACAGAGAGTGAAGCACCCACCACTCATCTGGGAGGACCCCCATGTTCTCAATCCCCGTACGACGATCCCGTCAGCTATCGATGGGGCTGCTGTTGCCAGCGGTGCTCATCGCCTCGGCGGTGGCGCTGGGAGGGGCGCAGGCTCGGCCGAGCGACCCGCTGCCGCCATCGGAGCTCACGGTCGGCAGCGAGCTGCTCGCCACCACCGGCGCCCGCCTCACCGCGATCGGCACACCGGACGACGGCAGCGGCCGGCTGTTCGTGGTCGACAAGGACGGCCGGGTACTGGTGTTCAGGCCGGACACCCAGACGTTCGACGCCGAGCCGCTGCTGGACATCAGCGACCGCGTCAGCACCGCCGGCAACGAACGCGGGCTGCTCGGCGTCGCGCCCTCGCCCGACTTCGCCGAGACCCACACCCTGTTCGTCTCGTACACGGCCGCCGGGAGTGGTGTCGAGAACGGCGCGCTCACCGTCTCCCGGTTCACCCTTGACAGCGCCGACCAGGCGACGATCGACCCGAGCAGCGAGAAGCGAGTGCTCCGCCAGCAGCACAACCTCAACTCCAACCACAACGGCGGCGACCTGATGTTCGGCCCCGACGGCTACCTCTACTGGAGCACCGGCGACGGCGGCAGTGCCGACGACCCGGTCTACGGGGCGCAGAACCTGAGCGCGCTGCTGGGCAAGATCGTGCGGATCGACGTGATGCGCGAGTGCGACGGACAGCTGTACTGCATCCCCCCGGACAACCCGTTCGCGCGGAGCGCGATCGGGCGGCCGGAGATCTGGGCGTGGGGCCTGCGTAACCCGTGGCGGTTCTCGTTCGACTCCGCCGACGAGTCGCTGTGGATCGGCGACGTCGGCCAGAACCGCTGGGAAGAGGTCAACCACACCCCGCTGCAGCCGCGAGACGACGGGTGGAACTTCGGCTGGTCGTGCCGGGAGGGTGACGACATCCACCGCGTCCCGGCGCCGGCTGGTGACGGTCCCGACCCGTTCATCGACATCCGCTGCCTGCCCCGCGCCACGTATGTCGACCCGGTCCTCACGTACCCGATCGCGGACAGCCCGGCCTGCGCGGTGATGGGCGGGTTCGTGTACCGCGGGCAGGAGTTCGCCGACATCGCAGACGGCACCTACGTCGCCACCGACTACTGCAGCGGCCAGGCCTTCGCCATCCAGGAGGACCGTCCCGGTCGGCATCTCAGCAGCGACGCGGTCGGCTCCCTCCCGGAGGACCTACCGGGTCGGGTGACGTCGTTCGGGGTGGACGCCGACGGTGAGGTCTACTTCGTGACCGACAACCTCCCGCCCGGCCTCGGTGGGATCTACCGGCTCACCTTCGCTGAAGCCACGACACCCTGACCACCTGTACGCGAGGACGTGCTCCGGCTCGGATCAGCCGTCGGCGAGGTCCCACACCACCGAGACGGTGACCCGCAGCTGCTCCGAGCCGGCACTGATCGGCACGCTGCTCGCCTTGGCGCCATCGAGGTAGCTGAGCTCCTCCTCGTACGCGTTGGGACGTGGCTTCGCGCCTACCTCACGGATCTGTGTCACGTCGCCGAGGGATCGGCCGGTGGCGGCGGCGTACTGCTCGGCCTTTTCGGTCGCGGCCGCCACCGCCTGGTCGCGGGCCTCGTTGAGCAGCTCGTCGGTGTTGCCGACCTTCAGGGTCAGCCCGTGCACCCGTACGGCGTTGCCGCCGGCATCGACCGTCGCACTGACCGCCTTGCCGGCGTCGGCAAGGGACCGGACGAGCACGTCCTGGTCCTGAGCCACGGCGTACCGCGTGATGACCGGCTGCCCCTTGCCCTTGCGGGTACGGACCGGGTGGATGGACAGGCCGGTCGTCTGCACGTCCTTCTCCGCGACCCCATGCTTGCGGAGTGCCTTGATGATTCGCCGAGTCGTGCTGTTGGCGCGGTCGAGCGCGGTCGAGACGTCGCCGGCGCGGGCACGCACCGAGACGCTGAACGACAGTTCGTCGGGCACGGCAGTGGCCTCACCGCTAGCGGTCATCGCGATCGTACGGACCTCCGGTGTCTTCTCCTCGGCCGCCGTCGCCGCTGGGGCGCGACCTGCTCCGGTGCCGACCGTGTACGCGGCGAGCACAGCGAGCGCGACCATGATGACGAGCAGCAGGCTGCGTACGTTGAGGGTGATCTTCGCGTCCATCCAAGTCCTCCCATCCAGACCCCGACTGACCGGTTGGACGGGACAAGGACTCGATCGGTTCCAGGACCGA
>WHTB01000157.1 GCA_009379735.1 Propionibacteriales bacterium
AGGCCGAGCTGCCAGTCCTCGAGGCCCGCCTCCTTGGCGAAGTACTCGTTGAGCAGCTGGCTGACGGTCACCGTGTGCGCCGCCTCCACCGCGTCTGCGGTGGTGAGGTAGTTGTCCTCGCCGGTGTTGATGATGATGCCGGCGCGGGCGTGCACCTGTCGGCTGAACCGCTGGTCGACGAACGTGCGCACCGGGTTGATGTCGCGGAAGAGGATGCCGTACATCGAGTCGTTCAGCATCATGTCGAGCCGCTGCAGGCCTGCCAGCGCCGCGATCTCCGGCATGCAGAGGCCGGACGCGTAGTTCGTGAGCCGCACGTAGCGGCCCAGCTCGGCGCTGGTCTCGTCCAGCGCCGCTCGCATCAGCCGGAAGTTCTCCTGGGTGGCGTACGTGCCGGCGAAGCCCTCGCGGGTCGCGCCCTCCGGCACGTAGTCGAGCAGCGACTGCCCGGTAGAGCGGATCACCGCGATGATGTCGGCGCCTTCGCGGGCCGCCGCCTGCGCCTGCGGCATGTCCTCGTAGATGTCGCCGGTCGCGACGATCAGGTAGATCCACGGCTTGCGGGGCGCGTCGCCCCACCGCTTGATCAGCCGCTCGCGCTCGCGCCGTCGCGCGTCGATCCCCTTGATGCCGGCACCGACCGACTTCTTGGCGGCGGAGCGAGACCGGGTGGCGTCGCGGCCGTCCGGGAGCCGGAACCGCACCGACCCGGCGGACGCCTTCTGCGCCAGCGTGCCGAGGTCCTCGGCCTCGCCCCGCACCAGGGCGTCCCACACCGGCAGCGCGACGCCGTGCTCGAGACCGACGTCGCCGCGTACGGCGTCCAGCAGCCGGTTGACCCACGGGATGCCCTCAGTGTCGGCGCCGGTGAGCCCAGCCAGGCGAAGCGTCGCGCGCTCCACCGAGACGGTCGTGTGCTGAGTCGCCAGCGTGACGATCGGCCGCCCGACCTGACGCGCCAGCGTCCGCGCCTTGCGCACGGTCACCGGGTCGAGGTCGAGCTTCTTCGGCTGGCTCATCGGGTCGGCACCTCATGGTCGTGGATCAGGTCGCCCGCCAGGTAGGTGCGGTGACACGTCGGCAGGTCCTCCCCCGGCTCCAGGGTGGGCAGGACGGGTACGCCGGCTCGCGGGTCGGTCGACCAGGAGGCGACCCGGGCGTCGGGAGTCTGCACGGTGAGCCCGCCCGGCACCGCCCAGACCGCCAGCGTCGCGTCGCTGCCCGGAGCGAGCACGCCCGCGTCGTCGCGGCGGACGGCTCGCCAGCCGCCCCGGGTGTGGGCACCGAAGGCGGCGCGTACGGTCATCCGCTCTTCGGGCGTGTGGTGGAAGGCTGCGGCCCGGACCGCGGCCCAGGGGTCGAACGGCGTGATCGGGGTGTCGGAGCCGAAGGCCAGGACCACGCCGGCTCGGGCCAGCGACCCGAAGGGGTTCATCGCGCGCTGCCGCTCCCCCAGCCGGAGCGCGTAGAGACCCGCGTTGCCGCCCCACCAGGCGTCGAACACCGGCTGCACGCTCGCCACGATCCCGAGATCGGCCATCGTGGCGATGCCGCCGGCATCGATCATCTCGACGTGCTCGAGCCGGTGCCGTGCCCACACCAGCGCGTCGCGTCCGACCACCCGCTCGGCAGCCCGGAAGCCCTCAATCACGGTCGCCACCGCGTCGTCGCCGATGCAGTGGAAGCCGGCCTGCAGGTCGGCCCGGGTGCAGGCCACGACGTGGTCGCGGACGTCCTCCACGTCGAGGTAGCGGTGGCCGGAGCTGTCGGCGTCGGCGTAGGGCGCGGTCATCGCCGCCGTCCGCGACCCGATCGCGCCGTCGGCGTTGAGGTCGCCGGCTGCGCCGAGGCAGCCGAGGTCGCGGGCCAGCGCGGCCTCGTGCAGCTCGCCCCAGTAGCCGTACACCTCGGGCCCGCCGCGCAGCGACCGGATGGTGGCGAAGTCGTCGGTCACGGACAGGTGCGGCGCGCCGAGCTCGTGCACGGCGGCGATCCCCCGCGACGCGGCCAGGGTGAGCGCCCGCTCGATCGCCGTACGCCGCTCCGGCGCGGTCAGGAGGGCCTGCACGGTGCCGCGTACGACGTGGTGGGCGTCGCGCTCCACCCTGCCGTCGTCGGTGAAGCCGTCGACCTGGCGGACGTGCGGGATGCGGGCGAGCAGGGCGGACGACACCACCGCGGAGTGCCCGTCGACGCGGCCGAGGTAGACCGGGCGGTCGCCGACGGCGCGGTCGACCTCCGCACCGGTGAACGGCCGTCCCTCCGGCCAGCGGGTCTCGTCCCAGCCGAAGCCCTGCAGCAGGGAGCCGTCGTGGGCCCCGGCAACCTCCCGTACCGCGTCGAGTGCGGCGTTCAGGCTGGCGCAGGCCGACAGGTCGACGCTGGACAGCGCGAACCCGGTCTGCGCGAGGTGCGCGTGGGCGTCGACGAACGCCGGAGCCACCAGCCGTCCGTCCAGCTCGACGACCTCGTCGGCCTCGCCGCGGTAGCGCTCGGCGCCGTCGTCGTCACCGACCCACACCACCTGCGTGCCGTCGAGGGCGATCGCGGTGGCGTGCGGGTCGGACGCGGCGTAGACGCTGCCGCCGACGAGGAGGGTACGGCGGCCGACGGGGTTGCTCGAGGTCACGACCTCATCCTGCCTCGACCCGCCGCTCGAAGAGTGCCCGGACGTCGGGATCGGTGCGCAGCAGGTCCATCGCGTACGCCGCGTGGCCGGGTACGTACCCGTTTCCGATCAGCATGGTCACGTCGGCGGCGAGACCCTCGGCCCCGAGCGCGGCGGCGCTGAACGACGTGGCCATCGAGAAGAAGACGACGGTCCCGCGGTCGCGGGTGGCCAGCAGCGCTCCGTGCTCACAGCCGGGTACGTCGACGCAGACGACCGTCACGTCGGCCGGCCCGCCGGCGGTCGCCACGGCGGCGGCCAGCGCCACCGGGTCGCGGGCGTCGGCCACGGTGACCGCGTCGGTGAGCGACCTACCCGCGAGCAGGTCGGCCTCGGTTCGGTCGGGTACCACGCCGATCGTGCGGGCGGCGCCGACCCTCCTCGCCGCCGCCAGCGACAACGACCCACTCTTGCCGGCGGCGCCGACCACGCAGACGATCGGCGGCACGCCGCGCTCGACGTACTGCTGCACGACTCGGGCGGTCAGCGCGGGTGCGCCGCAGACGTCCATCACCGCCAGCGACAGCGCCGTGGGAAGGTCGTCGGGGATGCGGGCCGCGATCGAGCGACCGAACAAGATCGCGTACCCCTTGCACGGCATCTGCTCGGACTGCCCGTCCCAGTCGGCCAGCTCGTCCTCTACCACCAGCGGGGTGAGGGTCAGGGAGACCAGGGTCGTGACGCGGTCGCCGACGGTGAGGCCGAGCGGAGACTCCGGCCCGACCTCCGCGACCGTGCCGACCAGCATGCCGCCGGAGCCGGTGACCGGGTTGTGCATCTTGCCGCGACGGTCGACGATCTCGAGCACCTCGGCCCGGACTGCGCTGCCGTCGCCGCCGTGCGCGGTGTGCAGCTGCCGGAACGACGCGGCGTCGAGGTTGAGCCGCTCGACGTCGACGCGCACCTCGTCGGGCCAGAGGTCACGCCGGGTGTCGAGCACGTCGGCGGCCTGCGGCAGCACGCCGGTCGGCTCTCGTACGCGGTGCAGTCCGGTGGGCGTTCCGGCGGTCTGGCGCGACACGCGGGCAGTCCTCCCGTTCTGAGTCCGTTATGGCAGTACATTGTCCGGCGTAACATTAGCCCGGCCGGATGATGTCCCGTAGTCTGGCATTATCCCAAGATGCAACACAAGGCGCGACAGAACTGGGAGAACCGGTGAGCGAGCACAGCCCACGACTCGAGCAGCCGTACCCGTACCAGCGGGTGGAGCTGGTCGAGCCGGACTGGACCCGGCTGCCCGGGTGGCGGGACGTCACGAAGGCCGAGTGGGAGTCCGCGCAGTGGCAGCGGGCGCACTGCGTGAAGAACGTGAAGCAGCTGCGCGCGGTGTTCGGCGACCTGGTCGACGACCGGTTCTACGTCGACCTGGAGCGGGACCAGGCCGAGCGGGCCACCATGTCCATGCTGATCCCGCCGCAGATGGTCAACACGATGGTGCCGCAGGCAGTGCCGGCCGGGCCGGGCTCGCTCACCGAGGCGCTGTACGCCGACCCGGTCCGCCGCTACATGACTCCGGTGTTCTCCGACCGTCGTACGGACTGGCCGTCCCACCCGCACGCGACGCGGGACTCGCTGCACGAGCACGACATGTGGGTCGCGGAGGGGTTGACCCACCGCTACCCGACGAAGGTTCTCGCCGAGATCCTGCCGACCTGCCCGCAGTACTGCGGGCACTGCACCCGGATGGACCTGGTCGGCAACTCCACGCCGGTCATCGACAAGCTCAAGTTCGAGCTGAAGCCCGCCGACCGGCTGGCCGGCCACATCGAGTACCTCCGCCGTACGCCCAGTGTGCGTGACGTCGTGGTGTCCGGAGGCGACGTCGCGAACATGCCGTGGGCGCGGGTCGAGGACTACGTCTCCCAGCTGCTCGACATCGACAACATCCGCGACATCCGGCTGGCCACCAAGGCACTGATGGGGCTGCCGCAGCACTGGCTGCAAGACGACATCCGGGCCGGGATGGAGCGGCTGGCCACCAAGGCCCGTTCGCGGGGGGCGCAGATCGCGATCCACACCCACGTCAACCACGCCAACTCGGTGACGCCGCTGGTGGCCCGGGCGACGGGCGTGATGCTGGAGACCGGCATCCGCGACGTCCGCAACCAGGGTGTGCTGATGGAGGGTGTAAACGCGGAGCCGCACACCCTGCTCGACCTGTGCTTCCACCTGCTCGACGGCGCCGGGATCATGCCGTACTACTTCTACATGTGCGACATGATCCCGTTCAGCGAACATTGGCGGGTGTCAGTGGCGAAGGCGCAGCACCTGCAGCACCACATCATGGGCTACCTGCCGGGCTTCGCCACACCGCGCATCGTCTGCGACGTGCCGTTCGTCGGCAAGCGGTGGGTGCACCAGCTCGCCGAGTACGACCGGGAGCGCGGTATCTCGTACTGGACGAAGAACTACCGCACGTCGATCGAGAGCGACGACGCCGACGCGCTGACCCGGCTGTACGAGTACTACGACCCGATCCACACCCTGCCCGCCGAAGGCCGGGCCTGGTGGACCGAGCATGCCGGAGGCGTACACGGTGAGGCCGAGCGCCGGGCGGCAGTATCCCGAGCGGCCGCGGAGCAGCAGAAGCTCCTCACCATCACCTGACCCAACCCCCATTCCCTCGCGCCGAGGTTGCGCGTATGTCCCATTTCCTCGCGTCGAGGTTGCGCGTATGTCCCACGTCTTCGCGCCGAGGTTGCGCGTATGTCGGCATCACCGTACATATCTGCAACCTCGGCGCGAGGGGGGCGGGGCAGGTCGGATCAGGCGGTGGTGTGGCGGTTCTCGTAGGGCGTGGAGAGCACGATCGTCGTGCGGGTCGACACGTTGGCGGCTGATCGGATGCGGGCCAGGAGGTCCTCCAGGTCGGTCGGCGTCTGTACCCGCACCTTCAAGATGTAGGACTCGTCGCCGGCCACCGACCAGCAGGACTCGATCTCCACGATCTCCGTCAGCCGGTCCGGCGCGTCGTCCGGCTCGCTCGGGTCGATCGGCCGGATCGAGACGAACGCCGTCAGCGGTCGGCCGAGCTGGTCGTAGTCGATCCGCGCAACGTACCCGCTGATCACGCCACGCTGCTCCAGCCGTTTGACCCGCTGGTGCACGGCCGACGTGGACAGCCCGGTGGCGCGGCCGAGGTCGGTGAACGACATCCGCCCGTCCGACGCGAGCAACTGGACGATCTTCTGGTCGAGGTCCTCCACGCAGCCAGCCTAGACGTCGTCGTTCAGCGAAGGCCCCAGCCGACCCGCTCCAGCAGCGCGCTGGTGAGGATCTTGCCGATGTCGCGCGGGTCCTCAGCGGTGTAGCTCTGACCGCCCGAGACCGCCGCGATCTTCTTCAGTGCCTTCGTGTCGGCGTCGGGGCCCATCCCGATCGTGATGATCTGCAGCGGCCGGGCTGGGTCGACCTCGCGCTCCAGGGTGTCCAGCAGCTGCGCCAGACTCAGGCCGTTCTCGTCTTCGTTGCGACCGTCGGTGAGGACGACGATGCTGTTCGATCGCGCGGAGTCGTGCGAGGCCATCGCGGTACGGAACGCGGCGAGCGTGCTGTCGTACAGCCCGGTGCCGCCGCCGACGATGGCGCTGAGGCGGGAGATGGCCGCCTCGGCCTTCTTGCGGTGCGAACCACCCTCCGACGTGGATCCGAGGGTGCGCGTCGGTGCCAGCTCGCGGTAGTCCCGGTTGCCGCTGCCGAGACCGATCGAGAACGCCCACACGCCGACCTGGGCGTCGTCCGGCATGAACGCGAGCGACTCGGTCGCGGCTTCCGTGGCCAGCTGCATCCGGGTCTTGTTGCCGGCCGCCTCGGCCATCGACCCCGACACGTCGATGACGGCAAGCATCCGGGTACGGACGCTGAGCGTCACCCACTGCCGCAGCAACCGGTCGAGGCCGGGCGCGTCCACCAACCCGAGCTCGATCACATCCGCCACACCGTCGGAGTCCTTCGGCGCCTTGCCCGACGGCGGGCGGAAGCCGGCGTCGATCAGGGACTGCCAGCCGGCCGCCGTGCCGAAATAGTCGCCGAGGGCCGCGAACGCAGGCCCGTACCCACCGCCCGCGAGCCTGGCCAACGGGTAGTCGAGCAGCACGGAGCCCGACTTCGGCACCTGTGCGGTGATCGGCAGGTCGGGATCTGCGGCGATCCGCTGCAGGTACCGCTGCTCGGTGGACGGGAAGTACCCCGGCGCGGTGACGGTCGACTCGCCGGCCCGCTTGAACAAGGTGCCCTCGGTCAGCTTTTTCTTGGACCCCGTCCGCTGCGCGGCGCCGACCATCCAGCCGGCGAGCTCCGTGCCGGTCGACTTGCCGGCGATCGACTCACCATGGATCGCGGCCAGCGTGCCCAGCCCTGCCGACGATGAGCGCGGATCGAGCATGATCGACGACTTGCTGCTCAGTGCGGACAGCCAGGTGGCGGGCTCCGCCGCGCCCTTGTGGCCCACCAGCACGACCGGCGACTTCGCCAGCTTCCGGACGCTCGCGTCGTCGGGGACGTCGCCCTTGGGCAGCTCGCCCAGCCAGGCGCTGGCGTCGGGGATCCACAGCTCGGGGAGCTCGGCCTCGCCGTCCTCGACCGCCTGCAACATCGCTGCAGCAGTCTGCTCCTTGACCTGGAAGTCGGCGCAACCTTCGGGCAGCGCCACCTCGCGCCGGTTGAGCTCCTTCGCCGCCTGCTCGATCACCGGTGCGAGCTCCGGTGTGACCACCACGCGTACGGCGGTGTCGCCGCTGCACGAGCCGGCGCCGCCGAACACCGCGCGTGCGCCGACGCCGAGCAGCGTCACCAGCATTACCGTGACGACCACAACCGCGATCCGCGCCACCGGCAGCTCATTGCTTGAAGATGCCTTCGGGGGCGTCGCTGAGTGGCGACCAGACATCGGGTCATCCCTCCATGAGTGCGCGGGCAACTTAACAGTCTGTCGCGGGATAACGCTATTTAGGGCCCACCGCAGCGCGTACTTCACCCGAAATGTCCGGCGAAGTATTACGTTCTGTAGTCGGTCAGTAGCAATGCCGACACGGCCTCGACCCTGGCCCTGAACCTGCCGCGCGGGCCATGCGAGAGGATGCCGCCATGACGACTTCTGCCGGCCGTTTGATGCTGCTCGACACCGCCTCGCTGTACTTTCGTGCCTTCTTCGGCGTGCCCGACTCGGTGCGCGCGTCGGACGGCTCTCCGGTCAACGCCGTCCGTGGTCTGCTCGACTTCATCGCCCGGCTGGTCGACCAGTACTCACCGACCGACCTGGTGTGCTGCTGGGACGACGACTGGCGCCCCCAGTGGCGGGTCGACCTGATCCCGACCTACAAGTCGCATCGTGTCGTCGCCGCCAGACGGGGCGGCGTCGACATCGAGGAGACACCGGACGCCTTGGTCACCCAGGTGCCGGTGATCAGGGAGGTTCTCGCGGCACTCGGCATCGCGGTCGTCGGCGCACCCCAGATGGAGGCCGACGACGTCATCGGCAGCCTGGCCAGCCAGGCCACGATGCCGGTCGACATCGTGACCGGTGACCGCGACCTGTTCCAGCTGGTCGACGACGAACGCGACGTCCGCGTCCTGTACACCGCGCGGGGAGTCGGGCGGCATGAGGTGCTCACCGACTCCACGGTGGTCACGAAGTACGGCGTCCTGCCCGTCCAGTACGCCGACTTCGCCACCCTGCGGGGCGACAACTCCGACGGCCTGCCCGGGGTCGCCGGCGTCGGTGAGAAGACCGCGGCGTCCCTGATGGCGCGGTTCGGGGACCTCTCCGGCGTAATCGACGCGGTCGCCGACCCCACCAGCGGTCTCGCCTCGGGAGTGCGTACGAAGATCCAGGCGGCAGCCGACTACCTCGCGGTGGCCCCGACCGTCGTCGCCGTACGCCGCGACCTCGACCTGGGACCGCTCGACACCGCCCTGCCAGACCCGGTCCCGGCGGCTCCGGAGGAGTTCGCGGCGCTCACCGAGCGCTGGGGGCTCGGGTCGTCGGCCGAACGGGTCGTGGCGGCGCTCAGCCCAGGCTGACGGGATCGCCGACAGCCATCGCGCCGGGCCGGACGACCTCCGCGATCACGCCGAAGTTGTTGTCGTTCGCGTCGGCGACCGTCTTGAGCACCCGCGTGTCGACCGGCAGGTCGTCCTGCGCATGGGTGACCATCACACAGCGCGGCACCGGCTCCACCACCCGCAGGACCGCGCCGTTCCCGATGGTCACCGGCCGGCCGATCCACCCCTCCTCGACGAACCCGTCAAGGCCGGGGGTGTCGACCACCAGGTTGCAGCGGAACCGGCGTACGTCGACCGGCTCGCCGAGCAGGGTCGCGACCTGCCGCAGCGACGCCGTGGTGACGAGGTGCACCGGCCCGCCGTCGAAGTGCGACACGTCGCCCTCCTCGGTGAGCCGCACCGGCAGCCCGACATGCGCACTGAGCGCGTCGTGCACGGCATCGTCGTACGCGTCGAGCCGGCGGCCGTCCGGGAAGGTCACCACCGGGACGCCGTCGTCGTAGGCCGCGCTCAGCTCGAGGAGGCCGTCCATCCGCCGGAACCGCCGGGTCGACTTCCCACTGCCGAGCTTGCCGGCCTCGTCGTGCAGCGCCCACCGGCGGTCGTCGCGAACGCCACGCAGGTCGACGTCGAGCCGAGCCTCCGGCTGACCCCGCAACGACTTGACCGGGTAGCGGTAGAGCGCGCCGACGGAGCCGACCGCGCTCATCCTCCGGTCACCGAGGAGTACGCGACGACGCCGCGCCGCAGCGCACCGGCCGTCCTGCGGGCGGTCTGGCGCAGCGCGTTGTCGCCGGCGGCGTCGGCGATCTGGTCGGTCAGGTCGAGCAGCTGCTTGACCCACCGCACAAAATCGCCGGCCGCCAGGTCGGTCTCGCTCAGCACGTCGTCGAGCGAAGCGCCCTCGCCCCAGCGGTAGGCCGCCCACGCGAAGCCCAGGTCGGGCTCGCGCAGGAAGTCGACCCGGTGGTCACGCTCCAGGGCATCGAGGTCGCCCCAGATCGACACGGTCTCCGCGAGTACGTCACGGACCCGGCCGGGCGGCAGCCGGGGCGGACTAGCGTCGTCCGGCCGGCGCGACTCGAACACCAGCGCCGACAGCGCGGCCGCCAGCTCGGCCGGGTCGAGACCGGTCCAGACTCCCCGGGCGAGACACTCCGCGGCGACCAGGTCCATCTCGCTGTAGAGACGCATCAGCCG
>WHTB01000076.1 GCA_009379735.1 Propionibacteriales bacterium
CGGGGCCCGGTGGCATCGTCGAGCTGCTGAACCGACTTGCTGCGCGAGTAGAGCAGGCTCGCCACCGCGGTGATGGCCAGCGTGCCGACGATGAACAGCAGCGACAACCAGATCGGGATCTCGGGAGCCCAGCCGACGTGCTCGCCGCCGTTGACGAACGGCAGCTCGTTGAGGTGCAGCGCCTCGAGCACCAGCTTGACGCCGATGAAGAACAGCAGGAACGACAGCCCGTAGCTCAAGAACACCAGCCGCTGCAGCAGCCCGCCGATCAGGAAGTACAGCTGGCGCAGTCCCATCAGCGCGAACACGTTGGCCGTGAACACGAGGTACGGCTCCTTCGTGAGGCCGTAGATCGCCGGGATCGAGTCGAGTGCGAAGAGCAGGTCGGTGGTGCCGAGCGCGAGCATCACGATCAGCATCGGGGTCACCAACCGCTTGCCGTTCTCGACGACGGTCAGCTTGACCCCGTGGTAGTCGCTGGTCGCCGGGAAGCGCCGTTCGACCAGCTTGATGAGACGGTTCTCCTCGAACTCGTCCTCGTCCTCGGCTCCCTCCTTGGCCAGCATCACCGCCGTGTAGACCAGGAACAGGCCGAACAGGTAGAAGATCCAGCTGAAGTTCTCGATGGCGGCGGCGCCCAGTGCGATGAAGATGCCGCGCATCACCAGGGCCAGCACGATGCCCACCATCAGCGCGGTCTGCTGGTACTGCCGAGGTACGGCGAACTTGCCCATGATGATGATGAAGATGAACAGGTTGTCGACCGACAGGGAGTACTCCGTCAGCCAGCCGGCGAAGAACTCACCGCCGTACTGATGGCCACCGAAGTACCAGACCCCGAGGCCGAACAGCACCGCCGCGCCGACGTAGAAGGCCAGATGCCGGCTGGACTCGGCCATCGACGGCTCGTGCGGACGTCGTCCGATGATGACGACGTCGACGAGCAGGAACGCGATGGTGACGATCGCCGTGGTCCACCACAGCCAGCTGGGTACGTCCACGCTGGAAAATCCTCTCCGGACAGCCGATGACGGTCAGCCCAGAGGTCTCTCCCACCGGCCGCCTGAACACGTCCGGTCGACGGTGCCGGGTGATGCGACCGGGCCTGAACCCGCTCAGCGACACCGTGATGACGACTCCGCCGCGAAGGAATACTCCCCTCCACGCGGTCCCCAGTCTTTCATTGCCCCGGCGGGCGGCCAAATCCAGGGCCACCCGCCGGGCAGATTCGGCACCCCGACCGATACCACGGTCAACTACGGCCGCAGGCCGCGCACCCGCCGCGGCGGCGGTAGTAGTACGCGGCCGACGCCGCGGCCAGCAACGGCCCCCACACCGGGAACGGGAAGATCAGCACGAACTGCACCAGCTCCGTCGCGTCCTCCGCACCGGTGACGAGCATCTGCACGAAGGTACGGCCCGCGATCGTGACCGCCGCGCCCACCAGCAGGCCGGCCATAGCCGGCGGGCCGGCGGGCACCACTCGACCGCGCAGCACCGGGATCCAGCGTGGGAACACCTCGCCCCAGGGCCGGATCAGGCCGATGGTGAGCACCGCACCCCCGAGCGCCGCCAGCCCGAGGGACAGGCCGAACATCCGCATCCCGGGGTTCGCGACCAGCTCGTCGTGGTCCATCAGGATCGGCCACGGCGTGAGCCAGGTGAGCCGCAGCAAGGCGTACGGCAGCGGGCACAGCGCCGCCGCGATGGTCACCCAGCTGCCCCAGCGAGCGATGCCGTCGGGGCGCATCCACGCCGCCGCCGGGCGGCCGCACGGCACACAGCGGTCGCTGCTGCGACGCAGGTAGCGCACCAGCGTGCACGTCCAGAGCACACCGCCGGCGAACGCCCCCGCGATCGTGAGGAGACCGGGGCCGTTGTCCCGCAGGCCCTTGGCGAGGCCGGTGCCGACCTCGGCCAGCGCGTCGGGTGTCAGCATGCCGGTGGTCAGCGCCAGGAAGACACCGACCGCGACCACACCGCCCAGCAGGTAGCGGGTGGGCGCATAGCGCCACGCCCCGGCGGCCACCACCGCGAGCAGCACCACCGGGCCGAGCACCGCGCAGGCATAGCCCAGCAGGACGAGCACCCGCAGGTCGGGCACGACCGCCAGGAACACCAGGACCTCGACCGCTCCGACGCCGACCAGTGCCCGTCGTACGACCGAGGACGCCGGTCGCCGAGCCATCAGCAGCGCGGCGACCAGGCCGACCGCGCCGAGCAGGACGAGCGCGACGGACGCCGCCTCTGCCGGGAGGCCGCCGACCAGCGTCTGCCCCTCGGTGCCGGCTGTGTCCGCCAACGTGTACCGGCCGGGGTCGCCCAGCCACCAGGCGCCGAGCGCGGCCGCTGCCGCGGACCAGACCGCGGTCACCGCCTCGACCGTCGATCGCTGCCGCCCTGTGCGTACTTCCGGCTCCGGCCGGACCAGCTGTGTGGACATCGGGACCACCTCCGAGGACCACTCTTCGCGAGCAGGATGCGGCCGGGATCACGCACCGGGGTGAGTTGCTTCCCTCGCTCGGGTGAGCCGTCGCGCGGCGCCGCTCTGACACGATGGCGGCGTGCCCAACCCGTTCACCCGTGCCGTCTTCCTGCTGCTCGGCTCGGCGCTGGCGCTGTCGTTCATGCTGCTCGACGTGACGCTGGTGGCGCTGCTGGACCAGGCCGGGTCCCGCCTCGCGTGGACCGTCGCCGCCGCAACCGCGATCGTGTTGGTGCCGCCGGTGCTGCTCGGCCTCATCCCGGCCGTCCGCCAGGTCGAGGCGGTGGCCGCGGAGACTCTGCTCGGCGTCGACTTCCCGGAGGGCACCCCCGGACCGGCGAAGGACTGGGCGCAGCTGCGCCGCAGCGCCACCTGGTTCCTGCTGCACGTGCTGGCCGGCGCGGTGGTCGCCGCCGTCGTCGTACTGCTGTCCACGCTCACGGTCTCCCTCGTCCTGGCGCCGTTCACCCGAGACGCCGGTGACCAGGTGATGTCAGTGGGTTGGCTGCGGGTGCGGGGTGGGTGGGCCGACGCCTGGATGCCGCCCGCCGGCCTGCTGGTGCTCGCCGTGATGCTCGCCCTGCCACCCTGGCTCGGCGCGCTGATGGCCCGGCTGGCACCGACGCTGCTCGGGCCGTCGTACGCCGAACGGCTCCGCCGGCTGGAGGACCAGACCGCGCGGCAGGTGGAGCGCAACCGGATCGCCCGCGAGATCCACGACAGCGTTGGGCACGCGCTGAGCCTGGTCACACTGCAGGCAGCGGCCGCCCGCCGGGTGCTGCAGCGCGACCCGGAGTTCGCCGCCGGGGCGCTCGACGCGATCGAGTCGGCGTCCCGCGCGGCCACCGGCGACCTCGACCACATGCTCGGGCTGCTGCGCGACAGCGGGGAGCCCAGCACTGAGACTGGCGCCGAGACCCGGGCGCCGACACCCGACCTGGCGGCGCTGCCCGCCCTGCTGTCGGCCACCCGCTCGGCCGGGCTGGACGTGGACGCGTTGGTCGACGCCGACCTGTCCGGCATCCCGCTGCTGGTCAGCCGCGAGACGTACCGCATCGTCCAGGAGGGGCTGACGAACGCGCTCCGGTACGCCGGGACCGCTTCGGCTCGGCTGCAGATCAGCCGGCCACCCGGCGAGCTGGCGGTGGAGCTGACCAACCCGATCGGTCGGGAGCGGGGCCGGGGCCGCGGCGGGCGCGGCCTGAGCGGCATCGAGGAGCGGGCGGCGGCGCTGGGCGGGCAGATGACGTGCACCATGGACGAACAGACGTGGCGGCTGAGCGTCGTGCTCCCGCTGCCGGCGACCGGGGAGCTGAGCGGGTGAGCGAGATCCGAGTGCTCGTCGTGGACGACGAGCCGTTAGTGCGCAGCGGCCTACGCGCGATCGTCGACTCCGAGCCCGACCTGAGCATCGTGGGCGAGGCCGACGACGGCGCCGCCGCGGTCTCGGCCGTACGCCGGCTGCGCCCCGACGTCGTGCTGATGGACGTGCGGATGCCCCGCGTCGACGGCATCGCCGCGACCCGGCTGCTGGCCGAGCTGGACGGCGGCGGACCGGCCGTGCTCGTGGTGACGACGTTCGAGAACGACGACTACGTGTACGACGCGCTGCGGGCCGGCGCGCGTGGCTTCCTGCTGAAGCGGTCGACCGCCGACGACTTCGTCCGCGCGATCCGTACGGTCCACCGCAGCGACTCCCTGCTGTTCCCGGGCGCGGTACGGAACCTGGTCGGCAGCCACGGCACCGTCGGCACCGCCGGCCTGGGGTACGCACGGCTCACCGAGCGTGAGGAGGAGGTGCTCCGGCTCGTCGCCCGGGGGATGTCGAACGCCGAGATCGCCGGGGAGCTGTTCCTCGGGGTCGAGACGGTCAAGACGCACGTGCGCAACGTGCTCGCCAAGCTCGGGGTCCGCGACCGGGTCCAGGCGGTGATCGCGGCCTACGAGAGTGGGTTCATCCCGCTCAGCTGAGCCGCTCGGGCTGCTACGGACGGCCCGTACTGTGGGTGCATGAGGCCGACCGAGCTGATCCGTAGCCGCCGACCAGCCGCTCCGCTGCTGCTGGAGCTCGACCTGACCCGCGGGGTGCTCGAGGCGCCGGCGAGTACGCCACTCGACGCAGTTCGCACCCGGCACACACCGGTGCTGCGGACGGTCGTCGAGGCGCTGCGCAAGGCGTCGACCGACGACCGGGTGGTCGGTCTCGTGGCGCACGTCGGGGTCCAGCAGCCGACACTCTCCCAGTCCGAGGAGCTGCGCGCCGCCGTCGCCGACTTCCGCCGGTCGGGCAAGGCGACGGTGTGCTGGTCGGAGTCGTACGGCGAGATGGGTCCCGGCAACGTCGCGTACCACCTGGCCAGCGCGTTCGAGCAGGTGTGGCTCCAGCAGAGCGGCGAGGTCGGGCTGATCGGGGTCGTCGCCGAGGCGGTGTTCGTCCGCGACGCGCTCGACAAGCTCGGTATCGACCCGCAGATCGGCCAGCGGCACGAGTACAAGACCGCGGCCAACATGTTCCTCGAGTCGAGCATGACCGAGGCGCACCGGGAGATGGCCGAGCGCCTGGTGGAGTCCGCGATGGACACCATCGTGTCCGACGTCGCGGCCTCCCGCGGGCTCGAAGAGGCGGCCGTGCGAGCGGCGGTCGACCAGGCACCGCTGATGGCCACCGACGCGGTCGAGCGCCGGCTGGTCGACCAGCTCGGCTACCGCGACGAGGTCTATGCCGACCTGCGGGCCCGGCTCGGCGACGTGGAGCTGCGGTTCGTCGAGCGGTACGGCAAGGGGCTGGCCGCGCTGGCCGGGAGCACGCCGCCGCTGGCCCGTCGGACCAAGCCCGTGGTCGCCGTCATCCAGGCATCCGGTCCGATCCATCTGGGCCGCAGCGGCAGGTCGCCGCTGGCCGGTCCGTCGATCGGGTCCGACTCGCTCGGCGCCGCTTTGCGCGCCGCCGGTGCCGACGACGACGTCAAGGCGGTGGTGCTCCGCGTCGACAGCCCGGGCGGCTCGCACCTCGCGTCCGACGCGATCCACCGGGAGGTGCTGACGCTGCGCCGCACTGGACGACCGGTCGTCGCGTCGATGGCGTCGGTCGCCGGGTCGGGCGGCTATTTCATCGCGATGCCGGCCGACGTGGTGGTGGCCGGCGCCGGCACACTCACCGGCTCGATCGGCGTCCTCGCCGGCAAGCAGGTGACCCGGGCGGCGCTGTCGCGGATCGGCATCGAACGTGACAGCGTGGCCGTCGGTGCGAACGCCGAGATGTTCTCCAGCCAGCGGCCGTTCACCGCCGAGGAGTGGCAGCGGATGGAGGACTCGCTGGACCGGATCTACGCCGACTTCACCGGCAAGGCCGCGGCGGACCGCGATATGCCGGTGGCCGCGCTGCGCGAGGTGGCGAAGGGTCGGGTCTGGACCGGCGCCGACGCGGCCGACCGTGGCCTGGTCGACGAGCTCGGCGGGCTGTCGCACGCGATCGACGTCGCCTGCGACCGGGCCCGGCTGCGCCGCTCGGCGGTCGAGGTACGGATGGTGCCCAAGCACCACCTGCTGGAGCGGCTGCGTCCCGCCGACAACAGCGAGCACCCTGCCGCGGCGACGCTCGTCGGCGGCCCCGGCCTGCTGCCGGCGCTGCTCAGCACGCTCGGCCTCCCGCCGTACGGCGTGCTGACGATGCCGGTCACCTGGCGCCTGAGCTGACCCGCGCGACCGCCGTGCTGCTCGGTCAGCCTGCCGGGCGGTGCTTCTTGGGCAGCTTGGCGACCACGGTGGAGTAGGACGTGTCGACCGCCTCGATGATCTCGTCGTCGGGGATCGCACCGCCGATGTCGAGGGTGTTCCAGCCGGATCGGCCGATGTAGGCCATCACGTGCGCGTCGTCGGGAAAGCGCAGCAGCCACTCGGCGGCCTCGTCCCGGTTGGCACCGCACTTGACGCCGACCGACGCCCCGTCGCCGAGGAACGCGAAGATCTTGTCGTGCACCTTGGCGACGACGTCGCCCTCCCACGGCTCGTCCTGCCACGCGCCGGGCTTGCCGAGACAGCGCTTGAGCAGTTCCTCGGGACTCATCGCGCTCCGGCCTCCACCATCTGCCGCAGCTCCTTCTTCAGGTCACGGATCTCGTCGCGCAGCCGGGCGGCTACCTCGAACTGCAGCTCGGCGGCCGCGGTATGCATCTGCTCGGTGAGCTCCTGCACGAGGGCGGCCAGCTCGCCGGCCGGCAGCCCGGTCAGGTCGGGACGCTTGCGCCCGCTCACCGTGCTGCCGAGTGCCGGGACCGGTGCCTTGCCGCGGCTCTGCTGACGGCCGCCACCACCGAGCAGCTTCTCGGTGTCGGCGTCCTCGCGGGCCAGCATGTCGGTGATGTCGGCGATCCGTTTGCGCAGCGGGGTCGGGTCGACGCCCCTGGCCTTGTTGTACGCCACCTGCTTGGCCCGCCGCCGGTTGGTCTCGTCGATCGCCTGCTGCATCGACTTGGTGACCGTGTCCGCATACATGTGCACCTGCCCGGACACGTTGCGGGCCGCGCGGCCGATGGTCTGGATCAGCGACGTGCCCGAGCGCAGGAAGCCCTCCTTGTCGGCGTCGAGGATCGCCACCAGCGAGACCTCCGGCAGGTCGAGCCCCTCACGCAGCAGGTTGATGCCGACGAGGACGTCGTACTCCCCCATCCGCAGCTCGCGCAGCAGCTCGATCCGCCGCAACGTGTCGACCTCGCTGTGCAGGTAGCGGGTGCGGACACCGGACTCCAGCAGGTAGTCGGTGAGGTCCTCCGACATCTTCTTGGTCAGCGTGGTGACGAGCACCCGCTCGCCGCGCTCGGTGCGGTTGCCGATCTCGTGGATCAGGTCGTCGATCTGCCCCTTGGTCGGCTTGACCACCACCTCGGGGTCGACCAGCCCGGTAGGCCGGATGATCTGCTCGACGAAGCCGTCGACCCGCGACCGCTCGTACGGCCCCGGCGTCGCGGACATGTGGATGGTCTGGCCGATCCGCTCCAGGAACTCCTCCCAGCGCAGCGGCCGGTTGTCCATCGCGCTCGGCAGCCGGAAGCCGTGCTCGACCAGCGTGCGCTTGCGCGACATGTCGCCTTCGTACATGCCCCCGATCTGCGGCACGGTGACGTGCGACTCGTCGATCACGAGCAGGAAGTCCTCGGGGAAGTAGTCGAGCAGGCAGTGCGGGGCGCTGCCGGGCGACCGGCCGTCGGTGTGCCGCGAGTAGTTCTCGATGCCGGAGCACGACCCGATCTGGCGCATCATCTCGATGTCGTACGTCGTCCGCATGCGCAGCCGCTGCGCCTCCAGCAGCTTGCCCTGCCGCTCGAGCTCAGCCAGCCGCTCGGCCAGCTCCTCCTCGATGCCCCCGATCGCCCGCTCCATCCGCTCCGGCGCCGTGACGTAGTGGGTGGCGGCGCCGATGTAGAGCTCGTCCTCCTCGCTCAGCACCTCGCCGGTCAGCGGATGCAGCGTCATCAGCCGCTCGATCTCGTCACCGAAGAACTCCACCCGGACGGCGAGCTCCTGGTAGACGGGGAACACCTCAAGCGTGTCGCCACGGACCCGGAACGTGCCCCGAGTGCCGGCCATGTCGTTGCGGGCGTACTGCACCTGCACGAGCTTGCGCAGCAGCCCGTCGCGATCGGTCTCCTCGCCGACCTTCACATGGACCATCCGGTTGAGGTACTCGTCGGCCGACCCGAGACCGTAGATGCACGACACCGTCGCGACCACGATCACGTCGCGGCGGGTCAGCAGCGACCAGGTGGCGGAGTGCCGGAGCCGCTCGACCTCGTCGTTGATCGACGAGTCCTTCTCGATGTAGGTGTCGGTCTGGGGTACGTACGCCTCCGGCTGGTAGTAGTCGTAGTAGGAGACGAAGTACTCGACGGCGTTGTCGGGGAAGAACTCACGCAGCTCGTTGGCGAACTGGGCGGCCAGCGTCTTGTTGGGCTGCATCACGAGGACCGGTCGCTGCACCCGCTCGGCGAGCCACGCCACGCTCGCCGTCTTGCCGGTGCCGGTGGCGCCGAGCAGGACGACGTCCTTCTCGCCCCCTCGGATCCGCCGCTCGAGGTCGTCGATCGCGGTCGGCTGGTCACCCGACGGGGTGATGTCCGCGGCGAACCTGAACGGCGACACCCGGCGTTGGAGATCGGTGATCGGCCTCATGGCCACAACCGTACGGCGTACCCCAGACAACCGCGCCAGACAACCACGCTTGTCGTCGGCGGGTGCCATCATCGCCGCATGACCCGGGAACCAGCCGCCGACGACCCGCTCCCCCGGCTGCGCGAGCTGTGCCTGGCCCTGCCGGAGGTCACCGAGAAGCTCAGCCACGGCGAGCCGACCTGGTTCGTCCGCAAGACGTTCGTGACGTACGCCGACCACCATCACGACGACCGCCTCGGGTTCTGGTGCGCCGCCCCGCCCGGCGCCCAGGGCGAGCTGGTCGCGGCCGACCCGGACCGCTTCTTCGTGCCGCCGTACGTCGGCACGCGTGGCTGGCTCGGCGTCCGCCTCGACGTACCCCTCGACTGGAAGGAGATCGCCGAGCTGGTGACCGACGCCTACCGCGAGGTGGCACCGAAGAAACTGGTCGCGCGGCTCGACGCGGCCGGCGGGCTCGCGGGGGCTCCGCCCGACATGCCCTAGATTCTGGTCCATGGGGATCGGGTCACTGCTCAAGCGCCTGCTGCTGGTCCTCCTCGGCCTGCAGGCGGTGACGATCGCGGTGATCAGCATCATCGACGCCGTCCGCAAACGGCACCGCCCGCAGTCGGCCTTCCCCCGCACCGAGCCCGCCGACGCGAAGATCGGGGACGACCGGGTCACGGTCTACGCGTACGGCGAGGACCTCTACGCGGACATGCTGGCCGCCATCCGCGCGGCGCGGCACCGGGTGCTCTTCGAGTCCTTCATCTGGAAGGGCGACGCGGTCGGGCAGTCGTTCAAGGACGCGCTGGTCGAGGCCGCCGACCGGGGTGTGCAGGTGTACGTGATCTACGACGGGTTCGCCAACCTGGTGGTCCCCCGATCCTTCAAGCGGTTCCCCGACTCGCTGCAGGTGCTCGAGTACCCCGCCTTCGCGCCGGGCTGGCGGTTCTTCGACGTCCGGCGGTACGGCCGCGACCACCGCAAGATCCTGGTCGTCGACGACGAGGTCGGCTTCGTCGGCGGCTACAACATCGGCGCGCTCTACGCGACGCAGTGGCGCGACACCCACGTCAGGGTCGACGGGCCGAGCGCGTGGGGCCTCAAGAACGCCTTCGTCGACTTCTGGAACCTGCACCGCCAGGCGCACCATCGGGTGCTGAGGGACGTCGGCGCGTCGGCCTGGGAGGCCAGGATCCGGGTACATCGCAACATCCCGCGGCAGCAGGTGTTCCCGATCCGTGGCATGTACCTCGAGGCGATCGACCGCGCCCAGCACCACATCTACCTCACCCAGGCCTACTTCATCCCCGACTCCGAGATCCTCGGCTCGCTGCTCGCGGCGGCCCGCCGGGGCGTCGACGTACGCCTGCTGGTCCCGGCCGTGTCCAACCACGTCGTAGCCGACTGGCTGTCCCGTGGCTTCTACTCGACGCTGCTGCGCGGTGGGGTGCGGATCCTGCTGTACGAGAACGCCATGGTGCACGCCAAGACCACAACGATCGACGGGCAGTGGTCCACCGTCGGCACCGCCAACATCGACCGGCTGAGCCTGACCGGCAACTACGAGGTCAACGCCGAGTTCTACTCCCCCGAGCTGGCCCGGCAGATGGAGGCCGTGTTCGCGGCCGACTCCGCGAACGCCCGCGAGCTGTCACCGGCGGACTGGGCCGAGCGGCCGGTGGTCGCCAAGTTCAGCGAGACCGTGCTGGCACCGCTCCGCCCGCTGCTGTAGTCAGCTGCTGTAGTCAGCGGGGCGACCCCGGCAGGTGGCGCCGCGAAGCCATCCGTGGACCACGCCGCGGGCGACGTGCACCGCTGATCTCGAGCAGCCGCTGCACCCGGTAGCGGTGCGGTCGGTACGGCTCGAGCAGCTCGGCGAGCCCGGCGTCGTCGACCTGTGCACCGGTCAGCGCCCAGCCGATGTCCTTGGCGACGTGGTAGTCGCCGAAGCTGACCGCGTCGGCGTCCCCGTGGGCGCGCTGACGCACCTCCGCGGCGGTCCAGACGCCGATGCCGGGCAGCGAGCACAGCCGGCGCTCGACCTCCGCCGCGGGCAGGCCCACGGTGCGCTCCAGCGCCGGTGCCACCCGTGCCGCCGTCACGGCGGTGCGCGAGCGGGCCGGGTCGACCTGCATCCGCAGCCACTCCCAAGACGGCACCCGGCGGACCGTCTCCGGCTCCGGCGGCAGGCGCAGGCCCCGGGCTGCACCCGGCCCCGGCGCCACGTCGCCATACCGGTGGACCAGCCGCCGCCAGCCGGCCCAGGACTCCTGGCCGGTCACCTTCTGCTCGATGATCGCCGGCAGCAGGGACTCGAACACCAGGCCGGTCGCGGGCACCCGCCAGCCCAAGAACCGGCGATGGGCGTCGGCCAGCACCGGATGTCCGGGGACGAACCCAGCCGGGTCGTCAGCTGCGCCGAGCAGCGACGGCAGCCGGTCCAGCATCCAGTCGGCGCCGGGCCCCCAGGCGCTCGCCAGCACCTCGCCGAGGTCGGGGCACGGCTGCAGGTGGATCGTCACGTCACCCTCGGGGGTACGGCTGGCCCGCCAGAGCGCTCCCGAGGTCCGGTCGACCTGGTGCACCGGGTCACCGGCGCCGCGGCGGAGCGTGGAGAGGGTCCGGCCGACGTCGCACGCGTACCCGGGACGCCACCGGCGCACCCGCTCGCTCGCCACTCCCGCAACTGTCGGCACAGCACAGCACAATAGGTCCCGTGCTCCTCTCCGACCTCGTCGACACGTCCCAGGCGGTCGGCGCCACCCGTTCCCGGTCGGCCAAGAAGGCACTGATCGCCGACGCCTTGCGGCGAGCGGCGGCCGACGAGGTCGAGACCGTGGTGACCTACCTGTCCGGCGAGCTGCGGCAGCGCCGCACCGGGATCGGCTGGCGCACCCTCCAGTCGCCGCCGCCGCCGGCGGCCGAGCCCGGCCTCTCCGTCGCCGACGTGCACGACGCCTTGCAGCACCTCAGCACGCTCGCCGGTCCGGGCTCGCAGACCGCGCGACAGCAGGGTGTGGCCAAGCTGTTCGCGCGGGCGACCGCCGACGAGCAGTCGTTCCTGGCCCGGCTGGTCGGCGGCGAGCTCCGGCAGGGTGCCCTCGACGGCGTGATGGTGGACGCGGTGGCGGCGGCCGCCGAGGTGCCGGTCGCCGACCTCCGGCGCGCGGTGATGCTGCGCGGTGCCACCGCACCGGTCGCCGCAGTGGCGCTGGCCTCCGGTGCCGAGGCCCTTTCGACGTTCACCCTGACCGTCGGGCAGCCGCTGCGGCCGATGCTGGCCGCCACCGCGCCCGACGTCGAGTCCGCCGTCACGAAGGTGCAGTCCACCGGCTCCGCCGAGGTGGGCGTCGAGTGGAAGCTGGACGGCATCCGGGTGCAGGTGCACCGGGCCGGCGACGACGTCCGGGTGTTCACCCGTTCGCTCGACGACATCACCGGCCGGGTGCCCGAGATCGTAGAGAGCACGCTGACCCTGCCGGTCCGCTCGGTGGTGCTCGACGGCGAGGCGATCGCCCTCGACCCCACTGGCCGGGCGCTGCCGTTCCAGCAGACCGGCGCGCGCACGATGAGCCATGTCGACGTCGAGACGCTGCGCGCCCGCGTCCCACTGTCGACGTACTTCTTCGACCTGCTGCACCTTGACGGCACCGATGTGCTCGACCTGCCCGCCGCGGAGCGGGTCGCCCGACTCGCCGAGGTGGTGCCGGAGGCGTCCCGGGTGCCCCGGCTGCACACCACCGACGCGGCCGCCGCGCAGGGCTTCTTCGCCGATGCCGTCGCGCGCGGGCACGAGGGCGTGGTGGTCAAGGGCCTCGATGCGCCGTACGACGCGGGGCGCCGTGGCGCGTCGTGGGTCAAGGTCAAGCCGCGCCACACCCTCGACCTGGTCGTGCTCGCGGTCGAGTGGGGTCACGGCCGGCGGCAGGGCTGGCTGTCCAACCTGCACCTCGGCGCCCGCGACGAGGAGACCGGCGAGTTCGTGATGCTGGGCAAGACGTTCAAGGGGCTGACCGACGCGATGCTCGGCTGGCAGACCGAGGCGCTGCTCGCGCTGGAGAGCTCCCGCTCCGGCGAGGTGGTCGAGGTGCGGCCCGAGCTGGTCGTCGAGATCGCGTTCGACGGGGTGCAGCACTCGCCGCGCTACCCGGCCGGCATGGCGCTGCGCTTCGCCCGTGTGCTCCGGCACCGCACCGACAAGACCGCCGCCGAGGCGGACACCATCGCGACGGTGCGCGCCATCTACGCCGGCGACGGCTGACGGCGCGACAGCAGCGTCGGCCCCGGTCGCCGGGATAACTGCATGTGACAACTCTCGGATACAGTCTTCGAGTGACCGAACCGGCCGACGCACCGCCGCGGCGAGACGGACGCCGCACGTCCGCGGCCGCCCGCCGCCGCGAGCGTGGCCGCGAGATCCTAGCCGCCACTCGGGTGCTGTTCGACGAGCGCGGCACCCGAGACGCCCAGATCGAGGACATCGCCCGAGCGGTCGGCATCAACCGCGCCATCATCTACCGGCACTTCAGCGGCAAGGAGGAGCTGTTCTCGATGGTGCTCGTCGGCTATCTCGACGAGCTGCGGGCCGGCATCGACGCGGTCGTCCATCCGGAGGCCGAGCCGATCGACCAGGTGCGGGCGATGGCCGAGGCGTTCTGGGACTACGGCTATGCGCACCCGGCGTTCGCCGACTGCGCCCAGGCGTTGATGCGCCGCACCGGACCCGAGCTGCTCGACGAGGTCAGCGAGGACGTCATGCTCCGTCTCGGCCGCGCAATCACCGGTTGCCTGGGACCGTTCGCGGCGGTCCTGCGCGACGGCAATGCGCGCGGCGTGTTCGACGTACCCGACCCCGATCTGCTGGCCAACATGCTGTACGCACAGGGGCTGGGGGTGCTGTCGCTCGCCCGGGTCGGCCTGCAGGTGCGGGAGGGGGAGGCCGGGGCGCCCGAGGTCGAGATGCTGTCCGGGGACCGCCTCCGCGACTACCTGGTCGACGGCACCGTCGGCCTGGTCCGCAGTGCCCGCGCCGTCGCAGACTGAGATCAGAGTCGCACGTGAATATCACAAGACAAGGCAGTCGATGACCTCCGAGCTACAGCGGGTCGCCCAGGGCCTGGTCGACAGCCTCGACCAGATCCCCGCGGTGGTCGACCACCTGCAACGCACCGCCGCGAAGTGCCGCCAGCACGCGGCGCAGGTCGCCGACCTGTCCCGCGGCAACCCCGCCGGCCAAGCGGCCGCCATGCAGCTGCAGGCCGCCGCCGAGGCTTGCGAAGCCGCCGCCCACTACGCCGCTCTCGCGCCACCCAAGGCACGCGCCTGGGCCATCCGGCTGGTCGGTGACGGAGCCGGTACCAGCACGGCACCACCGGACGACCGCGCGGCACCGAACCGATCCGAACCCGTCCGGCTGTCCAGCAGCAACCCCGATGACCGGCCGACCCTGAACAACCCGCAGACGAACACGACTCTCTTGGTCGATGACCGCTTCACGTACCACACCGACGATCTCGGCCGCGTCGTCAAGGCGTCGGCGACGCTGCACACCATCGACAGAGAGCATCCGCGCGACCACTACGCCCAACGGGTGCTCGCCGGCAAGCTACCCGGCGACCACGCCGGCCACATCTTCGCCCGCCTCTTCCAGGGCCCCGGCGGCATGCTCAACCTGACGCCGATGCAGGGGAACAAGGTCAACCTGGGTGCATTCGCGTCATTGGAACGAGAATGGCGGCGGCACGTTGCTGACGGCCACGAGGTAAATGTGGAGATCGAACTGAGCTACCGCGACAACAGTCGACGCCCTCGGTACTTCTCGGTCATCTATCGAGTTGGCGACAAGGAGTTTGTGCGTGACATTCGGAACACACCGGCGAAACACAACGAAGGGTGATGTCGATGCTCGAAGCAGCTGGCGTAGACCTGTCTGAGGTCGGGGCGGCGATGCTGCGGGTCGCGCCGGCCGGCTGGACTCAGGTCGTCCTCAACGTGACCGGCGCGGGCTCGATGATCGGCACGGACCTCGACATCGACCTGGCCGACGGCGGCACAACCGGAGCCGTGTCTTTAGACCTCGACGGCCGAATCGCCTGCGACGAGCTGCGCGAACGAATGCACCAGACCCCGACCGGCACCTGGTACAACGCTCGAATCGTCCTCGGCCAAGACCGACAGCTCGAGGCAGAGTTCGACTACGACAACCCACCGTTCAACGGCGATGCGACAGACGAGCTGCTGACCGAAGACCAGGACCAGTACCCCCGAGACCCCCAGCACCTCCCCGCATGGCACCCGTCTCGCGGTCCGGCTTCTTAGCGCGCCACCCTTGCTGACGCCGTCGTCAACTCAGCGCCCCCGGAGTTCAGAACGGCAGTGGTAGAAGTGGCCGCAGCCGACTCCATCACATATGTTCAGCCTGGCAAAGGCACCTGGTATCGGGCTCGGTTCACGTCGGCCTGGTCCGCAGTGCCCGCGCCGTCGCCGACTGAGGGCCAGACGCGCGGCTACCGCTCGGCCAGCGGCGCCGGTGCCTCCTGGAGCACCCAGCCGTTGCCGTCCGGGTCGGCGAAGAAGGCGAAGGAGTTCCAGGTACCACCCTTCCCGTCCTCCCAGCCCGAGGGCCCCACGTGCTGCACGGGACCGATGTCGACGCCGCGCCCCGACAGCTCCTGGTGTGCGGTGGCGATATCGGTCACGCAGACCTGCACTCCGCGCAGGGTTCCCGGCTCCATGTTCGACTGGAGCGGCGAGAGCGGCATGCCCTGGGAGAGTGCGATCGAGCACCGTGAGCCCGGCGGCGTGATCTGCACGATGCGGGTGCCCGGCGCCACCTCGTTGTCGAGGTCGACGTGGAAGCCGCACTTGTCCGCGTAGAACTCCTTGGCCCGGTCGATGTCGGCAACGGGGATGCTGAGGACTTCGATCGTGTATTCCATGTGTCGCATTCTTGCCCTCCGGCGCGCGGCCGGGGTAATGGTTCCCTCGAATGGCTAGATCGAATGGCTGGGTCCTGTGGTCGCGCGCTCGGCTCACCGCTCCAACCCGATGGTCGCGTTCGCCTGCGCCCACTCGCTCCGCTCGCGCGCTCGGCTCACCGCTCCAGAATCGCGGTGACTCCCTGACCGCCGGCCGCGCAGATCGAGATCACGCCGCGCCCGGAGCCCTTCTCCGCAAGGAGCTTCGCCAGCGTGGCCACGATCCGGCCGCCGGTCGCGGCGAACGGGTGACCCGCGGCCAGCGACGACCCGACGACGTTGAGCTTGGACCGGTCGATCTCGCCGAGCGGCCCGTCGAGGCCGAGGCGCTGCTGGCAGAAGATCGGGTCCTCCCACGCCTTCAGCGTCGCCAGCACCTGCGACGCGAACGCCTCGTGGATCTCGTAGAAGTCGAAGTCC
>WHTB01000004.1 GCA_009379735.1 Propionibacteriales bacterium
GACGCGGAGCTGGGCCGCGACGCGGGCACGCAGCTCGGGGACATGGCTGACCAGGCCCACGACGCGGCCGCCGCTGCGCAGGTCGTCGAGCACATCGAGCACCTCGTCGAGGGTCTCGGCGTCGAGCGAACCGAAGCCCTCGTCGACGAACAGCGTCCCGAGCTCGACGCCACCAGTCTCGTACGCGACGACGTCCGCGAGACCGAGGGCCAGCGCGAGCGACGCGACGAACGTCTCGCCGCCAGAAAGCGTGACCGGGTCACGGGCCTCTCCGGTCCAGCCGTCGTGCACCCGGATCCCCAGCCCGCCGCGGCGGTCGCCGACCCCGCGGGTGTCGGTGTGCTCGAGCAGGTAGCGGCCACCGGTCATCCGGTCGATCCGCTCGTTCGCCGCGTCGACGACCTGGGCCAGCCGAGCGGCCAGCACGTACGACGAGAGCCGGATGCGGTGCGGGTTGTCGGCCGAGGTGCCCGCACAGAGCGCGGCGAGCTGGCGGGCGGTGTCGAGAGCCCGCCGGGTCGGTGACCACGCGGCGATCGCTGCGTCGAGGTCGGAGTGCAGCATCTCCAGCCGATCGGCCTGCCCACCCAGCCGGGACTGCCGGGTGACGGCCTCGTCGCGGTCGGCCTCGAGCCGCTGCAGCTGCTGCTCCAGCGAGTCGAGGTCGGCTCGGGGGAGCGCCGCAGCCTCACGGACCGCGTTGTCGTCGAGCACCGCCTGCACCGTCGCGACCTCGTGGGTACGGCTCTGCAGCAGCGTCTCGAGGTCGGCCAGTTCGGCGGTCGGTACGACGGCGGCCCGCGCTGCCGCCACCGTGGCGAAGCCCTGTCGGCGGGTGGTCTCGTCCAGCCGCCGGCGCAGCTCCCCGAGGCGCGTCACGGCGTCACGCCACGGCTGGACCGCCTCGACCATGGCCTGCAGCGATCGTTCGGCCGCCGACTCCTCGGCGACCCGCTCGGAGAGCGACTCGGCGGTGCCGACTGCCTCGACCAGCAGGGTGCGGAGGCTCTCCCGGCGCTGCCGGTAGGAACCGCACCGCTCCTGGAGTGCGGCGAGCTCATCGTGTGCCTCGGCCCGGGCCGCCAGCTGGACGCCGACCTGTCGGTCGAGCTCGTCCAGGTCGCGGGCGACCTGCTCGGCATGCTGGCCCGCCTCGACCGCGCGTGCCACCCGTCGGCGCAGGTCGGCGCGGGCCTGCTCGGCCGCGGCGAGAGTGAGGCCGCCGGCAGCGGCCTCGGCAGCGGCCAGCGCGGTCTCACAGCGACGCACGTCGGCGTCGGCCGCCGCCCGCACCTGCTCGGCGTGCTGCAGCAACTGTTCGGCGGCACGCTCGTCGCTCTCGGCCACCGCGTCGCCGGCCGGCTGCGCCTGGTCTGGATGCTCGGTCGACCCGCAGACCGGGCAAGGCTCGCCGACCTGCAGCCGGAGGGCGATCTCGGCGGCCATGCCCTCGAGGCGCGCCTGTCGGACGTCGAGCCAGGCTTCGCGGGCCGTGAGCGTGGTCTGCGTCACGGCGGCGAGCCGCTTGGCGAGGTCCGCGTGTCGATCGCGCTCCTGCTCGGCACGCTGCGCGCCGTCGACCTGCTGACCGACCGCGTCGAGGCGTTGCTGCAGCGCGGTGGAGTCCGCGGCCACGTCGGTCGCCTGCCGCGCCTGCTCGACCAGGCTGTCCCGCTGGTCACCGAGCCGGGCCAGGGTGTCGTCGACCTGCTGCAGCCGCGATCGGGTCGCCGTCACCTGGAGGTCGGTGCGGGTGAGTGCTGCCTCGGCTTGGTCCAGCTCGGCCTGGGTGGGCAGCAGCGCGGTCAGCCGGGCCGCCTCCTGCCGACGGAGGCGTACGCACTCCGCTACGGCGGCCTCGTCGCAGGCGTCCGGGTCAGAGTCCTCGAGGGCGGCGGCGGTGGACTCGGCCAGCGCGGTCGGGAGCCACGGCGCGGCGCCGACCGCATGCCGTGCGGCCGCCGTGCGGGTCTGCTCGGTCCCGGCGGCGCTCTCGTCGAACAGCGATGCCACCGGCGCGACGACCTCCGCCCGACGGGCCGCGTCGACCCGCCGCTGGGTGGACGCGGTGGACTCGGCAAGGGCGTCGAGGCGCTCGCGCCGACGGCGTGCGTCGGCGTGGCGTGCCTGCAGGACGGACACCGCCCGCGCCTCGTCTCGCTGCACGCGGGCCAGCTTGACCGCGCGGTCGGACTCGGTGCGGGCGAGCCGTGCCTCGGCGCACGCGGTCACCGCTCGGTCGCGGACCCCGGCCGACCAGGGGAGCGGGTCGTCGAGGTCGGCGTCGCCAGTGGTGTCGCCAGGGGTGGCGCCGCTGACCTCGGTGATCCGGGCGAGGGTGGCGGTGGTCGCGGCCTCGTGCTCGGCCGACCGCTGGCCAAGCGCCTTGCGGTGCTCGGTCAGCCAGTCCTCGATCGCGCGGTAGTGCTGGGCGTCGAACAGCCGCTCGAGCAGGCCGTGCCGCTCCTGCGAGCCGGCCTTCAGGAACGTCTCGAACTGGCCCTGCGGCAGCAGCGCCACCTGGCAGAACTGGCCGATGGTGACGCCGACCAGGTCGCCGAGCAGGTCGGCGGACTCGTCGATCCGGTTGCTGCGCTGCGTCCAGATGCCGTCGACCTGCTCCTCGAGCAGCACCTTGGCCGGCTCGCGGGTGGTGCCGGTGCCCCGCAGCTTGGGGCGCACCCACTCGGGCGACCGGGTGATCCGGACCCGGCGCCCGCGCAGCGTCGCCTCCAGCACCACCTGCGGCCCCGAGCCCCGCGGCGCGTGGTCGCTGTGCAGCCGCTTGGCCTTGTCACGGTCACCGGGGACCTGGCCGAACAGACCGAAGCAGACCGCGTCGAGAACGCTCGTCTTGCCGCCACCGGTCGGACCGCCGAGCAGGAAGAGCCCGGCGTCGCTGAGCGCGTCGAAGTCGACCTGCTCGGTGCCGGCGAACGGCCCGAACGCCGTGACCGCGAGGTGGTGCAACCGCATCAGGCCACCCCCGCCGACCGGGGTGCGTCGGACCGCGCCACCTCGGGCCGGCACGCGTCACAGGCCTGCGCCAGCAGCCGGAGCTCCGCAGCCTCCGCCGGCGCACCGCGTACGTCGGCGACGAACGCCTCGGCGATCTGCAGGTCGCTGCGTCCACGTACCCGCTCGACCACGGAGACCTCGTCGCCCGCCAACCGGTCGGGCTCGAACGCCAGCACCAGGGTGTGTGGGAAGCGGTCGCGAAGGCGGCGCATCGCCTCGGCCGGCCGACGTGGGTCGGTCAACGTCGCATGGAGCCAGCTGTCCTCCAGCCCGGCCAGCGACGGGTCTCGCAGCAGCGCGTCGAGGCGACCGCGCACGCTGCCGAGCGGTCGCGGGACCGGGGCCGGGACGAACGACACTTCCGTCAGGCCGGCCGGCCCGACGTCGAGCAGCCAGCAGCCCTTCCGCTGGCGTGCCTCGGAGAACGAGTAGGCCAGCGGCGAGCCGGAGTAGCGGACCCCGTCGGCGAGCTGCTGGCGGCCGTGGAGGTGCCCGAGGGCGACGTAGTCGACGCCGTCGAACACGGACGCGGACACCTGGGAGACACCGCCCACGCTGATGTCCCGTTCGCTCTCGCTGGCCTGGCCACCGGTGACGAACGCATGCGCCATCACCAGCGACCGGGTGCCGGCCGGCCGGGTGTCGAGGTCGGCGCGGATGCGCTGCATCGCCGCTCCGAGGGCGGCCGCATGGGTGCGCTCGGCCAGCTGCCAGGGCTCGCGTACGGCGTCGGGCTCGAGGTAGGGGATGCCGTAGATGGCGAGGCTGGTGTCATCTGTCTCGACCAGGACTGGGGTGCCGACGGCGGAGAACTGGGTGCGGAGGTGGACGCCGGCGGCGTCGATCAGGTCGGACGCGAACCCGAGCCGGTGCACGGAGTCGTGGTTGCCGCTGGTGACGACGACCCGGACCCGGTCGGCCGCCAGCCGGCGCAGCGCGTCCGACGCCAGCGTGACCGCGTCGACCGGAGGCAGGGCGCGGTCGAAGACGTCACCAGCGAGGACCACCAGGTCGACCGACTCGGAGCGGACCGTCTCGACCAGATGGTCGACGAACGCGCCCTGCGCGTGCAGCAGGTCCTCGCGGTGGAATGACCGGCCGAGATGCCAGTCAGAAGTATGGAGGACGCGCACGGAACCGACGCTAGACGGCCAGGCCGACAGGCGGCGGCTCACACGCCGAGGCGGTCTCCTCCGGCGTACACGACGAACCGGTCCCCACGGGTGAAGCCGGCGAGGCTCACGTTGAACGTACGGGCGCAGTCGACCGCGAGGCTGGACGGCGCGCCGACCGCCACCACGACCGGGATCTGCGCGAGCACCGCCTTCTGGACGATCTCGAAGCCGGCCCGCCCGCTGGTGCACATCAACCGGTCGTGGGTCTGCTCGCCCCGCAGCGCGGCCGCGCCGACCATCTTGTCGACGGCGTTGTGCCGGCCGACGTCCTCGCGGACGAGCAGTGGCTGCCCGGTCGCGGTGAACAGCCCGGCGGCGTGCAGCCCGCCGGTGCGCTCGAACACCGCCTGCTTCTCGCGCAGCAGGTCGGGCAGGCTGGCCACGACCTCGTGCGTCACGCGTACGTCGCTGCTCACCTCCGTGCCTCCGAACTCGGTCACGGCGTCGAGGCTGTCCTTGCCACACACGCCACAGGCCGAGCTGACCGCGCCCTGCCGCTCGGGCAGCGGCCGCAGCGGGGGAGTGGACAGCTCGACGGTCACGACGTTGAAGTCCTGGTCCGGACGCAGCGTCTGGTCGGTGCAGTAGGCCACCGTCTGCAGGTCTGGCGGACGGGCCAGAGCCTCACCGAGTACGAAACCGGCAGCCAGCTCGAAGTCGTTGCCGGGCGTCCGCATCGTCACCGCCAGCCGGTCGGCCGGTCGGCCGGGCCAGGCCAGCCGGACCTCCAGCGGCTCCTCGGTGGCGAGCCGGTCCTCACGGCGCCGGGTCTGGTCGCCGTCGACCTCCACCACCCGGACCCGCCCGCTCGGCCCCGGTCGTGTCGGCTTCGTCACCTCGATACTCACACCTCCACGGTAGCCCGGCCGGCCAGGACCTAGGCTCGGAGGCGTGGGTACTGGTCACGGGCACGGGTACGCGAGTGCGGCCTCCGTGCACCGGTCACGGCTGGTGCTCGTCCTGTGCCTGACGGCCGTGGTGCTGGTCGCCGAGGTGATCGGCGCGTGGTGGACCGGCAGCCTCGCCCTGCTCGCCGACGCCGGCCACATGTTCACCGACGTCGCCGGGCTGTCGCTGGCCCTTGCCGCGATGGTGCTGGCCGGGCGAATGACCCATGCACGCCGGACGTACGGCTTCTACCGGCTGGAGATCTTCGCCGCCGCCGTCAACGCCGTGATCCTGCTCGCGGTCGCGGCCGGCGTGGTGGTGTCCGCGGTCCGCCGGCTGGACGCGCCGCCCGAGGTCGACGGCGGCCCGATGCTGTGGGTCGCACTGCTCGGCGGCGCCGTCAACCTCGTCGCCCTTCGGCTGCTGCAGGCCGGGGCCCAGCACAGCCTCAACCTGCGGGGGGCCTACCTCGAGGTGCTCGGCGACCTGCTCGGGTCGATCGCGGTGGTCGTGGCCGCGGTCGTGATCACCGTGACCGGCCGTGACATCGCCGACCCGATCGCGTCGCTGTTGATCGCAGCGCTGATCGTCCCGCGGACCTGGATGCTGCTGCGCGAGGCCGTGGACATCCTGCTGGAGGCGACGCCGCGCGGAGTGGACCTGGACCACGTCCGCGAACACATCAAAGGCACCGAGGGGGTCGTGGACGTTCACGACCTGCACGTCTGGACGATTACGTCCGGCATGCCGGTGATGTCGGCCCATGTCGTGGTGAGCGCGGACGCGTTGGCCGCCGGCGGTCCTGGCCCGGTCCTGGACCGGTTGGGCGACTGCCTCGGTGCCCACTTCGACGTGGAGCACTGCACGTTCCAGGTCGAGCCGGTGGGCCACGCCGACCACGAGAGCGAGCTGCATCCCTGACGCCGTCGTCGTCTCGTGTTCACCCCCCGGTTCCGGACAATCCCGACACACGCGGTAGAAGTAGAGGGATACGCATCCGTCGACCTCGGGACCGACTCTTGCTGCGCGCCGTCCGTGATCTCGCCCCGCCCAGCCGGGGGGCGCGCGTCGCGCGTGGCCTGCTGGCCAGTGGCTGGCTGCTGCTCGCTCTCCTCGTCCTCACCATGCTCGCGGCCGGTCCGCTACGGCCGGTCGACATCGCCCTGAACTTCCAGCACGACAGGATGTCGTTCAATCCGACCCTGTTGACGATCGACCGGATCGGCCAGCGCGCGGTGTGCGTGCCCGTACTGGTGGTTGTCGCCGCATTGGCCGGTCGGCGGAGGCGGTCGTGGCGCCCGCTCGTGGTGGCCGGGCTGAGTGTGCTGGTCGTCAACGTGGCCGTCGGTGTCCTCAAGCTCGGACTCGAGCGGGGAGCGCCGTACGACCGGCAGCCAGCCTTCTTCGTCGACGGCGTGATGTACCCGTCCGGGCACTCCGCGAACGTCGTCCTGGTGTACGGCCTCGCGGCATACCTGTGGTGGCGCTACGCCGGTGCCTCACGACGTACCCGGGTGTGGCTGGTCGCCGCGGTCGTGTTCCTCGCCCACGTGATGGTGCTGGTGTCGCTGGCGCTGGGCTTCCACTGGTTCACCGACCTGGTCGCCGGTGTGCTGGTGGGCGGTGCGGTCCTGCAAGCTGTCACCACGGTCGACCGGGCAATGCCGCTGCGCCGCTGACCTTCATTGCTTGGACCTCTGGCGATGGTCGATCTAGTCAGCCGGCCCGACTACTGATGTAGAGATTGGAGCACGAGATCGGCGAGGGGCCCGGCTTGTCGCGCCGGCCCGTCGGCCCCGAGGGCGCCGGCGCTCGCGAGTGTGCCTTCGACGAGGAGCGCAAGGCTCTCCGCGGCTGGACGCTTCCGCTCCTCGGCAGTTTCCACAGGCGCCAGCAGGTCGAGGAAGCGGTCCACTACCCATTGCTTCGCGGTCGTCGAAAGGCGGTGCGCGGGAGTGGCGGGGTCCGGAAACTCCGCAAGGGCCAACTGACATGCGCAGCCGCGGAACTCGGCCTCCCGAGTGGTCTCGGACAGGGCGTCGAAGACAGCACGGATCGCGTCCTCGCCCGGAGCCGCGTCCGTCGCGGCCGCGTCGAACCACGTCCGCATGCGTTGGTCGGCGTGCTCGACGTACGCCGCGACGAGCCCGTCCTTGGAACCGAAGATGCGGTAGAGGGCGGTCGGCGCCACGCCGGCGTCCCGCGCGACCTGATCGATCCCCGTCGCGTGGATCCCGGCAGCGTAGAAGAGCCCGTCAGTGACCTCCAGGACGTGCCTGCGCGTCTCGGAGGCCGACCTGTGCCTGCGGGCCGGCTCGCTGGCTCTGGCGCCCATCACTCTTCCTTCCTGTCCCGCGACGCTGCCCCACGGTCGGTGGCCAGCAGCTCCTCCGCTCGAGCCGGTCCCACCGGTTGATTGAACACCAGGGAGCCGTACTCCTGCCGCGCGCTCTGGGCGAGTGTCCCACCGTCCACCGGCGCGAACCCCATCTCGTGGACCAGCGCCGAGATCCGCCTACGTGCCGCCGGGTCGTCGCTGGCCACAGGCACGGCCAGCCGATCCTCGTGGGCCGCGTCCGGTCTGCTCTCCTCGAGAATGCGGCGATACCAGATCGTGTTGAACGCCTTGACCACGGTGGCACCGGGCAACTGGGCAGCTAGTACCTGGCCCGTCGTCATGGCGCCGGAGTCGAGTCGCGGATGGTGGCCGTCGCGGCCGATGTCGTAGTTGCCCGCGTCCACGACCAGGGCTCCCTCGAACGGAGCCGATTCGAGCGTGTCGTATCTCCCGAAGGGAATGGCAAGGAACACGATTCGTCCCGGTGTGCCGTCGCCCGCGGCTACGTCGGCAGCGGTGCCAGCAAGCGCAAGAGGCCCGACGGACCTCGCGAGGGACTCAAGGGTGTCTGGTCCGCGGGAGTTGGCCACGTGCACCAGTCGTCCGAGCCCGGTGAGTCGCACGGCCAGGGCATGTCCCATGTCTCCCGTCCCGATCACGCCGATGCTCGTCACGGCCGGGCCTCGACCGTCGCGATGGCATCGTCGTGGTCACCTTGCCCGGCCCGCTCAGGGCCGGGGTTCGCCAACCCGGACCGTTCCAGGTCGACGGGACGAAGCATCGCCGTCGCGCCGGCACCGAGCACTCCCAGGGCGCAGATGATCGCGCCGGCGAGGACGGCGGCCTCCACGCCGTACGCGGCCACGGCGCGGCCACCGACGACCGCACCGAGCGCGATACCGGCGGTGACTGCGGATGCAGGAAGGACGCCGGCCAGGTCGCGACCTGGGCCGGCGAGGCTCGTGACTCGGTACTGCAGGGACGGGACCAGTCCGAAGCCCACCAGGCCCCACACGACGAGCACGAGCAGGGTGACCACAGGGTTGGCGCCGGCGACGAAGAGGACCACCAGCGCTGCTACCAGTACCCCACTGGCGATGACGATGGTGCGGGATGCAGACCGGTCGGCCGCCCATCCGCCGGCGAATGTACCGATCGCATTGGCCGTGCCGTAAGCCAGCAGGAACCAGCTCACCGTGCCGCCGGAGACGTGGGTCACCTCGGACAAGTACACCGCGAGGTACGTGAGTGCGGCGAACTGACCGCCCATCACGAGGAGCCCGACGCCGAGGACCGCGAGCACCCTCGGCGTGAAGGCGTAGCGGGCTTGGGCCCGCAACCCACCCGTACCCGACTGCGGGACGGGAGGAACGACCGCGACCGCGAGCGCGAGCGCGAGGGCGCCGGTGATCACGATGGCGACGAACCCGGCGCGCCAACCGCTAGCGTGGCCGATCGCGGTGCCGATCGGCACCCCGAGCGCGGTGGCTACGGCGATGCCGCCGAAGACAGCGGCGATGGCGCGCCCCGTCCGCTGGGCCGGTACGAGAGCCCCGACGACGCTGAACGCGACGCCGATGAAGAGTCCGTGCAGGGCGCCGGTGACCAGTCGGGCGCCGAGCAGCGAGCCGATGTCCGGGGACAGGGCTGCCCACAGGTTGCCGGCGACGTAGGTCGTCAGCGAGCCGACGAGGACCAGTCGCCTGCCCAGTCTGATGGTCAGTGCGGTCAGGGCAGGTCCACCCAGGGCGATACCCAGCGCGTACGCGGTCACCAGCCAGCCGGCGGTCTCCGTACTCACGGCGAGATCGACCGCCACCAGCTCGAGGATGCCCACGACCAGCAGTTCGGCGGATCCCAAGACGAAGGCCCCCAGGAAGAGTGCGAGAACGACCAGCCGCTCGCGATTTCCCGGAGTAGGAGAGGGAGAAGTCATTCCGCAATGTTAGGGAACGTTCCCTATCATGTCAACGCTGCGGCCAGTGCGCTCAGATATCGTCGAGCTCCGCGGTGACGCACCGCAGGTGACCCACCTCGAGCTGGGGCACATCGACGTCACCGTCGAGCTCGGCGAGGCTGGTGCCTCTGTGAGCATGGGGCGGCCGGCTCACCCCGAGCAGGTGCTGCGCGTCGACGCCCAGACGCTGTTCGAGATCCTCAGCTCGCTGCCCGTCTCGGCGTCCGACCTGAGCGCACACCCGGGTCTCGAGATCGTGACCGGCGGACGCCGATCCGCGGCTCGCTGGCTGTCCTGCTTCTCCGGACCGAACTCGGCAGCAGCCTAGAACCGACCGAATCGGGGCCCGCGGCGGGCATTCATCCTTCGATGTCCATGCGCTGCACCAGCGTCGTGTCGAAGACGAACACGTGCCGGACGTCGTCCTCGGCGACGACGTCGCCGCGCTCGTCCCGCACGACCTGGTGGACGTCGACGACGATCTCGCCCGAGGGGCGCACCGTCATGCCGGTCGGTTCGACATGCGGATCGATGGCAGCCCACTGACGTTCCCAGTAGTCGCGCACGGACGCCCGACCGATGAGGCGACCACCCTTCCAGCCGTTCTCCCAGTCGACGTCGGGCTTCATCGCGGCGAGAACGGTCTCGATGTCGCGAGCGTTGAACGCTACGTACAGCGACCGTATGCGGTCCTCGTGAGTGTCCTGCATCATCGGAGCTCGCCATTCCTGGCGTGGCTCACGTCCCGCCTGGTGTGGAGGACCGCCGCCGTGCCCGCGATCAGGGCCGTGGCCACGCCGATGAGCTGCAGCACCTGCCCGAGCAGTCGGGTGCCGCCCTCTTCGCCGGCCAGGTTGTCGATCCCGCCTCCACTGACGATGGCTTCGATCGCGAAGCCGACGATGACGAAAAGGCCGAGGAACGCGCCGACGCCGGGTGCCCACCGCCAGGGAACGAAGCTGACGAAGAGGGCGCCGACAGCGAGGATCACGATGCCCGGTGGCGGGTAGAAGGGGAAGTCCTGCCCGCTTGCCCACAGCAATGAGATGCCGATCGCACCGATGAGCAGCCCCACCACAGTGGTGGCCCGCCGCTGCTTTCGCAGAGTGTCGATCATGCTGATTCCTTTCGTAGAGTTCGGTTCCGAGGCCGACCGGTGGGCTGCTCGTCGCGCGGTCCGGCCACGGTCGTCGGCACACTCACGGCTCGTCCTCAAGCACGGCAGCCAGGACGACCTCGTAGAGCTGGTCGATCTCGCTGGGCTCGAGCGGGGGGAGCAGGTGCTGGGCGCCGATCAACATCACGTAGAGGAGGCGCGCCATGGGCGTGGCGGCCTCGGCATCGCCGCTGATCGCCTCCCACAGGGCACGCAGATACTCGATCCGGGCCGCGTCGACTCGCTCCAGGGTGCGCTGGGCGTCGTCATCGTGTGCCGCCCAGGTCCTGATGTTCGCTCCCCGCCGCGGTTCCTGGTCCTCGTTCGCCATCACCAGTCGGCGTAGGAGCCGCAAGCGGTCGGCGGGCGTCTGGTCCTCCGCCGCCACCGTGTCGAAGTGGCGCTGGGTGTGCTCCTGCTCGTAGTGCGCCAGCAGCTCCCGCCGGAAGCCGGGCATCCCGTCGCTGAAGTGGTGGTAGAAGGAACCCTTGCTGACCCCCAAGGCCCCGGCGAGGCGCTCGATGCGCAGCGCGCCGTAGCCCTCCTTCGCCAGCATTCGCAGGCCCGCCTCGAGCCATGCCTTCTTCGTCACCATCTGGCGACCATACCATACAGTATGGTATGGTCTGGGCCTTCGCAGGAAGGCAACGGCATGACCACCATCGATCTCCCTCAGGGCACCGTCAGCTATCGGATGAGCGGGCCCGAGGACTCCGCGTCTCCGCCGGTGGTGTTCGTCCACGCGTTCCTGGTCAACGGCGGAGTCTGGTCGGGCGTCGCTGACCTGCTCGCCGAGCGCGGGATCTGCTCCTATGCGCCCGACTGGCCGCTCGGCGCACACCGCATCCCGCTTCGTCGCGACGCGGACCAGTCACCGCGCGGGATCGCCCGTCAGATCCTGGCGTTCCTGGCAGCGCTCGACCTGCGTGACGTCACCCTCGTGGGCAGCGACACCGGAGGGGCCTTGATCCAGTACCTGCTCGACACCGACGCAGGCCGGGTCGGTCGGGTGGTGCTTGCCAACTGCGACGCCTTCGACTCGTTCCCGCCGTTCCCGTTCAGCGTGATCTTCCGGCTGCTCAAGGGCCCGACCAGGATGCGCCTCAACCTGATGCCGATGCGAGCCCGCGCGTTTCGACATTCCCCCCTCGGGTTCGGCCTGCTGGCCAACGAACTGGATCCCGAGATGACTCGATCCTGGATCGAGCCGGCCCTGACGGACCGAGATGTCCGTCAGGACGCAGCGCGCTTCCTCCGGGCGGTCGACCCCCAGGACCTGTTGGCGGTGACCAATCGGATGAATGCCTTCGACGGGCCGGTCAAGATCGTCTGGGGCATGGCCGACCGCGCCTTCCGACCCGAGCTCGGGCGCCGCCTGCAACGGGCCTTCGGCGCTGCCGAGTTCGTCGCGGTCCCGGGAGCCCGGACGTTCGTCCAGCTCGACGAGCCCGCGCTCCTGGCCAGCCAGATCGCAGCTACGAGATCGACAGATTGCTGAGAGGTGGGCACACATGGACCCGAGAGTGACGACAACGGTCAACGGGGCACCGCTCGAGTACGTCGACAAAGGCGGCGCCGGACCGGTGATCGTGCTGTTGCACGGCGCGTTGATGGACGAGTACCTGTGGCGAGACGTCGTCACACAGATCGCCCCCGAGCATCGCTGTGTGATCCCGGTGCTCCCGATGGGCGCACATCGGCTTCCGATGCCTGGGCTTGACGTCTCACCAGCCGCTCAGGCTGAGCTCGTCGCTGACCTCCTGGTCGACCTGGAACTGGACGACGTGACCCTCGTCGGCAACGACACCGGCGGCGCGATCGCGCAGTTGCTCGCCGCCCACCGACCGGAGAGCGTCGGGCGACTGGTGCTCGTCTCCTGTGACGCCTTCGAGAACTTCCCACCCGGCCTGCCCGGCAAGCTGATGGCGCTGCTCTGCAAGATGCCGGGCGCGATGTACCTCTCGATGCTGTCGTTGCGCATCCCCCCGCTGCGTCGGCTGCCGGCCACCTTCGGTTGGATGGCCAAGCGGCCGATCCCGAACGACATCTTCACCAGGTGGCTGGACGCCTACCTGTCCAACCGCAGGGTCCGGGCCGACGTCCGCCGAATGATGAGCCACGTCGACAGTGACGACCTCCTCGCCGCGGCACCGAGCCTGAGGGCTTTTACCGGGCCAGCCCTGATCGTCTGGGCAACCGAGGACCGCGTCATGCCCGTCGACCACGCCACGAGGCTCGCCGAGCACCTCCCCAACGCTCGAGTGTCCCTGGTGGAGGACTCCTACACGCTGATGCCACTCGACCAGCCGCAGCCGTTGGCCGGCCTCATCGCAGCGCACATCCGCGAGGCCGAGACGGCCGTGACCGGCACCCATCCACGCCCGCCTGCCACGACACAAGTCGGAGGCGACAACAACCGGCATCGAAGCTCGATGCCAGACCTTAGGAAGGAACCAACATGATCGACACTCTGCTGGAGCCTCGGCGGACCACCACGGTGGCTGGCCTGATCATCGGTGCAATCGGCATCTCGTTGCTGTGGGCAGGCGGGCAGGATTTCCCCTTCTACCCGCCACCGGGCATCGTGATCCTGGCGGTCGGCGCACTGTTTGTCATCGGCGCCCCCTGGCGGTGGGCACCTGGTGTCGGCGCGTTCCTGGGCCTCTTCGTGATCGTCGGCTTCGCGATCGAAGCCATCGTCGGCGGGGCGGGATCGACAACCTGGCCGGCGAAGAGGGCGGGACCCGGCTGATCGGGCAAGTACTGCAGCTCATCGGTGTGGCCACGGCCCTGATCGCCGGCACTGCGGCGGTGCGCCGCACGAATCGGGCAGCTCGATGATGGGACGTCGCCAGGAACGAGTTATGGACTACACGACGACCACCACGATCGCGGCGCCTACCCGCGACGTCTTCTACCTACTGATCGACATCGCGGCCTGGCCGCAATGGACGCCCACCATGGCTGCCATCGAGCCTCACGACCGAGGTCCGCTCGAGGTCGGCAGTACGGCCCTGGTCCGGCAACCCAAACTGCGGCCGGCGGTGTGGACCATCGACGCGATCGAGCCCGGCCAGCGCTTCAGCTGGCACACCTCCGGTCGGGGCTACCGGATCGATGCCGATCACCGACTGACACCAACCCGCGACGAGACCGGGGCAGAGCACGCCACCATGGAAGTCACGGTGACCATGACGGGTCCGCTCCGGCGGCTCATGTGGGCGTTCGCCGGACGACTCATCCGCGCGTACGTCGATACCGAGTCCGAAGGGCTCAGGCGGCACATCGAAACCGCACGCGAAGGCCAGTGACCCGTCAAGCTGCCTGCTTGCCGTGACGAGGCGTTGCTGCTCCTGGCGTCCCGCCGGCCTTCGCAGTGCTCGGGAGACACCCTGCTGATTGACGGGGCTCAACGAAGCCGGGCGCTGGCTCTTAGGTACTCCGTGAAGCCTGTTCGGCGTCGTGCCGGTCTTGGACAGCAATGCGCCGTTCGGTGGTCCCTACCCAGTGTCCTGTCAGGTTGTTCCGTGAGCTTCTTCTGGGTTTCTGGAATTCGTAGGGCTGCCCCCAGCGACACCGCCTTGCTACGACAGGGAAGGCTGCGAAGGACTCTCACCTCCACTCAAATCGTCAGCGCCTCACGGCGCACGTGGATCAGGCCTCAGGCGTCACCGACTCGAGGCGTCCACTAGGCCAGTTTCGGCAATGGCGGGATGCGCGATGGAGCGGAGGAGGCTTCCACAGACGACTGCACCGACGACGAATATTCCGGCCCCCCACCAGAATGCGGTGACGTATCCTTCGACGGCCGCTTGACGCAGCAACTCAGTGGCTTGCCCGCGTTCCGAGGCAAAGTTGGTTGAGGCGGCTACGGCCAGAGTGCTCAGCAACGCGGTTCCAATCGCGCCGCCGATCTGCTGTGAGGTATCGGCCATGGCAGAGGCGACACCGCTGTCGCGCTCACCAACACCGGCAGTCGCGGTAGCAAAGGCCGGTGCCACGATGAAGCCGAAGCCGAGGCCAACCAAGATCAACGATGGCAGGACGTGCGAGACGTATGCCGTATCAACTCCGATCCGGGTGAGCAGGACCAGCCCCGTCGCGGTGCCGAGCATGCCGGTCGGTACAAGTGGTCGAGGTCCCGTCCGGACCAGCAGACGGGTGCTGGCGATGGTCGCGGACACGACGATCGCGAAGGTCATCGGCAGGAATGCGAGCCCTGTTTCCAACGCGCTAAGGCCCTTCGTCTGCTGCAGGTAGAACGTCAGGAACAGAAAGACCGCGAAAATCCCGGCGCCAGCAGTCCCGAGCGCCAGAAACGAGCCACCGCGGTCACGGTCGGCCACCACACGCAGCGGGAGCAGTGGATGCTCGGTACGGCGTTGCAGCGCGACGAACGTCACCAGGAGCAGGGTGCTTGCCGCTAGGAAGCCCAGGGTCACCGGACTGCCCCACCCGTCGGACTCAGCGCGTGCCAGCCCGAGTACGAGCGAGAAGAGACCCGACGAGGCGACCAGTGTTCCGGGGATGTCGAGACGTGGCCGGGACGGGGCAGGAGCGTGCTGAAGAAGGCGAACCGATGCGACTGCGGCCGGGACCGCGAAGACTATCGAAACGTAGAGGCACCACCGCCAGTCAAGGACCTCGGTCAGCACACCCCCTAGCAGCAGACCGAAGGCGCCGCCCATCCCGGCGATCGCGCCGAAAACGCCAAATGCTTTGGCACGCTCCGCTGGTTGGGTAAACGTCGTGGTCAGTAGCGAAAGCGCCGCCGGTGCCAGCAGGGCGCCGAAGGTACCTTGCAGGGCACGCGCCCCTACGAGCAGCTCGAAACTTCCCGCAGCTCCGCCCAGCGCCGACGCACTGGCGAAGCCCAGCAGACCGACGACGAACGTCCACTTGCGGCCAAACAGGTCGGCGATGCGGCCACCGAGTAGCAGCAAGCTTCCGAACGCCAAAGCGTAGGCCGTTACCACCCACTGACGGTCTTCGTCGGAGAACCCCAGGTCCCGCTGGGCAGAGGGAAGGGCGATATTCACGATCGTCACATCGAGCACCACCAGCAACTGGGCGGTACCGATGAGGCCGAGGATGAGCCAGCGATGGTCGTGGTGGGGATCTTTGGAATGGTGGGGTATTGGCTGCATGGTCGTTCTCCTTGGTCAGCGGTCTAGATCCGGGCTGTCAGGTGAGGTTGCGTGCGTGGCGTACTGACGCAGGAACGATCGGTGCCTACGAGAGGGGGTCGTTCAAGTCGTGGGGGGCAGAGGATGCCCAGTGCCAGACGTGACTGACATCGACTCCGCAGAGCCGCCAAACGCAATGCGCGCGGACGGCACGGAAGCGGTACCGCTCGCCATGCGTAACGAGCGCCGCTGGATCGGCGGCGCTTGGCACGAAGGTGGCGATGAGGTTCGCCTGCGCCGTCGCATGGTCGCCCTCGACCTGTACCAGAACGTTCGTGATTACGTGTTGCGTGCGGTCGGCCTCGTGGTTACGGCGCGCTTGTTCCGCTACGGCTGCAATGCCGCTGCTCGAGCCTCCCTGCGTCTGAATCCTCACGTCTTCCGTAAAGATCGACTGGAGCTCATCAAAATTCTTGTCGTCAAGCCACGTCCCCACTCGGCTAACGAGGTCGCTGATCTCTTGGCGGTCGATGAGGCCCTGGACAGTCAGCTGCGGCATGTGGAGTCCTGAATGAAATTAGTTGGTAAGCCCAACGTTGGTGAATCCAACGTAACACGCAAATGTTGGAGCGACCAACGATTTCCCACTACCCTTGCCCGATGGATCGAACAAGCGCAGAGTCCCCGCACTCTCCTACTCGACTTGCCGAGCTGCCGAGTTGGCTCGTGAGCCAGGTGGCTGGGCACGCTCACCGGCTTGTCAGCGAGGCCCTCGCGCAGTACGGCGTTCGCAAGCATCACTTCACCGTGCTCTTGGCCCTCGCCGAGCAAGGGCCTGGCAGCCAGGCGATGCTAGGGAGAAGTCTTTGCATCGATAGAAGTGACCTCCATGCCGTCCTCAATGACCTTGAGCGGGACGGCCTAGTCGCTCGGGCTCGCGACGATGGCGACCGGCGCCGCAACGTGGTGGAAATGACCACTGCAGGAGGCAAGACACTGGCGCGCCTCGACGCTCGAGTCGCCGCGGCGCAAGAAGCGCTGCTCGAGCCGTTGTCGGACGACGAGCGCCGCGAACTTCGTCGAACCCTCACACGACTGGTCGAGCACCACCGTGGCCCGGCATCCTGAAGCGTTACGACGCTGCGGCAGCAAACGTGGTTTGGTGGGGTCCACGTGCGGACCACGGCTGGTCAACAAGTCGTGCATCCGCCTGAAGGTGCCATCCAGGTTCCCGTCGGAGACTGTGATGGTCAGGTTGTCGCCATCGCGAAGGGGAGGCTGGCCATGGGCACGGCCTTGTCGGCGTCACCGCTGATCGCCTCCCACAGCGACCGCAGATACTCGATCCGGGTCAGCGGCGCGAACCCCAGCGCCGTCGCGCCTCGCCTGCCCTCCAAAAGGACACGGTCCTCATCGAGCACGGTCCAGAACTCGACCAACTCGCCCACGCCGTCTGACAGCTGCTCCAGAACCGGCAATCATCCCCAGCGAATTGGGGCTGGTGACAGCAGCGATACCAGCACCCCGTGTGGGCCGTGCACCACACCCACGGTGGCCGGGTCAGATGTCGCGGAACGTCTCGATCTGCGCGCCGAGGGCGTTGAGCCGCTCGGCCAGATCCTGGTAGCCACGGTTGATGACGTACACGCTGCGCAGCACCGACGTGCCCTTCGCGGCCAGCATCGCCAGCAGGATGACCACGGCCGGCCGTAGCGCCGGCGGGCACATGATCTCGGCGCCACGCCATCGGGTCGGGCCCTCGACCATCACCCGGTGCGGGTCGAGCAGCTTCACCTGGGCGCCTAGCTTGGTCAGGTCGGTGAGGTAGATGGCGCGGTTGTCGTAGACCCAGTCGTGGATCAACGTCTGACCGGTGGCCGTCGCCGCGATCACGGCGAAGAACGGCAAGTTGTCGATGTTGAGACCCGGGAACGGCATCGGGTGAATCTTGTCGAGCGGCGCGTGCAGCTGCGACGGCTTCGTGGTGAGGTCGACCAGGCGGGTGTGGCCGTTCTGGGCGAAGTACTCGGCGCTGCGCTCGTAGAGGAAGCCCATCTCCTCCAGCAGCGCCAGCTCGATCTCGAGGAACTCGATCGGTGCCCGCCGGATGGTGATCTCGGACTGGGTCACGATCGCGGCGGCGAGCAGACTCATCGCCTCGATCGGGTCCTCGGACGGCGCGTAGTCGACGTCGACGTTGATCTCGGACCGGCCCCGTACTCGCAACGTGGTCGTGCCGATGCCCTCGACCCGGACGCCGAGCTTGTCCAGGAAGAAGCAGAGGTCTTGCACCATGTAGTTGCTGCTGGCGTTGCGGATGACGGTCACCCCGTCGTGCAGAGCCGCCGCCATCAGGGCGTTCTCGGTGACCGTGTCCCCGCGCTCGGTGAGGACGATCGGACGCTCCGGCGAGACGTTCTCGTCGACGTACGCGTGGTAGCTCCCCTCGGTCGCCTTGACCTCCAGCCCGAACGGCCGCAGCGCCGACATGTGCGGCTCGACCGTGCGGGTGCCGAGGTCGCAGCCTCCCGCGTACGGCAGCTCGAACCGGCTCTCCCGGTGCATCAGCGGCCCGAGGAACATGATGATGGAGCGGGTACGGCGGGCCGCCTCCTCGTCCATCCGGTCGAGGTCGAAGCGGTCGGGCGGGGTCAGCTCGAGGTCGTCACCCACCCACTCGGTCTTGACGCCGATGCTGGTGAGCACCTCGAGCAGTCGGTTGACCTCCTCGATCCGGGCGACCTTGCGGAGCACGGTGCGGCCGCGGTTGAGCAGCGACGCGCAGAGCAGGGCGACGCCGGCGTTCTTCGAGCTCTTCACGTCGATCGCGCCGGACAACGTCGTGCCGCCGGCGACCCGCAGGTGGGTCGGGCCACCGCCGAGCGACACGATCTCCGAGTCGAGCGCGTCGCCGATCCGGGCCAGCATCTCCAGCGAGAGGTTCTGGTGGCCACGCTCGATCCGGTTGACCGCGCTCTGGCTGGTGCCGAGCTGCTCGGCCAGCTGGCTCTGCGTCCAGCCCCGGTGCTTGCGGGCGTCGCGGATCAGCTTGCCGATACGGCTCAAGTAGTCTTCGGTCATGGGGGACCAAGTTATCTCAGATATGAGATAACGCAAGTCAGGCGCGCCGGGGAGCTCCCAGATAGGAGATCTCGGCGTCGGCCGAGCCGTCGGTGAGGAAGCCCAGCAACCGGCGGGCCTCGTCGTCGACGGCGGCCTCCTCGTCCGCGGACAGCGGGAGTACGGCATGGAGCCGCATCGTCGACCGGCCGCCGGCCCGGTCGAGCCGCCAGAAGCCGGCGAGGAACCCGTCGACGAGGACGCTGCCGCGAGGCGGGAACTCCGGGTCGGCCGGCCACTGCGCCAACGTCTCCGGGATCACCCGGCTGCGGTCGGCATGGGAGAGGACCAGGTTGTCGTACTCCGGGAGCAGTCGCACCGGGGCAGGCGTGTCGGGGTCGGGCCGCGGTGCGTCGGGCAGGTCGAACAGCTCGCGGCCCTGCTCGTCGGTGAAGCAGACCAGCTGCGGCCGCAGTCGCTCGAACACCTCGGCCATCGCCGGCAGTCGTGACCAGGTCGCGGCGTCGGCGGGCGAGGCTGGGCCGAACGCGGCGAGGTAGCGCAGCATCAGGCCGTCCGGTGACGCGTCGGTCCCGGCCGGCCGCCCCAGCCAGGACTCGTACGTCGTGCTGGCGGCTCGGGACGACTTCCGCCACATACCGCGCGGCGTGACCTGCACCATCGGCAGCCAGTACTGCGCTGCCCAGCGAAGGGCCAGCCCGTCAATGTCAGGCCAGCGCTCCGACAGCAGCCGGCCGAGCTCCGCCGGTGTGCGCGGCTTCTCCTCGACCAGCTGACGCGTCACCGCCATTACCTGGTCGCGGTCGACGCCGTCGAGGAAGCGGCGGAACTGCGTCTGCGTGATGCCGTCGAGAACGCCCTGGATGACCGGTCTGATCGTCACCGCGTCGGACGCGCTCACCAGATGCAGCGTGCCGCGCATCACCGTGGTGCGGACGAGCCGGCGTTGCTCGAGCAGGGTCGACAGGGACTCGGGGTCGAACGCCTCCAGCCGCGACCACAGCGCGGTGTAGGGGTCGGTCGGCACCTGTGCCTGCAGTCCGACCAGCTGCTCGACTGCCTCCAGGACGGGCCGGTCGTGTCGCTCGAGCAGCAGCTGGCGAGCCAGGGTCGCGCGGCTCAGCGCACGCGTGCTCAGCGTCTCCACGTGCTCACGCTAGTCGTCGTCACCGACGGCCGCGGCCAGCGCCGCGATCGCGCCGGTGAAGCACTCCATCGGCGGCTGGACGAGCCCCGCTCCGACCTGCCCCGTGCCGGCGACGGCCCCGGCCATCCCGGTGTTGATCTGCGGGAGGATGCCGGTACGGAGGACGCGGGTGACGTCGATGCCCGTGGGCGCACCGCGGAACTCCAGGATCGGCACCGCGTACGCGGGGTTCTCGCCGAGCGTGATCTCGTACATCAGCCGACTGGTGCGCAGGGCGTCGGGCACGCTGCCGCCCACGAACCGGACGATCGCGGGCGCGGCCGCCATCACGAACCCGCCGAGCCCCATCGTCTCGGTGATCGCGGAGTCGCCGATGTCGGGGTTCGCGTCGTCCGGTCCGTAGCCGCCGAGGAACAGCCCTTCTGGCACCTGGGCCGGCCCGGTGAACCACTGGTCGCCGGTGCCCGACACCTGGATCCCGAAGTCGGTGCCGTTCCGGGCCATCGTCGTCACGACCGTGCTCCCCGGCAGGCCGGCCGCCGCCGCTGTCTGCAGCTTGCCGGCCGGCATCACCAGGTTGAGGAAGAAGTGGTCGTTGCCGGAGACGAACCGGACGGCCTCGGCCACCTCGCGGCTCGGCGACCCGCTCTCGATCAGGTCGGGCAACAGCTCGCGAAGCAGCAGCAGCGTCCCGGCCCGGTTGCGGTTGTGCCCCTCGTCGCCCATCTGCACCATCTGCGCGACGATGCCCTTGACGTCGATCGGCCCGTGTCGTCGCACGGCGACCTGCAGCAGCGGCCCGAGCACGTCGGTCATCCAGCGCAGCCGGTCGATGACCTCGGCCGAGTACGCGCCGTACCGCAACACCTTGCCGAGACCCTCGTTGAGGGAGCACCAGGCGGTGCCGCCGTTGACCTCGTCGCGTAGCTCGAACATCCACATCGACGGCGACACGACACCGGCCATCGGGCCGACTGCCCCACGCCGATGGCACGGCTCGAGGCCGATGCCGTCGCCGGCGACGAGCCGTGCCTCGGCCTCCTCCGCCGTCGAGGCGAGCCCCTCGAACAGCAGCGCGCCGACCAGCGCCCCACGCATCGGACCCGACGCGCGCTCCCAGGTGATCGGCGGCCCGGCGTGCAGGAACTGGCCGCGCTGCAGCCCGAGGACCTCGGCGGCCGGGCGTACGTCGACCAGCTCGGCCGTAGACCGCAGCATCCGCTCGAGCGCGGTCCGGTTCGAGGCGGCCCGGCGCGGATCACCCATCACCACGGCGAGGTCGGCCTCCGTACCCGCGACCGGTGGGCGCCAGTCGACCTGGGTGGTGGGTACGGCCTGGGCCGCGAGCGCGTCGGCGAACAGCTCGACGCCGGCCGTCACGACCCGCGGCTCCTCGCTGAGCAGGGGAGAGGTCGAGGTCATCGTGGCGCTCCCACCAGCTCGACGGTCTTGCGGGTGGCGGCCGCGTTGGACAGGTGGACGGACGCACCCGCGTCGCGGATGGACGCGGCCTGCCGGTCGACGCCTTGCGGGTCGTCGGCGGTGCCGACCAGCGCCACGACGACTGCGACGTCGCGGCCGTCCTCGGCCGCCCGTCCACGAGCAGCGGTGATGGCTGGCGCCAGCTCGGCAGCCGGGTCGGGGTGGGCGCCGTGCCCGAGTACGACGTCGAGCAGCAGCACACCGCAGTCCGGGTCGGCGGCCTCGGCGAGCATCCGCTCGGACCGCAGGGCGCCGTCGATCATCGGGTGCGGACGGCCCCGTGTCAGCCGGTCGTCGCCGAAGTCGATCATCAGGTGGCCGGGTGCGCGCAGGTCGTCGGGGAGCGCCCAGTCCGGCCGGAGCGGGATGTTGGAGCGGACCTCGCCGAGCGCATCCGCGACGATCAGCATCGCCTCGTCGCACAGCGTGCCGCCGGCGAACAACCCACGGACGGACCGATAGGTGCCGGTCCGCTCCTGCGGCGCCGGCCACCAGCGCGGCTCCTGCCAGGTCGCTCCGGCGGCGGTCGCGATCTCCTTGGTGGCTGCGGTGAGGTCGGGTTGGCCGGGGCCGAGCAGCGCGAACAGCACGGGTTTGCCGAGCCGGTCGGCGTGCGCGCGGACGACCTCGGCGACCTCGGGCGCCGGCGGCTTGCTGATGACCGCGATCAGCTCGGTCGCGTCGTCGGCGGCCAGCAGGTCGAGGGCCGCCAGCGTCGACCGACCGCGCACCTGGCTCGACAGGTCACGGCCGCCGACACCGAGGCAGTGGCTGACGCCGACCCCGGCCCCGTCGAGCAGGCTCATCACCTGCTGGGCTCCGGTGCCCGAGGCCGCGACCAGACCGACCGGTCCCGGACGTACGACGTTGGCGAAGCCCAGACTCACCCCACCGACGGCCGCCGTCCCGCAGTCCGGGCCCATCACCAGCAGGCCGCGCCGGGCCGCCTCGTCCTTGAGCCGGACCTCGTGCTCGACCGACACGTTGTCGGAGAACACCACCACGGACAGGCCGGACTCCAGCGCGTCCATCGCGTCGGCGAACGCGTACGCGCCGGGCGTGGAGACGAAAGCCAGGGTCGCGTCTGAGCCCGCCGCCGCCGAGCCGATCGTGCGCGGCGCGGGTGCGTCACCGAACCCGGCCGCCGACGGCGCGGATCTCTCGGTCAGCGCGGTCTCGAGCCGGGCCAGGGCGCCGGCCACGGCAGCGTCGTCCGCGGCGTCGACGGCGACCAGCAGGTCGGCCGGCCCGGCGTCGTCGGGTGGGTCGAATCCCATGCCTGCAAGGAGATCGACGTTGAGGTCCGTCGCCATCGCGACGAGCGCAGCGGTCACGCCGGGCTCACCGGCGACGCTGCGGCTCACCTGCATCAGGGTGACGGAGTCGTGGTAGGCGCCAGCCCGCAGCTCGACGTGCCGGGTCACGGGGACGCCTCGCGGTCGGTGCGGGTCGCGGCCAGCCCGTAGTGGACGCCGAGCAGCAGCGCCCACCCGGAGGTGTGGCCGACGGCGAGCAGGTCGGCGCGCACCGCCTCGAGGTCGTCGGTGCCGCGGTCCAGCGCCCGCAGGTACGCCGCGACCGGCGGGATGCACTCGCCCCGGGCGGCGTGGACCAGCAACGCGGCCGACACCGTCGTCGTACGCGCGAACGGCCGGGCCGCGTCGACCGCCGCGGCGAGACGTCCGGCGGCTGGGTGCGCCGCTGCGGACAGCGCGACCAAGGCGCCGGCGAGTACGTCGTCGCCGGCCGGAGTGAGACCCGGCCCGAGCCCCAGCAACCGCGGTACGCGAGTGGGCAGATCCGCCGTCCCGGCGTCGGTGACGTCGGGCGGGACATCTGGCGGGGGTGCCGGGACCGGGCGGGACGCGGCCCGGGCCGCGGCGGCACGCGGATCGGTCAGCACCGGTCGCGGGACGCGCCACCAGCGCGCCACTGCGACGACCTCGCCCCCTACGCGGACGCGCCCGCGGCCGACCGCCGCGGGTGCGCCGACCTCGGCCCGCGGCGGAGGGGTCGTGAGCACGAGTGCACACGGCAGTCGTACGGCGTCCGGGCCCGAAACACAGACCACGTCGGGGTCCTGCGCCGCGGACTCGACGGCGACGACGACCGCGTGCCGCGTCGCCGCCACCACCCGGCCGGTCCACCGTGGACCGAGCAGCAGTGCCTCGACCGCAGTACTGGCCGCCGCAGGCAGGACGCCGCTCGCCCGGGCCGGTTCCGCAGCGCATTCCACGGCCCGAACGTAACCGGGACGCTAGCGTCATCCGCATGGGGAATGTTGCCAACGATCCACCCCGGACTTCGCCGGACTTGCCAGCACCCTCGTCGACGACCGGTCCGCAGCAGTGGCCGGCCCGGGCGATGCCGGGTCTCACCGTGCGCGATGCGTTGACCGTCCCCGCGCTGACCGGCGCACGGGTGCTGGCCGGCGCGGAGGGTCTCGACCGCGTCGTGCACCGCGGCAACATCATGGAGGTCCCCGACATCCTGCCGTGGGTGAAGCCCCACGAGCTGCTGCTCACCACCGGCTACCCCCTGCGCAACACCCCGTACGGGCTGCCGGAGCTGGTCACCGAGCTCGACGCCCGGCAGCTGTCGGCACTCGGGGTCAAGCTGCACCGCTACATCGACGAGCTCCCGGCGGCGATGCTCGCGGAGGCCGACCAGGTCGGCCTGCCGCTGCTCCTGCTCCCTGATGCGATCGGCTTCGACGACATCCTCAACCAGGTGCTGACCCGGGTGCTCAACCGGCAGGCGGCCGCGCTCGAACGTACCTGGGCCGTGCACGACGTACTCCTCTCGGTGGTGCTCGAGGGCGGTGGGCTGGACGAGCTGGCCAGTGAGACGGCGCGGGTGCTGGGCACGCCGGTGCTGGTGACGACCGCAGACGGGCGGCCGCTGGCCGAGGGCGGTGATGCCGCGGAGCTGGGGGAGTGGCGGACGACCTCGTGTTTCGACGCGTCGGGCCGGTTCCGCACTGAGCACGAGCGGCGGGGCGTACGGGCCGATGACGGCGTGCCGGGTCAGCGGGCCGTGGTGTCGATCGTCGCCGGTCGGGTCGACCACGGCCGGCTCGTCGCATTCAGCCGAGACCGCGTCCTCGACGACGGCGACGTCAACGTGCTCGAGCGGGCGGCGACGGTGGCCGCGCTCGTGGTGACCAAGCAGCTCGCCGTCACGGCGGTGGAGGGTAAGTACCGCGGTGACTTCCTGCGCGATGTGCTGGCCGGGCGAGCCGGCGGCCGTGACCGGGTGGTCGCGCACTGCGTCTCCCTCGGCTGGGATATCGACCGGCCGCTGGTGGTCGTCGTTGCCGAGCTCGACCCGGAGGCGGACCCGCCGCTACGCCCAGAGCTGGAGCTGCGGCCGGCCCAGGAGCGGTTCGCGGCCGGCTGGCAGACGGCGGTGCGGCGCCGCGACCCGCAGGCGGCGGTCGTCGGGTTCACCCAGGAGGTGGTGGCGCTGCTCGGTGTTCCGGTGGGCGGCGACCCGGACGCCGCCGTCCGCGAGGTCGTGCGCCAGGTCGCGGGTGACGGCGGGGGCGGGCGGCGCTCGTTCTCGACCGGCGTCAGCCGGGTCGTCACGTCGGCCGACGCGCTGCCGGAGGCGTACGACCAGGCGGTCAAGGCGGTGCAGGTCGGTCGCCGAACCAACGGCCCTGGGTCGGTGGCGCACTTCGACGGCCTCGGGTCTTTCCGGCTGCTCAGCCAGATCACCGACGCGGAGGAGCTGCGGCGGTTCGTCCGCGAGACGCTCGGCGAGCTGGCCGCCGAGGACGACGCCGAGGTCGCGGACCTGCGGCACACCCTGCAGGTGCTGCTGGACACCAACCTGAACGTGGCGGTGGCAGCCCGCGAGCTGCACTTCCACTACAACACGCTGCGCTACCGGATCGGCAAGCTGGAGCGGGTCGTCGGTCCGTTCACCACCGACCCGGACGTCCGGCTCGACCTGGCGCTCGCGTTGAAGGTGCTGCAGATGCGCGGGCTGCCCTGACCCGCCCCGTCAGGCGGCGAAGAACTCCACCAGGGCCACCGCGAGGACGTTCATGTCGACGTTGTGCTGCTGACCCTCCAGCGTGCGGCGCTGTCCGTGGGGGAGTGCGTCGGTGAGCTGCTCGGCCGTCTGGGCCATGCCAGGGAAGCTCGCCCCGCCGTCGAGCACCAGCGTCGGCACCGTGACCGCGGCGGCACGCTCGACCGGCAGCGAGTAGTCGCCCATCACGGTGGCGTCGTAGGCCAGGGTGTGCGCGAGCGCCTCGCCGGCCGCCCAGAACGGCTGGCTGCGCGCGCCGGCGACGAACTCCGGCGGGAGGCCGACTACCTTCGCCATGAAGTACTCGACCGCGTCGCCTCGACGGCCGGCCGACACCAGGTCCGTGTAGGTCTTCGCGGTGTCGGCTGGCGGCTTCGGGCGTCCGCCGGTGAAGTACGGCGGCTCCCACAGGGCGAGCTTGGTGACCGGGAGCCCACTGGCCGCGGCCTCCAGGGCGAGCGCGGCGCCGGACGACGAGCCCCACAGGCAGGCCGACCCGCCCGCCGCACCGATCACGGCGGCGATGTCCTCGACCTCGCGCGCCACGGCGTACGGCGGGGTGTCGCCGCTGTCGCCCCGGCCTCGACGGTGGATGTTGTACACGGTGAAGTGCGGCGCCAACAGCTCGGGCAGCGGCAGGTTGGCGAGGTGGTCGACGGAGCCGCCGCAGACCAGCACCACCGGCGGCCCTTCGCCGGTCTGGTCGTAGGCGATCGAGGTGCCGTCGGCCGATGCGACGGTCTTCGTCTGGTCAGTCATGGTGCTGATCCTCTCGTGATTCACGCCGGTTCGGCGCGTTCAACTGTGCCGGACGTATCTCCGTCAACCGGGCCGCCCCGAAATCGACAGGCCCGGTCCGGCTTCACCCCCCAGACCGCCATTCTGACCGGACATTCCGGGCGGAGAGTGTCGGTCTGGTGGGTGAAGTGGGCGGCCTTCCCGCCGAGGTTGCATATCTGGACGGAGGTGCGGGAGTTGTCAGCGGGCTGATGGACGGTCGACGCGTGGGGCGTACTGACAACACAAATCGCCTCCCGTCGAGGTCGCACATCTGGCCGGCGCCGGGGCGGGGGGCGATGTGCAACGTCGGCGGGAGTGGTCGGGGGCGGCACAGAGATTGCCGAGAGACGGGCGGTTCGCTCGGCAGATAGTGCCCATGCCGGGCCCACGCCGTGATGTCATGGTTGCGATCATCGCGTTCCCACCGTTGCGGGGAGGACACCGAAATGGCTGCTGGCTGGAAGGTCGTCTACGGGGGCAAGACACCGCCGCCGGGCGAGGTCGTACGCCCGGACGAACGGCTGTCGTGGACACGCACGGCGGGGCTGGGAGCCCAGCACGTCGTGGCGATGTTCGGTGCGACGTTCGTCTTCCCGCTGGTGATGGGCCTCAACGCCCAGCTGGCGATCATGATGAGCGGCATCGCCACGATCTGCTTCCTGCTGATCGTGTCGGGCAAGGTGCCGAGCTACCTGGGCACCAGCGCGTCCTTCGTCGGAGGTGTGGCGGCCATCCGGGCCCAGGGAGGGGACTCCTCCGACGTCACCGGCGCGATCTTCGTCGCCGGTGCGGTGCTGGTCCTGGCCGGTGTGCTGATCCACTTCCTCGGGTCGGCCGTGCTGCACAAGGTGCTGCCACCGGTCGTGACCGGCGCCGTCGTCATGCTGATCGGCTTCAACCTCGCTCCGGTGGTCGCGGACATCTACTGGCCACAGGACCAGTGGATCGCGCTGATCGTGATGACCGCGGTGATCTTGATGGCGGTCGGGCTGCGCGGGTTCTTCGGCCGGATCGCGATCTTCCTCGGACTGATCTTCGGGTACGTGCTGTCCTGGGTGTTCGACCAGGTCTTCGGCCAGATCACGTCCTTCGACGCCGCCGCGGGCGAGGTGACGACCCACTTCCGGGTCAACTTCGACAACCTCAAGGCGGCCGACTGGTTCGGCTTCCCCGCCGAGACCGTGCTCAGCGCGGACGGCGCCGAGGTCGCCGGCTGGCACCTGCCGAGCTTCGACGTCGTGTTCGTCCTGCTGGTGCTGCCGGCCGTGATCGCGCTGATCGCCGAGAACACCGGTCACGTCAAGGCGGTCGCCGGGATGACCGAGACCGACCTCGACCCGGTGATGGGCCGCGCCATCGCCGCCGACGGTGTGGGCACGATGATCGCCACGTCGGTCGGCGGCTCGCCGACCACAACGTACGCCGAGAACATCGGTGTCATGGCGGCCACCCGGGTCTACTCAACGGCCGCCTACTACGTCGCGGCGGCCGTCGCGATCGTGTTCGGCCTGTCGCCGAAGTTCGGCGCACTCGTGTCCGCCGTCCCCGGCGGAGTGCTCGGCGGGATCACGGTCGTGCTGTACGGCATGATCGGGCTGCTCGGCGCGAAGATCTGGAACGAGAACCGGGTCGACTTCGCCAACCCGGTCAACCTCGTACCCGTCGCCGCCGGCATCATCATCGCGATCGGCGACACGTCGATGGAGATCACCGATGACTTCGTGCTCTCCGGCATCGCCCTCGGCACCATCGTGACCGTGGTGGCGTACCACCTGGCGCACGCCGTCGCGCCGCCCCATCTGAAGGAGGGGGCGATGTTGTCCATCGGCGGGAAGGGCACGCACCGCGTGGAGGACGCGTGAAGCCTGCGCCGTTCGCGTACCACCGGCCGGACAGCGTCGACGAGGCGCTGCAGGTGCTGGCGGAGCTCGGCGCGGACGGCAAGGTGCTCGCCGGCGGCCAGAGCCTGGTGCCGCTGCTCAACATGCGGCTCGCCGCGCCGACCGCGCTGGTCGACATCAACCGGCTCGACCAGCTCGCGTACGTCCGCATCGAGGAGTCCGGGGTACGGGTGGGCGCAACCGCGCGCCATGCCGACGTCGAGCGCGACGAGGCGACGTACGACGCGCTGCCGTTGCTCCGGCAGGCACTCACCCATGTCGCCCACCCGACGATCCGCAACAGGGGCACGACGGTCGGCAGCCTGGTGCACGCCGACCCGTCGGGGGAGATGACCGCGGTGCTGGCGCTGCTCGGCGGGTCGGTCGAGATCCGCACCGCGGCGGCGACGCGCACCGTCGCGGCCGCCGACTTCTTCCTGGGACCGTTGGAGTCCGCCGTCGGTGCCGGAGAGCTGGCGGCCTCGGCCCACTTCCCGCTGCCGGAGGGGAACGCAGGCACGGCGTGGGTCGAGGTCGCCCGGCGGCACGGTGACTACGCGATCTGCGGCGTCGGCGCGCTGGTCACCCTCGACGACGACCTGCGGGTCGCGGCGGCCCGGGCGGCGTACATCTCGGTCGACGCGACCCCGGTTGTGCGCGACCTCACCGACGCCGTTGCGGGCCAGCCGCACGACGCCGCCGACTGGGCCGCGGCGGGCGCCTTGGCCGCGGGCGAGCTCGACCCGGAGGCCGACATCCACGCCACCGCCGCCTACCGGCGACATCTCGCGGCCGTCCTCACCGCCCGGGCGCAGCGGGCCGCCGCCACTCACGCGGAGCAGCGATGACCGCGGCGGAGCAGCGGCACGAAGTGCGCCTGACCGTCAACGGCGTGCCCCGCCGCGCCGTCGTCCCGGCCCGACGCCTGCTCTCCGACTTTCTGCGGCACGACCTCCGTCTCACCGGCACCCATGTCGGGTGCGAGCACGGTGTCTGTGGTGCCTGCACGGTGCTCGTCGACGGCCGGGCGATGCGCTCGTGTCTGCAGTTCGCGGTCAGCGTGGACGGCGCCGAGGTCACCACGGTCGAGGGCTGCCTTCGTCCCGACGGCAGCCTCGGCCCGGTGCAGCAGGCGTTCCAGGACTGCCACGGCCTGCAGTGCGGCTTCTGCACACCCGGGTTCGTCACCACGATCACCGCGTACCTCGACGACCGCCCCGACGACCACCCCGACCCGAACGCCGAGGAGGCACGCGAGGCGATCGCGGGCAACCTCTGCCGGTGCACGGGCTACCAGAACATCGTCGCCGCGGTGCAGCGCGCGGCCGAGATCCGCCGTGCGGACCGCGCGGAGGCCAGCCAATGAGTACCCGCATCTTCGGCGAGCCGATCCCACGGCGCGAGGACCCGCGGCTGCTGTCCGGCCAGGGCCGCTATCTCGACGACCTGGGACACGGCGCGCTGGCGGCGGCGTTCGTCCGCAGCCCGCACGCCCACGCCCGGATCGTCGACATCGACGTCTCCGACGCACTCGAGGTCGAGGGCCTGGTCGCCATCTACACCCACGAGGACCTGCCGGGCCAGGTCGGCCATCCGCTGCCGCTGCTGATCCCGCACCCGACCCTGACCCAGGCACGCACGCCGTACCCCTTGGCCAAGGACGAGGTCAACCACGTCGGCGAGGCGATCGTGATGGTGGTCGCCACTGACCGCTACCTGGCCGAGGATGCCTGCCAGCGGATCCGGGTCGACTACGACTTCCTCCCGCCGGTCGTCGGCATCGAGCAGTCTCGTGCCGCCGACCTGCTCGTCCACGACGACGTGCCCGACAACGTCTCCGCGCACATGCTTCAGGAGGTCGGCGACGCACCGGCCGCGATCGACGCCGCGCCGCACCGACTGCACCTCGACCTGGACATCGAGCGCAGCGCGTCGATGCCGATGGAGGGCAAGGGGGTATACGCCCGCTGGGATGCCGACGACCGGAGCCTGCGGGTCTACACCTCCACCCAGGCCTCGACGTCGGTGCGCGCAGCGATCGCCGCGCGGCTCGGGTTGCCGCTGGACCGGGTCGAGGTCGTCGCGCCTGACGTCGGCGGCGGCTTCGGCGTCAAGATCATGCACCCGTGGCCGGAGGAGGTGTTGGTGCCGTGGGCGTCGATCACCCTCGGCCGTGAGGTCACCTGGGCCGAGGACCGTCGCGAGCACTTCGTCTCCAGTGCGCACGAGCGCGCGCAGCAGCACCAGGTCGACGTCGGCTTCGACGACGACGGCCGGTTGCTCGGCCTCGACGTGACGTTCTGGCACGACAACGGCGCCTACACGCCGTACGGGATCATCGTCCCGATCGTCACCTCGACCCAGCTGCTCGGGCCGTACAAGCCCGGCGCCTACCGGGTCGAGTTCTTCAGCCTCTACACCAACACCGTGCTCGTGACGCCCTACCGCGGGGCCGGCCGGCCGCAGGGCTGCTTCGTGATGGAGCGCACGATGGACGCGATCGCGGCCTACCTCGGCCTCGACCGCACCACGGTGCGCGAGCGCAACTTCATCCAGCCCGAGGAGATGCCGTACGACCACGGCCTGGTGTTCCAGGACGGCCGGCCGCTGGTCTACGACTCCGGTGACTACCCGGCAACGCTGGAGAAGCTGAAGAAGCTGGTCGGGTGGGACGAGTTCGAGGTCTTCCGCGAGCAGGCGCGAGCCGACGGCCGGCGGGTCGGGATCGGCATCGGGTGTTACGTCGAGGGCACCGGCCCCGGCCCGTACGAAGGCGGCTTCGTGAAGGTGGAGACCGACGGCACGGTGATCGTGGCGACCGGTCTGACCTCGCAGGGGCAAGGCCACCAGACCGCGTTCGCCCAGGTCGTGGCCGAGGAGCTGGGGGTGCCGGTCGACAAGGTCGTGGTGACGACCGGCGACACCCGGCGGTTCAAGTACGCCGTCGGCACGTTCGCCTCGCGGGCGGCGGTGATGAGTGGCAACGCCGTGGCGCTGGCCACCCGCAAGGTGCGGGAGAAGGCGCTGCGGATCGCCGGCGACGCACTCGAGGCAGACCCGGCCGACCTCGAGATCGTCGACGGTGTCGTCCAGGTCAAGGGCACGCCGGGTGCGACTATCCCGCTGTCCACGGTGGCCGTGCTGTCCAACCCGCTGCGGTACGCGTTCGACGAGGAGACCAAGCGGGCCACCCAGTTCGCGGCGCCCGCGGACGTCGACAAGCCACCGATCGAGGAGGGTGGGGAGCCGGGGCTGGAGGCGACCGCCTACTACTCGCCGCCCCGCTCGACCTTCGCCAACGGCATGCACGCAGCGATCGTGGAGACCGACCCGGAGACGGCCGAGATCAAGATCCTGCGCTACTGCGTCGTGCACGACTGCGGCACGCTGATCAACCCGCGGATCGTCGAGGGCCAGATCCACGGTGGGGTCGCGCAGGGCGTCGGCGGTGCGTTGTACGAGCGGATGGTGTACGACGAGTCGGGGCAGCTGCTGAACGCGTCGTACATGGACTTCCTGATGCCGTACGCCACCGAGGTGCCGAACATCGAGATCGACCATCTGGAGACACCGTCGCCGCTCAACCCGCTCGGGCTCAAGGGCGCGGGCGAGGCCGGCGTGATCCCGGGCTCGGCGGTGCTGTCGTCGGCGATCGAGGACGCCGAGGGCATCCGCATCACCCGGATGCCGATCTCGCCGTCCGAGCTCTACCACCTGCGGCAGAAGGAGAGCACCACGCGATGAAGGTCCAGGGTTCCGCCGTCCTGCACGCCGCTCGCGAGGACGTCTGGCGGGCGCTCAACGACCCGGCCGTGCTGGTGCGGACGATCCCAGGGTGTGAGCAGCTGGTCGAGATCGGGACCGACCGCTACCGGATGACGGTGCAGGCCGGTGTCGCGTCGGTCAAGGGCACGTTCGCCGGCGAGGTGCGGCTGCACGACCAGCAGCGGCCGGGCTCGTTCGTGTTGACTGCGACCGGTGCGGGCGCACCGGGCACGGTGCACGCCGACGTGACGGTTAGTCTCACCGAGGACGGCGACGCCACCAGGCTCGATTATGCCGCCGACGCGATCGTGGGCGGCATGATCGGCGGGGTCGGCCAGCGGATGCTCAGCAGCGCCACCAAGAAGACCGCCAACGAGTTCTTCGGCGCGGTGGAGGACGTGCTGACCGGCAAGGCGCCCGCCGTCGCGCCGACCGCCGGTGTCGAGCCGAGCGCGGCCGGTGTTTACGAGGCGCCGCAGCGCGCGGTCCCCGCACGGTCTGGCGACTTCGGGCGCGGCGTCGCCGTCGGTGCCGGGATCGCCCTGCTCGGCGCCCTGGTCGGCGGCTGGGTGTCCGGCCGGCGCCGGTCCTAGAGATTCGGAGGAACACTGATGCGCGCATTCACTGCAGCCGCGGTCCAAGTCCAGCCACGGTCCGAGCCGCTGAGCCCGGAGACCATCAAGGCCAACAGCGAGCACGCCGCCGACTACGTCGAGCGGTGCGTGGCGGACACCGGGGCCGAGCTGGTCGTACTCCCCGAGTCGGTGACCACCGGCTTCACCCCGGGTTGCTCGCCGGAGGAGGTGTGGGACTTGGTCAGCGAGATCCCGGGGCCGATCACCGAGCCGCTACAAGACGTCGCCCGACGGCTCGGCGTGCACCTCGTCTGGGGCACCTACGAGCGCGGCCCGGAGCGAGGCACGGTGTTCAACTCGGCGGTGCTGGCCGGACCGGACGGCGCGATCGCCGGCGTCTACCGCAAGACCCACCCGTTCTACACCGAGCTCGCCCACCGCGGCTGGGTGACGCCCGGCAACGAGGTCTGCGTCGTCGAGACCGACCTCGGCACGATCGGGATCATCATCTGCTTCGACGGCGACTACCCGGAGCTGTCGCGGATCAATGCCGTACGCGGAGCCGAGGTCATCGTGCGCCCGTCGGCGCTGCTGCGGTCCGCGGACATCTGGGAGCTCACCAACCGGGCCCGGGCCTACGACAACCATGTGTACGTCGTCGGGTCGAACTGCGTCGGCATCGACCCGGCCGGGGTCCTGTACTTCGGCAACTCGATGATCGTCACCCCGATCGCCGACGTCGTCGCTCGGGGGGCCAGCCACGAGTGCTGGGTGTCCGCCCGGCTCGACCCCGAGCAGGCGCTGCGCTCGCTCACGCCGGGGTCGAGCGTCGGGCAGGGCTTCGATCACCTGGCCGACCGCAACCTCGACCTGATCCGCCGCTACGCCGACGACCTGACCCGCCCGGCGCAGTCGTCGTTCCCGCGCCTCCACCCTTAGCCGGCCCGCCCACCCCGTAGGAGGAGAATGTCCCAGGTCCGGATCGGCATCGACACCGGTGGCACGTTCACCGACGTCGTCGCGGTCGACGAGCAGACCGGCGAGCTGGTCACGACGAAGACGCCGTCGACGCCTGCCGACCCGGCCGACGGGTTCATGGCCGGGATCCACAAGGTGCTGGGCACGCTCGGCCTCGGCGGCGACGCCGTGACGGCGGTGAGCCACGGCACGACCGTCGCCACCAACAAGCTGCTCGAGGGCAAGGTCGAGAACCTCGGCTTCGTCACCACCGAGGGCTACCGCCACCTGCTGGAGATCGCCCGTCAGTCCGTCCCGGACGGCTACGGCAACAGCTACTTCTGGGTGAAGCCGCCCCGCATCGTGCCGGCCGACCGGGTACGCACGGTCGGCGGGCGGCTGGCCGTCGACGGCAGTGAGATCCGTCCGTTCTCCGTCGGCGACGCGGTCGCGGCCGCCCGGTTCTTCCGCGAGCACGACATCTCCACGATCGGCGTGTGCTTCATCCATGCGTACGCCAACCCCGAGCACGAGCTACTGATGCGTGAGGTGCTCATCGACGAGCATCCCGAGGCGACGGTGTCGATCTCGTCGGAGGTGCTCAGGGAGTACCGGGAGTACGAGCGGAGCGTCACGACCCTTGTCGACGCGGCGGTGAAGCCCAACATCCGTCGCTACGTCGAGAACATCCAGCGTCGGCTGCAGGGGTTCACCGCCGCCGGCTCGGCCGAACGCGCCGTCCCGTTCTACGTGATGAAGTCCAACGGCGGCGTGCTGTCAGCCGACGAGGTCGTGCACCAGCCCATCAGCACCGTGCTCTCGGGTCCCGCCGCCGGGGCGCTCGGTGCGGCCGTGGTCGCCGAGGCGGCCGGCTTCCCGAGTGTGCTGACCTGCGACGGTGGCGGCACGTCGACCGACGTGACCGTGGTGGTCGACGGCCACCCGGCCCTCACCACGGAGGGCAGCGTCGGTGCGTACCCGAGCAAGATCCCGATGATCGACGTCGTCACGGTCGGTGCGGGCGGCGGCTCGATCGCCTGGGTCAGCCCGGAGGGCACGCTCAAGGTCGGGCCGCAGTCGGCCGGCGCCGACCCAGGCCCGCTCTGCTACCGCAACGGGGGGACGGAGCCGACCATCACCGACGCGCACCTGCTGCTCGGCCGGATCCCGCCGCACCTGCTCGGAGGCGAGGTCCCGCTGGACCTGGCGGCGGCGACCGACGGCATCACCGCCTTGGCCGGCCGGCTCGGCTTCGACTCGCAGCAGTGTGCGGCCGGCATCCTGGAGATCTCCGCCTGGAACCAGGCCAACGCGCTCCGGCAGGTCACGGTCAAGCGTGGCCTCGACGTCCGCGACTTCCGGCTGGTGACGTTCGGCGGGTCGGGGTCGCTGCTGGCCTGCCGGCTGGTCGACATCCTCGGCCTCGGCGGCGTGCTGGTGCCACCGAACCCGGGCAACCTCTCGGCGTACGGCCTGCTCACCGTCGACGTCCGCAACGACTACGTCCGGACCGCGGTGTCGCGACACTCCATGCTCGATCTGCACGCGGTCGAGAAGATCCTCGGCGATCTCCGGGCCGAGGCCGACCGCGCGCTCGCGCGGGAAGGGTTCGCCGAGTCGGCCCGCCGGTTCGTCCGCACCGCCGACCTGCGCTACTTCGGGCAGGCGTACGAGGTCCGCGTCGACGTACCCGACGGGGCGATGACCGCGGAGCTGGCTGAAGTGGTCGCCGACGCGTTCCACGCCGAGCACCGCAGCCTCTACGGCTATGACTTCCGCGGCGACGGCCGGCAGGAGGTGGAGTGGGTCAACCTTCGGGTCACCGGGGTCGGCCCGATCCGCAAGCCGGGCGTGCGTGAGGTGTCGCCGGGCCAGGGCGCCGAGCAGGCGCGGACCGGCACCCGGCGGGTGCGGTTCGACGAATGGGCGGAGACCCCGATCTACGACCGGGCGCGGCTGGGCGCCGGCGACGCGCTGGACGGGCCGGCCGTCCTGGAGGAGTTCGGAGCCACGGTGCCCGTCCACCCGGGCTTCCGGGCCGAGGTCGACCGGTTCGGCAACCTGCTGCTGACGCGACACCGGGAGGTGGTGTCGTGAGCCGCGCTGCCACGCCGTACCGGCTGACCGAGGGGGTGTCGGCGGACCCGATCCTGGTCGAGATCGTCGAGGGCTACCTGGCGTCGGTCGAGCAGGAGGTCGAGACCGCGATCGGGCGCACCTCGCGCTCGCCGATGATCCGCGACGCGCACGACTACCGGGCCGGTATCCACGACCGGCACCTGCGCAAGCTGACCGGCCGCTCGTACTCCGCGCTGGTCCACCCGGTGGCCCGCGACTACCCGCTCGAGACGATGCGGCCGGGCGACGTGTTCTTCCACAACGACGTCTACCTGTCCGAGGGCGGTATCGGGCATCTGCCGGACCTGTGCGTCACCGCGCCGGTGTTCCACGACGTCGGCGACGGCCCGGAGGTGGTGGCGTTCGTGCAGGCGTTCGGCCATCACGACGACATCGGCGGGTCCGTGCCGGGCTCGATGCCGAGCGGGGCGACGAGCGTCTTCGAGGAGGGGCTGATGGTCCCCCCGATCAGGCTGTGGGACAAGGGTGTGCCCAACGAGGCGGCGCTGAAGATCATGACCCGCAACTCCCGGATGCCGGAGTCGCTGGCGGCCGACCTGGACGCCGAGTGCTCTGCGTGTCTGATGGGCGCGCGCCGGATGGCGGAGCTGTTCGACCGCTACGGCAGGACGACCGTCGAGGCCTGCTTCGACGCGATCCTCGACCAGACCACGGAGACGTTCCGCCGCGAGGTCCTGTCCAAGATCCCCACCGGCTCGTACACCTGGGAGGACTACGCCGAGCACGACGGCGTCGACGCGCCGCGGCTGCACGTCCAGCGCATCACCCTCACCAAGACCGACGACGAACGCCTGGTGATCGACTTCACCGGCACCGGGCCGCAGGCCAAGGGCCCGATCAACCACTGCGGCGACTATGCCGACGGCGCGTTCCTGAAGAAGTGGCTGGCGCCGATCCTGCGCAACCTGGCCGACTCTCCTGAGCGGATGGCCGAGCTGGACGTCAACGAGGGCGTCGCGCCGCTGATCGAGATGCGGTTCCCGCCGCCCGGCACGCTGGTGACACCGATCTTCCCCGCGCCGACCAATGCCCGGACGTTCGTCATCTTGCGGATGCTCGGCGTGCTCGCGGGCGCGGTGGCGAAGGCGGTGGACGGCAAGATGCCGGCCGACCAGGAGACGATCCGCTACACCGGCGTGTACGGCGACGACGCCGACGGCAACCCGTACCTCATGCGGGAGGTACTCGGTGGCGGGTCGGGCGGTCGCTACTACGCCGACGGCGAGGACACCATCCACGTCGTGCCCGACTCGCGCAACCTGCCGACGGAGTTCAGCGAGTCGCGTTTTCCCTTTGTGGTCGAGCGTCTCGGGCTTGCGGTCGACTCCGGCGGGCCGGGGCTGCACCGCGGGGGACTGGGTTACGAGAAGCACATCCGGATGCTCAAGGACGCGCACTTCATGTCGATCGCGGACCGCTCGATCCTGGCCTGCTGGGGGGTCAAGGGTGGGCGTGCGGGCCGGCCGTTCTCGGTGACCATCGACCCGGGCGGGCCGGCCGAGCGGGAGGTGGATGCGCTCGCGGACGCCGAGCCGGTCGCCGCCGGAGAGGTGATCCGCATCCGCACCACGGGCGGCGGCGGGTGGGGCGACCCGCTGGACCGTCCGTACGACGACGTGCTGCAGGACGTGCGGTGGGGCAAGGTCTCGGTCGACGGCGCACGGGACGACTACGGCGTCGTGCTGACCGGGCCCGCCGACGAGCCGGTGCTCGACGAGCCGGCCAGCGTGACGCTGCGCGAGCGGCTGCGAGCGCAGCGCAGTGGGGACCAGCCGTTCTTCGACCGCGGTCCCGGCTATGCCCGGCTGTCCGGCGGCGCGTCGGCTGCAGCGGTGGACTGGCGATGACGGTGGGGGAGGGGAGTAGCCGATGCGCGTACTGATCGCGCTGGGCGGTAACGCGATGACGGCGCCGGACGGTCGGGCCCGGCCGGAGGACCAGATCGCCGCGGTCACGGCGGCCATGCAGCCGGTGGCTGACCTCGTCACCGCGGGCGTCGAGGTGGTGCTGACGCACGGCAACGGCCCGCAGGTCGGCAACCTGCTGGTGAAGAACGAGCTGGCGGCCGCGGTCGTCCCGCCGGTCCCGCTGGACTGGTGCGTCGCGCAGACCCAGGGCACGATCGGGCTGATCTTGATCGATGCGCTCGAGTACGCCCTGGCCGCGCGCGGCACCGCCCGGCAGGTCGCGACCCTGGTCACGCGGACCCGGGTCAGCGCCGACGACCCCGCGATGCTCCGCCCGACGAAGCCGATCGGCCGTTACCTGCCGCACGACGAGGCACTGCCCCTGATCGAGCACGGGCAGGTGTGGGAGGACCGCGGCAAGCGGGGCTGGAGGCGCGTGGTGGCGAGCCCCGAGCCGCTGGAGATCCTCGACGCCGCCGCGGTGTGCGCCCTCGTCGACGCGGGCCTGGTGGTGGTCGCGAACGGCGGTGGCGGCATCCCGGTCGTCCGAGAGGCCGACGGCAGTCTGCGCGGCGTCGAGGCGGTGATCGACAAGGACCTCGGTGCCGCCGTACTCGCTCAGGCCGTCGGCGCGGAGATCCTCGTGATCGCTACTGACGTCCCGCAGGCGATGCTCGGCTACGACACCCCGGAGGCCCGGCCGGTCGGCCAGGTCGACGTCGCCACCATGCGCCGGTACGCCGAGGACGGCCACTTCGGCAGCGGAAGCATGGGCCCGAAGGTCGAGGCGGCCTGCCGGTTCGTCGAGGCCGGTGGCCACCGTGCCGTCATCACGTCCGTCAACCAGATCGCCGCGGCGGTCGACGACGCGATCGGCACCACGGTCGTGCCGACGCCCGCAGCCCCGAGCAGTCACGACCACGACATCCACGACGCCAACAGAGAGGTGGGGCCGACGCATGCCTGAGCCCATCGAAGTGCGCAAGGTAGCGATCAAGCACGTGAGCGACGCCTCGGGTCTGGCCGAGCTCATCGACGCCGGTGTCGTGGCGGCCGACCGCGTGGTGGCGGTGGTCGGCAAGACCGAGGGCAACGGCGGCGTCAACGACTACACCAGGATCATCGCCGACCGGGCCTTCCGCGAGGTGCTGGTCGACCGCGGGACCCGTACGCCTGAGGAAGCCAAGCAGGTGCCGATCGTGTGGTCGGGCGGCACCGACGGGGTGATCAGCCCTCACGCCACGATCTTCGCGACCGTGCCGGCCGACCAGGCGGCGCAGACCGACGAGCCGCGGCTCACCGTCGGCTTCGCGATGAGCGAGGCCATCCTGCCCGAGGAGATCGGCCGGCGGCCGATGATCGAGAAGGTGGCCGCTGCGGTGCAGGTGGCGATGGAGCGAGCCGGCATCACCGACACCGCCGACGTCCACTACGTACAGACGAAAACGCCGCTGCTCACCATCCACACGATTCGGGACGCGAAGTCCCGCGGCCAGCACGTGTGGACCGAGGAGACGCACGAGTCGATGGACCTATCCAACGGCTGCACCGGCCTCGGCGTCGCGGTCGCGCTCGGCGAGATCGACCTGCCCGACGACGCCGACGTCATGCACAACCGTGCGCTCTACTCCGCGGTCGCCTCGTGCTCGTCGGGCGTGGAGCTCGACCAGGCACAGGTTGTCGTGGTGGGCAACGCGCGCGGAGTCGGCGGCCGCTACCGGATCGGGCACTCGGTGATGAAGGACGCGCTGGACGCGGACGGCATCTGGGCGGCGATCAGGAGCGCGGGGCTGGAGCTGCCCGAGCGGCCGCACTCCGACGACCTCGACGGTCGCCTGGTCAACGTCTTCCTCAAGTGCGAGGCGAGCCGCGACGGAGCCGTACGGGGGCGGCGAAACGCCATGCTCGACGACTCCGACGTGCACTGGCACCGGCAGATCAAGGCCTGCGTCGGGGGAGTGGCGTCCGTCGTGACCGGCGACCCGGCGGTGTTCGTCTCGGTCTCCGCCGCCCACCAGGGGCCGGAGGGCGGAGGACCCGTCGCCGCGATCGTCGACCTGGGCTGACTCTCAGAGCTCGTCGAGCACCAGCGGTCTGACCCGACCGGTCGTCGCAAGGTACAGCGGCCGGACGTCGAGCTCGGCACGACGCGACGCTGCGTCCACGGCGGCGGCCCAGGCCCGGTCGCCGCCGGAGATCAGCCCGGGACCCGGTCGGCCGAGCGCGATCGCGACCCAACCACCCCCGAGCTGCGCGCGCTGGTCCTCGCAGATGACCATGAGGCGATCAAGCAGCTCGGGGTCAGGATCGAGGTCAAGCTCCTCGATCTTCAGCAGCCCGGGGGACATGTGGCCCAGCTGGTCGAACCAGAGGATCCAGAGCTGACGCAGGTCGAACCCCCACGGTCCCATCAGCAGCTGCCAGCGCTCGAGCAGGTCGTCGTCGGTGTGGACAGGGCCCATCTCGTCGGGCGGCACGATCTGGTGTTCAGCGGTCATCGTCAGAGCATGGCCGATCGCGGCCCAACCCCGTCGCC
>WHTB01000183.1 GCA_009379735.1 Propionibacteriales bacterium
GCCTGCGTCGCGAGGTCCAGGCGACCGACGCCGTGCCGGTCGGCGTGGGCCACCGCGGTCGCGATCGTCGCGTGACCGCAGAAGGCCACCTCGGCCCGCGGGCTGAAGTAACGGATCCCAGCGCCCTCGGCGGTGGAGGTCAGGAACGCCGTCTCGGAGAAGCCGACCTCGGCCGCGACGTCGAGCATCTCCGCCGCGTCGAGCCCGGTCGCGTCGAGCACGACTCCGGCCGGGTTGCCACCGGTCGGTGTCGCCGGGAACGCGCTGTAGCGGAGTACCTCAGCGCGCGGCATCGACTGCGTACGCCTCGAGCTCGCCGGCCAGGTCGGCGTGCACCCGGGCCCGTAGCCGAGTGCCGTCGGCGACGTGTTCGAGCGCCAGCACCTCGCCGTACTCGTGCACCCGGTTGATCAGGTCACCGCGGTCGTACGGAACCAGCGCCTCGACCTCGACGGCGGGCCGCGGCAGGTCGGCCTCCAAGGCGACGAGCGCGTCCGCGATGCCCGCGCCGGTGCGCGCCGACACGACGACCGAGTGGGGCTCGCGGGCCTGCAGCCGGGCCAGCACCAACGGGTCGGCGACGTCGGACTTGTTGATCACGACCAGCTCGCGCACGTGGTCGGCGCCGATCTCGACGAACACCTCACGCACTGCCGCCAGCTGTCCCTCGGGGTCGGGGTGCGCGCCATCGACCACATGCAGCACCAGGTCGGCCTCGGCGACCTCCTCGAGGGTGGAGCGGAACGCCTCGACCAGCTGGTGGGGAAGATGCCGGACGAAGCCGACCGTGTCGGACAGCGTGTAGACCCTGCCGTCGTCCGTCGTGGTGCGTCGGGTGGTCGGGTCGAGAGTGGCGAACAGGGCGTCCTCCACCAGCACACCCGCGCCGGTCAGCCGGTTGAGCAGCGACGACTTGCCGGCGTTCGTGTAGCCGGCGATCGCGACGGCCGGGATCTCGCGGCGTCTGCGGACGGCCTTCTTGGTCACCCGGGCGGTCTCCAGGTGGGCGAGCTCGCGGCGCAGCTTGGCCATCTTGGCGGTGATGCGTCGCCGGTCGGTCTCGAGCTTGGTCTCACCAGGACCACGACCACCGATGCCGCCGCCCTGTGCACCGACCCGGCCGCCGGCCTGACGGGAGAGGTTGCCACCCCAGCCACGCAGCCGCTGCATCATGTACTGCAGCTGGGCCAGCTCGACCTGCGCCTTGCCCTCCTTGGACCGGGCGTGCTGCGCGAAGATGTCGAGGATCAGCGCGGTGCGGTCGACGACCTTGACCTTCACCCGATCCTCGAGGTTCCTCAGCTGCGAGGCGGTCAGCTCGCCGTCGAAGATGACGGTGTCGGCGCCGGTCTCCTCGACCACCATGCGCACCTCGTCGACCTTGCCGCGCCCGATGTACGTCGCGGGGTCGGGCTTGTGCCGGCGCTGGCTCAGCGCTTCGAGCACCTGTGAGCCCGCGGTCTCGGCGAGCAAGGCGAGCTCGGCCATCGAGTTGTCGGCGTCCTCGACGCTGCCCTCGGTCCAGACCCCGACCAGTGCGACCCGCTCGAGCCGCAGCTGCCGGTACTCCACCTCGGAGATGTCGGTGAGCTCGGTGGACAGCCCGGCGACACGTCGCAAGGAGTGCCGCTCCTCGAGCTGGAGCTCTCCGTCGTCGGGGATGTCGGTCGGGAGGTCGTGGTCGAGGATCTCTGCGGGTTCAGTCATAGGTATTCCGTTACAACAGGTGGCCGGTCGCCGGTGTTCCCGGCGCTCCTGACGATGGTCGCACGGTCACCGTCGACGGTCATCCCAGTATCCGCACCGGCGATCAGCCCATGCTCACTGACGCAGCAGGTCCGCGGACGTCTCGCCGCGTGCCACGATGGCGGCCGGGCCGGCCAGGTCGACCCGGCCGTCCTCGTGCCACCGGACATGCAGCCGCCCTCCGGGCACGTCGACCCGCAGGCGCACCGGTCGGGGCACGCCCTGGTCGGCGGCCGTGGCGACCGCCGCCGCGCAGGCACCGGTTCCGCAGGACCGGGTCTCGCCGGACCCGCGCTCGTACACCCGCATCGCGATGTGGCCGGGCAGCAGCCTGCGGACGAACTCGACGTTGACGCCGCCGGGGAAGTCCTCCGGGTCGTAGACGGGCGCCTCGAGCAACGGGCCGGCGTCGGCCAGCTCGTCGACGAAGGTCACCGCATGCGGGTTGCCCAGGCTGACCCTGTACGCCTCCCAGCCGCGGTCGCCGACGCAGACCTTGGTGTGGCCCTGGAGCTCGGCGACCCCCATGTCGACGCTGATCTGGTCGTCGCCGAAGGTCACTGTCCTGGTGCCGCCGCGGGTGCCGACGAAGAGGGGCTCGGCGGGGTCGGCGAGACCGGACTCGACCAGGTGCAGCGCGAACACGCGTACCCCGTTGCCGCACATCTCCGACAGCGAGCCGTCCGCGTTGCGGTAGTCCATGAACCACTCGGCGTCGATGTCGGGGATCCGCCCGTCGAAGGCACGCAGTGCCTCGGTCCGGATCACCCGCAGCACGCCGTCGCCGCCGATCCCACGGCGCCGGTCACTGAGCGCGCGCACCAGGTCGGGCGCGAGCGGACCGTGGGTCGTGCCGTCGTGGTCAGGCAGCAGCACGAAGTCGTTCTCGGTGCCGTGACCCTTGAGCCATGAGAACGTCGCGGAAACCACGCGGTCATCGTAGGCGGTCGGTCAGTCGTCCCGCCCGGGTCGCACCACCCCGGCGTCGCCGCCACCACGACGCACCGGCTCGGCGGCCGCAAGCAGCCTGCCTTCGGGCAGCATCTCGATCGCCGTCGCGGCACCGATCTCCGCGGGCGACGCGAACGTATGGCCGAGCGGCGCCAACAACGACCCGTACGCATCGACGAACTCCTGCTCGGCACTCACGTTGACGGTGTTGCGCTGGCTGGCGCGGGGCGCCGCCAACGCATCCGGCAGGCTCATCTCCAGGTCGACGCGGTTGACCAGCATCTGCAGCACGGTGGTGATGATGGTGGACCCGCCCGGCGACCCGAGCGCGAGCCACGGCTCGTCGTCCTTCAGCACGATCGTCGGCGACATCGAGGAGCGCGGCCGCTTGCCCGGCTGGATGCGGTTGGGATCGGCCTCGTTGAAAACGGTGCTGAAGTCGGTCAGCTCGTTGTTCAGGATGAACCCTCGCCCAGGCACGACGATGCCACTGCCGCCGGTCTGCTCGATCGTCAGCGTGTACGCCACGACGTTGCCCCAGCGGTCGACTGCGGTCAGGTGCGTGGTCGACAGGCCCTCCGAGTCCGGCCGGTCCGCTCCCGGAGCAGCCTCCTCACAGGTCGTCTCGTAGTCGCCGTCCGGCTCGCCGACCGCTAGCGGCTTCATCGCCGCCGCGTCAGGGTCGATCTGGCAGGCCCGCTCGGCGGCGAAGCCGTCGGACAGCAGCTCGTCGAGGGGTACGTCGACGAAGTCCGAGTCACCGAGGAAGGCGCCGCGGTCGGCGAACGCGAGCGCGCTGGCCTCGAGGTAGCGGTGCAGGGCGTCGGCGAGGTTGGTCGGCGAGAGCTCGGTCGTCTCCAGGATGTTCAGCGCCTCCCCGACGGTCGAGCCGCCGCTGGACGGCGGTGCCATGCCATAGATGTCCAGTCCGCGGTAGTCGCTGCGGGTCGGGTCGGGCTCGCGTACCTCGTAGTCGGCGAGGTCGGACAGCTCCATGAAGCCCGGCGGCACCGGCAGGTCGCTCTCACCGGTGGTCGGCGGGTCTTGGACCGCGTCGACGACCTCCGCCGCGATCGGGCCCTCCAAGATGGCGTCGGGGCCGTGTCGGCCGAGCAGCTCGTACGTGTCGGCCAGGTCAGGGTTGCGGAAGACGGATCCGACCGGTGGAGCCGCCCCGTCCGGCAGGTAGAGATCGGCGGTCGACTCGATCGCCGCGAACCGCTCGGCATTGTCGTTGGTCTGCTGGTGGAACGTCTCGTCCACGACGAAGCCCTTGTCGGCCAGCTTGGTCGCCGGCTTCAGCGCTTTGCGCAGCGACATCGAGCCCCAGTTGTCGAGCGCCGTCTCCCACGTCGACGCGGTGCCGGGGACGCCAACGGAGACGCCGCTGGTCACCAGGTTGGGGAAGAACGGGGCGTACGGCTGGCCGGTGGCGGGGTCGATGAACGCGTCGCTCGGCATCGCCATCGGCGCGGTCTCACGCCCGTCGACCGTCTCGACTTCACCGGAGTCGGCGTCGTAGTGCACGAAGAAGCCGCCGCCTCCGATGCCGGCGCTGTACGGCTCGGTCACGCCGAGGGCCGCCGCGGTCGCGACCGCGGCGTCGGTGGCATTCCCGCCGCTCCGGAGCACGTCGATGCCGATCTGGGTGGCGTTCGGGTCGACCGAGCTGACCGCTCCCCCGCTGCCGATCGCGACCGGGTCCTTCGGTGGAGCTGTCGGCGGGTGGTCGGCGGCGGCCGGCGACCCGACCACAGTGAGCAGGCCTCCGGCGAGGCAGACGGCCGCGGCTCCGGCGGCAAGTCGGGTGCGAGATCTGGCAGAACGTGACATGACGATGCTCCCCAGTGGGTCGACTGATGTGGATCTACCCCGATCGAGTGGGGTCCAATACCTCGCGGGCACGGTCGAGTCGACGCGGGTCGTCGTACCCCACCCAGACAATGCGCGGGTCCTTGCGGAACCAGGAGTCCTGACGGCGGGCGAATCGTCGGGTCGCGCGGATCGTGTCGACGCGCGCGTCGTCCTCGCTGCAGTCTCCGGCGAGGAACCGCAGCACCTGCGCGTAGCCCAGTGCGCGGCTGGCCGTGCGCCCCTCACGGAGCCCCTGCGACTCGAGCGCGCGCACCTCGTCGACGAACCCCTGCTGCCACATCCGCTCGACCCGCGCCGCGATGCGCTCGTCGAGGACGGGCCGAGGGACGTCGACGCCGATCTGGTGCACCCGGTCGTAGGTGTAGGTGCGGTCGGGCAGCGTGGCGCTGAACGGGCGCCCGGTGATGCTGACGACCTCCAGCGCGCGCACGATGCGCCGGCCGTTGCTGGGTAGGATCGCCATCGCGGCGACAGGATCCAACGTCTCCAGCCGGGCGTGCAACGCCGCCGGGCCGTGCGCGGACAGCTCGGCTTCGAGGGCCTCGCGTACGGCGGGGTCGGTGCCGGGGAACTCGAACCGGTCGACCACGGCGCGGACGTACAGCGCGGAACCGCCGACCAGGAAGGGCGTCACGCCACGGCCGCGGCAGTCGGCGATCGCCTCTCGCGCCCACTGCTGGAACTCCGCAACGGTCGCCGGCTCCCGCGGATCGAGGATGTCGAGCAGATGGTGGGGGACGCCACCGCGCTCGGCGGTGGTCAGCTTGGCCGTGCCGATGTCCATGCCGCGGTAGATCTGCATCGAGTCGCCGTTGACGATCTCACCGCCGAGGCGGCGCGCCAGGTCAACGGCGAGGTCGGACTTTCCGGCCGCGGTGGGGCCGACCACGGCGACGACAGGCGGGCGTACGACGGGCACGGCCGACAGTTTCTCAGGTTGCCCGCCGTTGCACTGTTGCCATACCCACGGTCTGCGCAAGAATGCCGACATGGGCATCTTTGACAAGATCCGAGGAAGTGCGAAGAAGGCCGTCGACCAGCACGGTGACAAGATCACGAGCGGCCTCGACAAGGCTGCGGGTGCGATCGACAAGAAGACCGGCGGCAAGTACACCGAGAAGATCGACAAGGGCGTCGGCAAGGCCAAGGAAGGCCTCGACAAGCTCGACGGCAAGAACGACGGCAAGAACGATGGCGGCGAGAGCACGCCCACCCGCTGATCGACCCGGCGCCGTACGCCTCCCTGGCGTCCGGCGCGCCGATAAAGTAGGTGGCAACACGGGTGGTTAGTCCCGCGCTGAGCGGGTATGCACCGTGTTGCCAGCCGTTGTTGTCCAGCCCCCGCACCAGGGGTTTGCAGGTTCAGGATAAAGCGGTATGAATAGCGCGACCGAAATACTCCAGGCCAACTCGGGAGGCATCTGATGGGTTTCATGGACAAGTTCAAGGGCAAGGCTGAGGACGCTGTCGGCGAGCACGGCGACAAGATCGACTCCGGGCTTGACAAGGCCGCCGAAGTCGCCGACGAGAAGACCGGTGGCGAGCACGGCGACAAGATCGACAAGGGTGTCGACAAGGCTCGTGACGGACTCGACAGCCTCGGCGGACAAGACTCCAGCAACAACTAACGCGGCTCACATCATGGATCACCGATGATCCGGTCGGCCCGGCTGCCCGCAGCTGGGCCGACGTCGTTTGCGTGATTCACACGCGGGGAACGGTGTTCGCGGGAGGGCCCCCTACCGGAGGTTTCGATGGGAATTTTCGACAAGTTCAAGTCGCGCGCCGCTGACGCCGTGGACGAGCACCCCGACAAGATCGAGGACGGGCTCGACAAGGCCGGGGACGCCATCGACGACAAGACGGGCGGGAAGTACTCCGACCAAATCGACACCGGGGTAGACAAGGCCAAAGAAGGCCTCGACTCTCTCGATGGCAAGCAGGACGACTTCGACAAGGCGCGGGAGCCGGGAGCCGGTCGCGGGGGTGCCGGTGACGCGGGTGCCGACGAGGGCGGCGGGGCGGGTCCCACTGACTCCCCGACCGACTCCGGCGGCGCAGACCGCGCTGACACAGGACCCAGCGACACCGGGCCGAGCGACACCGGGCCGAGCGACACCGGGCCCAGCGATGCACCAGGCGGTGGCGACCAGCCCAGTGACACGGCACCCAGCGACACCGGGCCCAGCGACACGGCACCCGGCGACACGGCGCCCAGTGATGCACCAGGCGGTGGCGACCAGCCCAGCGACGGTGGTCCGGACTCCGGCAGCCCCGCCCCGGGCAGCCCAGCCGACACCGGATCGACCGACCGGACCGACGCCGGACCAGGCGCCGACCCGACCGGCGGGACCGACACAGGGACCAGCGACACCGGGACCAGCGACACCGGGACCAGCGACACCGGGACCAGCGACACGGCACCCACCGACGCACCTCCCGGCGGCGGCCAGGACGCAGGTACCACCGCCCCGGGCAGCCCAGCCGACACCGGAACGACCGACCGGACCGACGCCGGACCAGGCGCCGACCCGACCGGCGGGACCGACACAGGGCCGACCGATGCCGGGACCAGCGACACCGGGACCAGCGACACGGCGCCCGGTGACAGATCAGCTGGCGGCGGCCAGCCCGCCGACAGCGGATCGACCGACCGGACCGACGCCGGACCAGGCGCCGACCCGACCGGGGGAACTGACGCGGAGCCTCGCGCCGACGAACCATCCAGCGAGACCACACCAGGTGGGGACCAAGGAAGTGGTGCCGGCCAGGATCCCGGTCAGACCTCGAGCGGCGACCAAGCCGACGCGAGGCCGACCGAATCGGGGCCGACCGACACCAGCGCTGGCTCGGGCCAAGGTTCGGGCCAGGGCGATAGCGCACCCGGCCGCGAGCAAGACTTCCCCGGCCGCCAGGACTCCGGACCGACCTCAAGCGGCGGCGCCCATGCCGATCGCAGCCAGGCCGAGCCGGGCTCAGACGACTACTCCGGTCAGACCAATGAAGGAGACATTGTGAGCGACTCCAACCAGCCAGAAGGCGGCGGCGAATTCGGCGCCGAGCCCACTGAGGGCCAGCCCAGCGAAGGCGGCGGCGACTTCGGCAGCCAGCCCACTGAAGGCCAGCCCAGCGAAGGCGGCGGCGACTTCGGCGCCCAGCCCAGCGAAGGCCAGCCCAGCGAAGGCGGCGGCGACTTCGGCGCCCAGCCCACTGAAGGCCAGCCCAGCGAAGGCGGCGGCGACTTCGGCAGCCAGCCCACTGAAGGCCAGCCCAGCGAAGGCCAGCCCAGCGAAGGCGGCGGCGACTTCGGCAGCCAGCCCACTGAAGGCCAGCCCAGCGAAGGCGGCGGCGACTTCGGCAGCCAGCCCACTGAAGGCCAGCCCAGCGAAGGCCAGCTCCCCGAAGGCGACCAGCCTGAGGGCGGCGACCCGCTCAATCAGTAAGTGAGCCAGCTGGCCACGGCATAACCGACGCCATAGGGCGCCGCGTCGTAGTGAATCTTCGCTGCGATCGCGGCGCCCTTTGTCGTGCGAGCGGCACCTCCGAGCGCCGCCAGCGCCGGCCCACCGGCGAACCAGAGCTCGCCCGCCACCTCAGTGTCGAGCCTGACCAGCCCCTCGGGGTCAGGCATGCCGACCAACCGCATGACCTCACGGTCGAAGCCGACGGCTCGATCGTCCAGATAGCCGGGTGAGTCCGTGGTCAGCTTCGCCGACAGATCCGCCATCGCGAGTACGGCGACACGGCCGTCCGCGGCCAGCCCGGCGAACTGGTCGGCTGACCCGCCCGGCCCGACCGCGTCGTCGAGACCGACGTACTCGATCGGCACCGAGATGGCAACCTGCTCGAGCAGCCACGCGCCGACCGTCAACGAGAGCGGCAATGTCACGGTAGTCGACGGTCCGATCGTGTAGTCGACGCCGAATCGTCGCATCGAGCCGCCGACCTCACCTCCGGTGGCGCGGACCGACCCACCGCCGCCCACCACGAGCAGCCGGTCCGGCGCGGTCTGCAGCACCGCGTCGAGCGCGTCCATGCATGCGGCCCGCAGGTCGTCGAGCTCGGTGGCAGCGCCGGCCGCCACCTCCGGTATGAGCAACGGCGGGTGCGGACAGATGGCGGCGGCAACGAGCACGGCGCCTGAGCCTAGACGATCGACTGCGCGCGTCGGCAGCGGCCGAGACGGCCGGGGGCTAGATGAGGTGGGAGAGGAGGTCGGGTGGGACCCACTCGGTGGGGTCGTCGA
>WHTB01000105.1 GCA_009379735.1 Propionibacteriales bacterium
GAGAGCAAGCCAATTGAAGCCCGCCAACGCGGCTCATGTGGGGCGACGGCATCACGTCAGGCGGAAAATCGCGGCGTGTCGGTGTGGACAAACAGGCCGAGAAGTATTTCGCAACAGGCTCAATTGGGCAAAATTCGACGCTGTTCCGGCCGTCCACGGGCCGCTCTGGCTGATCGACCTGGACGCGGCGGCAGGCCTGTACGGGCCCTACTGGGCCCGGCCTGATGGCAACCCTCGGGTTGGGCGGGCTGCTCGCCGGACGCGTCGCGCTGCACAAGCCGGCAGTCCTCGTGGTCGTCGCCGTGGTGTTGGTCCTGGCCAGCCTCGGGCTCGCCGTCAGCGGAGGCATCGTGGTGGTCATCGGCGCCCAGATCGTCCTCGCGCTGTTCCTGCTGATCGCGAGCATCCGCGCCACCCAGCTGCTGCACGACTCGATCCCCTCGACCATCCGCACCGGGGTCGCCTCCGGCGTCAGCGCCATCGGCTGGATGTGCTTCCTGCCCTTCGCGTTCGCGCTGGGACTGCTCAGCCGGAGCCAAGGGGTCCAGGTGGCCGCGTGGATGATCATCGGCGCGACCGTGCTGGCGTGTCTCGCGCTCGCCCTGGCGGCACGACACCAGCCGCCCATCCCCGTACCCGAGCTCACAGCACCTGCACCCGCCGGCGAGCCGGCCGCGGAGAGCGTGGCCGAGGCCCTGACCACCCGGCTGCTGCGGGACGTCCGCAGATGCCTGATCGAGCGGCGCAACGAGGTGGACGACCTGGACTGCAACCAGCTCGTCGAGCTGGTCAGCGAGTTCCTCGACGGCGACCTCGACCCGCACACCGAGCTCCGCTTCACCAAACACGTGAGTGGGTGCATCGGCTGCTCCCGCTACCTCGACCAGGTCCGGCAGACGATCGAGCGGCTGCGCGAGCTCCCCGCGCAGGAACGCCTTCCCGACACGACCCGCGAGTCCCTTCTCACCACCTTCCGTGAGTCCCTGCTGTGATCGACCGCCGTGATCGACTGCCGTGACCATTGGTGACGGTTCGCGTACAAGACGAAACTGCGTTGACGAGACCTCCGACGTAGAGCAACCTGTCGTCGTCGGGGATGTCGTTGGGGTGGGGGAGTCACAACTCATGAGCTCGAATCTGATCGATGGTGTGGGCAAGCTCGCCTGGCTGCCGTCCGGCCGGGTGACGAAGTGGGTCATCCTGGTCTTCTGGCTGGTGATGCTCGCGCTCGCGTTCAGCCCGGCCGGCAAGCTCACCGGTGCGCAGGAGAACGACGCGGTGGCGTGGTTGCCGGGTGACGCCGAGTCCACCGAGGTGCTGAGAGCGGCCGAGGAGTTCCAGTCCAGCGACGAGCTCCCGACCCTGGTGGTCTACGAGCGCGCCGGCGGCGTGACACCGGAAGACATGGCCGCGGTGACCGAGCAGGTCAGCGCGTTCGACGGGGTCGACACGGTCGAGCGCGACTCGGTCGGCCCGATCCCGTCCGAGGACGGCGAGGCCCTCCAGGTCGTCGTGCCGATTAACATGGGCGAGGGCGGTTGGGAGTCGCTCGGCAAGACCGTCGACGACCTGAAGGCGATTTCCGGAGACGGCCCGGCCGGGCTCGACGTCTACTACACCGGACCCGGCGGCTTCGCGGCCGACTCCAGCGAGGCCTTCGCCGGCATCGACGGCAAGCTGCTCTTCTCCGCGATGGGCGTCGTGATCGTCATCTTGCTGCTCACCTACCGCAGCCCGTTCCTGTGGCTGCTGCCGGTGATCTCCGCGATCGTCGCACTGGTCTGCTCGCAGGCCGTCATCTACTTCATGGCGACGCAGCTCGACCTCACAGTCAACGCGCAGAGCGCCGGCATCTTGACCGTGCTGGTGTTCGGCGCTGGTACGGACTACGCACTGCTGCTGGTGGCCAGATACCGCGAGGAGCTGCGGCGCCACCGGGACCGGCACGAGGCGATGGCGTTCGCGATGCACCGGGCCGGCCCGGCGATCTTCGCCAGTGGCGCCACCGTGATCGCCGGCATGCTCTGCCTGCTGTTCGCCAGCATGAACTCCACCCAGGGTCTGGGGCCGGTCGCCGCCATCGGCGTCGGCGTAGCGCTGCTGGTGATGTTGACCCTGCTGCCGGCGCTGCTGGTGATCTGCGGGCGCCCGTTCTTCTGGCCGGTGCACCCGACGTACGGCTCGGCCGACCACACCGAGACCGGCCTCTGGGCCAAGGTGGGCAAGCGCATTGCGATCCGCCCGCGGCTGACCTGGGTGGTCACCTCGGTGGTGCTGGCGATCGCCGCGATCGGCATCCTGCAGCTCGATGCCGACGGCCTCGAGAACGACGAGGCGTTCTACGACACCCCCGACTCGGTGCTCGGCGAGGAGGTCCTGGCCGACCACTTCCCGGCCGGCTCGGGCCAGCCGATCGTGGTGATGGCGAAGGCCGACAAGTCCACCGAGGTGGCCGAGGTGATGGGCGGCACCGAGGGCATCGCCGAGGTGGCCGAGCCGCAGACGTCGGGCGACGTGGCGTACATCGAGGGCACCTTGACTGACCCGCCCGACAGCCAGGCGGCCAAGGACACGGTCGACCGGGTACGCGACGCCGTCCACGAGGTGCGCGACGCGGACGCGCAGGCCGGTGGCGGCACTGCGATCGTGCTCGACACGCTGCGGGCCGCCGCGGACGACAACTGGGCGATCATCCCGTTGGTGCTGCTGGTGGTGCTCCTCATCTTGGCCCTGCTGCTGCGGGCGGTCGTGGCACCGCTGATCCTGGTCGGCACGGTCGTGCTGTCATTCGGGGCCGCGCTGGGCATCAGTGCGCTGTTCTTCAAGTACGTCTTCGGGTTCGCGGGTGCGGACGCGGCGCTGCCGCTGTTCGTCTTCGTGTTCCTCGTGGCGCTGGGCATCGACTACAACATCTTCCTGATGACCCGCGTGCACGAGGAGGCGAAGCAGGTCGGCATCCGTCGCGGCGCGCTGATCGGGCTGGCCGCGACCGGCGGCGTGATCACCTCGGCCGGCCTGGTCCTGGCCGGCACGTTCTCGGTGCTCGCGACGCTTCCGATGGTGGCGTTCGCCGAGATCGGGTTCGCGGTCGCGCTGGGCGTGCTACTCGACACGATCATCGTCCGGTCGGTGCTGGTGACCGCGCTCAACCTCGACGTCGGCCGCTGGATGTGGTGGCCGAGCGCCCTTTACAAGCGCGACATCGACCGGCACGACGTCGAGGAGCCGGGCGGCGCCCAGGAGCAGCCGACCCTAGTGGGCTGACGGTCCTCAGCCGGTGCTGACGACTTCGACGTGGGCGGCCCGGAACGCGTCGAGCACGTCGGGGTCGGTCTCGTTGGTGACGAGCGTCCAGCCGGCCGGGAGGGGAGCCCACGCAGGCACCGTGCTGCGGGCCAGCTTCGTGGCATCGGCGAGCACGACGACCCGATGAGCGCGTTGCGCGACGCGTTCCTTCACCTCGGCCTCCGGCAGGGTTGGCTCACCGACCCCGTTGACCGGGTCGACGGCGTCCGCGCCGAGGAACGCGAGGTCGACGACGACCCGGTCGAAGGTGAGGTCGGTCAACGGTCCGACCAGGCCGTGGCTCTTCGGCGCGACCCGGCCACCGGTCACCACGACCTCGACGTCGGGCGCTGAGGCCAGCCGGATGGCGATCTCCAGACCCCTGGTGAGCACGGTGAGGGAGCGGTCGCGGATGTTCTCGGCCAGCTGGCCGCAGGTCGAGCCGGCGTCGACGAAGATGGTGGCGCCGTCGGGGACCAGGTCGGCCGCCGCCACGCCGATCGCGGACTTCGCCGCCTGCTGGATCCGGAGTCGCTCGCTCAGCTCACGCTCCTGGAATGGGCCCGTGGTGACGGCACCGCCGTAAGTGCGGGTGACCGCGCCCTGATCTCCGAGCCGGCCGAGGTCGCGGCGCACCGTCGACGCGGAGACGCCGAGTGCGGCCGACAGGTCGTCGACGTGGGTCGTGCCGGACCGCAGCAGCGTGAGCAGCCGCTCGTGCCGCAGCCGCGTACCTTGTCGTGCCTCGGCTCCCACCCGTTTCCCCAATCCTGTCAGTGAAGTCAGCCGGTGCCGTACTCCGCCCGGATCGCCGGGACGAACGGGCTGTACTCGACCCCGGCAAGGTAGGCCGAGCGCATCGTCCCCGGGTCGGCCTTGCCGGTGCCGGCGATGTCGAACGCGGTGCCGTGGTCGACCGACGTACGAAGGATAGGCAACCCGACCGTCACCGAGATCGTGCCGTCGAAGTCGTACGTCTTGGCCGCGATGTGTCCCTGGTCGTGGTACTGCGACAAGACGCCGTCGTAGCGCCCGACCAGACCCTGGTGGAACACCGAGTCGGCGGGGACCGGCCCGGACACGTCGAGCCCGGCGGACCTGGCGTCGTCGCACGCGGGACCGACGTGCACGATCTCCTCGTCGCCGAACGCGCCGTTCTCCCCACCGTGCGGGTTGACCGCGGCCACGGCCAGCCGTGGTGCGTCGGTGCCGAAGACCCGCAGCGCGGTCAATGCCGAACGGATCGACTGGCCGACCCGGTCGCGGGTGATCTGGTCGAGGGCCTTGCGCAGCGACACATGCCGCGTCGTGAAGAAGATCTTGAGGTGATGGCCGGGGACGTGGGTGTTGCGTACGACGAACATCGTGTCCTGGCGGGTGGTGCCGGTCAGCGCGCCGAGCATCTCGGTGTGTCCGAGGTGCTCGCTCCCGGACGCCCAGATGGCCTCCTTGTTGATCGGGCCGGTGACGATGCCGCTGACCTGTCCGTCGAGTGCTGCCTTGGTCGCGACCTCGATCGCAGTCACCGCCGCCTGGCCGGCCCGCTTGTCGACCTCACCCCACGCCGGCGCGTCGTCCCCGAGCACGCCGATGTCGAAGATGTCGATCACCCCTGCGCCCATCGGTGCCACGTCGAACGCGTTCACCTCGCGGACCTCGACGTCCAGTCCGCAGGCCGAGACCGCGCGACGCAGGGCGGCCGCGTCACCGACGGCGACACCGTGGTGAGAGTCGTCTCCGGCGAACTCGGCGAGCGTCCTGGCCGTGATCTCCGGGCCGATGCCGACGGGATCTCCGAGCGTGACGGCGAGAACAGGGCGGGTCATGGATGTCTCCTCATGCTTCACGGGTGCGGGTTGCGGGGAATGGCGGTGTGCACGCGGCGGCTGCGCGACCCGGCGGCCCGCAGCAGGTGGTCGATGCAGTTGACAGCGGTGTCGGCATCGCCGACCAGCCCGCCCTTGGTGACGATCGGCAGGTTGTCCCAGGGTCCGTCGACGACCTCGCCGGCGACCGCGAGCGGGACCACCTCGTCCTCGACCTCGAGGCCGCGGGCGCCGATCTCGTCGAGTACGGCGGCCGTGACGTCCCCGCCCGTCGTGTAGAGGCCGTCGACGACACACTCCTCGAGCACGCGCCGGGTGATCCGGCCGAGTGCGCGGGGGAGTGCCGCACCCTCGTCCGCCTTCAGGGGTACGACGTCGTGCGCCTCGAGCACCGTTGCCAGCAGCACGACGTCGCCACGCCGGGCGCCATCGACCACCTTGATCAGGTCGGCCGCGGTCTCGTCGACGTCCGGGACGGGCGAGCCGGGGAGCCCGGCCGGGCGCACGACGTGCACCGAGCGAGCAGCGACCAGGGCCTGCAGCTGGGTACGGGTGACGTCGGTCGCCGAACCCGACACTGCGAGGACCGGCCCGGCCTGGCGGTTGCCCCGGATCCCCAACGCATGGCCGAGAAACGTCGAGCCCGGGCCGGGGTCGATGCCCACCCACAGCACGTCGTCGACGGTCGCCGCAGCGTCCGCGACCCGTTCGAGGTGCTCCAGGGTGATGGCGTCGGCGATGACGACGTCGGCGTGCACAGCAGCGCGCAGTGCGGTGCGCAGCCCCTCGACGCTCCCGGTCACGGTGGCCAGCGGGATCTGCGCCGTAGTCAGGTCCGTCCCGTCACTAAGGACGTCGCCGACGCTGGAGGTGCGCACGGGCGAGCGTGGGTCGCGGGCCAGCTCGGTGTCCTCGAGGCGCTTGCCGTGCAGCAGCTGGGTGCCGTCGACGGTCTGCCGCCCGGCCGCCGGATGCGCGGGCAGGCACAGCCCGACCGTGTGTCGTCCGGACAGCTCGGCCACGGTGCGGAGCACGGTCTGCGCCGCGAGACCGACGTTGCCGCGCAGCGTGGTGTCGATTCGGCAGCTGACCAGGTCGACCGGCCAGCCCGCGCGTACCGACTGCCGTACGGCGTCGATGACCTGGTCGCGCGGGGCGTGCCGGCTCTCGGTCGTCACGGCCACGACGTCGAAACGGCTGTGGAACTCCGCGACGGCGTCCCAGCGCCCGCCGAGGCCCACCGTGACCGAACGCAGCCCGGCCCGGGCGAACCCGGCGGCGGCGGCGTTGGCGCCGGTGAGGTCGTCGGCGACGACGAGAACCTGTGCCATGTGCTCAGCCGATCACAGCGGAGGCGATCAGCAACAGCGGCAGCGAGCCGAGCCAGACGGCCGTCGTGATGCCCGACCATCCGCGCAGCGCGGCTACTCCGTCGAGGCCGGTGAAGCGGGTGACGACCCAGAAGTACGAGTCGTTGAAGTAGCTGAACACCATCGAGCCGGCACAGCAGGCGAGCGCGGCGACCAGGGGGTCGAGTCCCATCGCGCCGATCAGCGGAGCGGTCACCGACGCCGCGGTGATCATCGCCACGGTGCCCGACCCCTGGGCGACGCGTACGAGCGACGCCACCAGGAACGGCACCAGGACCGCGGGCAGGTTGATCGACGCGATCGCCTCGGCGAGGGCGTCACCCACGCCGGAGTCGCGCAGCACTTGGCCGAGCGCACCGCCGGCGCCGGTGATCAGGATGATCAGGCCGGCAGACGCCGCTGCGTCGGCGAGCCAGCCGTGCACCTTGGCGCGTGGCGTCCAGCGGGGCAGCAGCAGGTAGACGGCGAGGATGATCCCGATCACCAGTGCGACGACGGGGTTGCCGATGAACGCGAGCGCCGCGGCCCAGGTCGTCGGCTGGTAGTCGCTGTCGGCGGTCAGCGTGCCCTGGTTGTTGCGGTCGATCGCGGTGCCGACCGTGTTGGCGACGATCAGCAGGATCGGCACCAGCAGCGGGAGGCTGGCCAGTGCGGCGCCGACCCGGTGCCGCGGCTGCCCCTCCGGTGGAGTGCCGAGGGCGGCTGCCGGGTCGGTCTCGTGCGGGTCGTCACTGTCGCCCGACGCGCCCGATGAGCCGGGTGCGCCGACGGTCGCCGTGGCGTAGACCGCGTCGCGGACCTCCTGGCTGACCTCGGCCTCGAGCTTCGGCCCGACCCACTTGGCGTACATGACGACGATCGGCAGCAGGATCACGGAGAAGACCAGCCCGGCGAGGATGAGACCACCGAGGTCAGCGCCGAGGATGCCGGCGACGCCGAGCGGACCGGGTGTCGGCGGGACGAGGTGATGGGTCAGCGTCATCCCGCAGCCGAGGGCAAGCGCGAGCGTGACGAAGCCGGCACCCTTGCGACGGGCGATTGAGCGGGCCAGCGGGTGCATGATCACGTAGCCCGAGTCACAGAACACCGGGATCGACACCAGGGAGCCGGTGCCGGCCATCGCCCAGGGCTCGCGGCCCTTGCCCAGCGCCTTGATGAACGCCCGGGCCAGCGCGTCGGCGGCGCCTGACACCTCGAGGATCTTGCCGATGCCGACTCCGAGGCCGATCACGATCCCGATCGACGCCAGGGTCGCGCCGAAGCCCGCCGTGATCGACGCGACGATGTCGGGCGCGGACTGCCCGGCGACCGCTCCGGTGACGAGGGCGGCGAGCAGCAACGCGACGAAGGCATCGAGGCGCGTACGCAAGACGATGACGACGATCGTGGTGATGCCCAGGGCCAGGGCGGCGAGCAGCTGAATATCCACGGGGGCTCCTGCGATGGAGGTGGTGGGACGGGGGCGTGCACACAGTAAGGCGTCAAGTTGCGCGAATCAATCATGTCTCACCATATAGATGCTGAGAATACGCATGTTGGTCGCGTGCCGGTGCGCGGACCCCTGGGAATACATCGGACCAGCTGGATCTTGCACCTCAGGTGACTCGCGCCCCCGCTCTCGCACCCGCCGCAACCCCCGGACCGGTCAGCCCGACCGGGCGACGGTACGGCCAGCTAGTGCTGGTCCTCGGCGCGCTGATCGCGCTCGGACCGCTGACCATCGACATGTACCTGCCGGCGCTGCCGTCGATGGCCGACGAGCTCGCGGCCAGCGACTCCGCCGTCCAGCTGACCATCACCGGCATGCTGGGCGGGCTCGCGGTCGGCCAGCTGGTCATCGGCCCGCTCTCGGACGCCTTCGGGCGGCGCAAGCCGCTGATCGTCGGGGTACTGACCCATGGGCTCGCGTCCCTGCTGTGCGCGATCTCGCCGACCATCGAGATGCTCAGCGTCGTGCGGGTGCTTCAGGGGTTCGCCGGCGCGGCGATCTCGGTCGTCGCGATGGCGATCGTCCGCGACCTGTTCGACGGGGTGGCGATGGCCCAGCTGATGAGCCGGCTGATGCTGGTGATCGGGGTGGCGCCGATCCTCGCACCGTCGCTGGGCGGCCTGGTGCTCGAGTGGACGTCGTGGCGCGGGATCTTCGTCGTGCTCGCCGGCGCGGCCGCACTGCTGATCCTGGTCGCCGTGTTCGCGGTCCGGGAGACGCTGCCGGTCGAGCGCCGCAGATCCGCGCGGCTCGGCGCGACGCTGGGCGCCTACCGGATGCTGGTCAAGGACACGACGTTCGTCGCCCTGGTGTTCATCGCCGGCCTGATGATGGCGGCGCTGATCGCCTACGTCTCCGGTTCGTCGTTCGTGCTGCAGGGCGCGTACGGCCTCGACGCACGGACGTTCGGTCTGGTGTTCGGTGCGAATGCCGGCGGGCTGGTGCTCGCCACCCAGGTCAACCCGATGCTGCTGCGCCGGTTCGGCCCGGCCACGGTGCTGTCGGGCGCCCTGCTGGTCGCGATCGCCGCCGCGGCGCTGTTGGTTCTCGCTGCGGTCACCGGCGTCGGCGGGCTGGTCGGCGTGCTCGTCCCGCTCGTCGTGATCATCATGACCTGCGGTCTGTCGCTGCCCAACACACCCGCGCTGGCGTTGACCAGGCACGGCGAGGCGGCGGGTACGGCGGCGGCGCTGCTGGGCTCGGTGCAGTTCGGGGTCGGCGCGGTCATCGCGCCGCTGGTCGGCGCGTTCGGCAGCGGCAGCGCCGTGCCGATGGGCCTCGTCATGCTCGTCGTCACGACCCTCGCCGCCGGGCTGATGTTCACCGTGGTCCGTCGTGACGCGTCGGTCGGCCTGCACTGAGGCCAGGCCCTGCACCTCCCCGATTCGGTGACGGAGAGTAGTCCTCCTGGGGACTGAATCCCGGCTGTTCGCCTGATGTGCCCGCGATGCCCGGCGACTTACCGTGAGGGCTACGGGACATTGGGAGGGACGGAGATGGGTTCAACAGACGCGGGCGCCGTGCTCGACGCGATGAGTCTGGCCGGCTGGGTGCATCTCGGTAGCGAGCGCTCGCCCGGCCGGCGGCGTCGCACCATCGACCACCTCGTCGTCGGACCCGGCGGGGTCTTCGTCATCGACAGCGTCGACTGGGCGGGCGACGTCGCCGTCCGCGACGACGTACTGCAGCCGAGCGGCCGTCGCCAGGAGCGGGCCGTCGCCGGGTGCGTCGACGCGGCGCTCGCGGTCCGCGGGATCGTCCCGGCGTACGCCCACGACCAGGTGACCGCCCTGCTGTGCGTCGGCGGCGACGACCCGCTGACCGGCACGGTCGGCGATGTCCTGGTCACGTCGACGGCGTCGCTTGACCAGGTCCTGCTCGGCACCCCCCGGGTGTTCTCCGACGACCAGGTGCACGACGTCGTACGCCGTATCTCGGCCGGGCTGCCGGCGGCACTGGCCCGACCGCGCCGGCCGGAGGCTCAGCATGGTGCCCATCGGCGGGACACCCGCCGACCGAGACGGATGGCAGCGATACCGGGACGACACGTCGCCTGAGCGCACGCCTCAGCGGTCGGCGAGCATGCTCTGTATCCGGGAGATCTCGACCCGCTGGTCGGCGTCGATGTGCTGGGCCAGCTCAAGCAGGCGTTTGCGCGACTTGGCCGGCACGCTGGACTGACATGTTGGGCTGAGCCGGGTCGTCACTGCTGCTGGTCCATCATGTCCAGTACCAGGGCTCCGGCGTGCGCGATGTGGCTGTACATGGCGGCGGCCGCGGCCGGGCCGTCCTGGGCCCGCATGGCCGCCAGGATCGCCCGGTGGTCGCTCGCGGACGCCTGTGGCCAGCCCGGCACGGAGTCGAACAGCTGCCACGGCGAGAACCGGGTGGTCTGCGCCAGCAGCCAGGCCAGCCGGTGCGAATCGGCGGCCAGGTTGATGTGCCGGTGCCACGCATGGTTGAGGCGCTGCAGCCGCTGCCGGTCCCGATCGTCCCAGGCCTTCTCGATCTCGGCCTGCAGGTCCTTCAGCTCCTCGATGTCGGCTTCGGTGATGGTGGCGACCGCGCGCTCGGCGAGCAGCGCGGCCATCTCGGCCTGCATCCGGTACATGTCGGCGACGTCGCGCGACGTGATCGGGTTGACCCGGAAGCCGTGCCGGGGGACCAGGGACAAGAAGCCCTCACCGGTGAGGATCAACAGCCCTTCGCGCACCGGCGTCGCGCTGACCTGCAGCTGCGTCGACAGGTGTGCGATGCGGACGTAGCTGCCGGGCTCGATGACGCCGGTCAGGATCTGCTCGCGCACCCGGCCGGCCACGTCCTCGCTCAGCTGGGTGCGCGCGCCGACGAGCGCCGGTCGCCTGGCCGGTCTGTCGTTCACCTCGTGATCCTTCCCCCCGGAGGGCTTGACGCGGTAGAACGTGGATTATATATGGTCTACGGGTGATCCCGACCGCACCCGAGGAACGCGCGATGGTCGACATCGTGGCGCGGTTCGTCGACGAGCAGGTCCGGCCGACCGCATCCGACCTCGAGCACCACGACACGTACCCGGAGCGGCTGATCGAGCAGATGCGCGAGCTCGGGATCTTCGGACTGGTCATCCCCACGGAGTACGACGGCGCAGGTGCGTCGACCGACTGCTACGCCCGCGTGACGATGGAGCTGGCCCGGGGCTGGATGTCGCTGGCCGGGGCGGTCGGCGGTCACAGCGTCGTCGCGAAGCTGCTCACCCTGTTCGGCACCGAGGATCAGAAGCGGCGCTACCTGCCCAACATGGCCACGGGCGAGGTGCGCGCGACGATGGCCCTGACCGAGCCCGGCGGCGGGTCGGACCTGCAGGCGATGCGGACGGTCGCGCGCCGGGAGGGTGCGGGGGAGGACCCTGGGGAGGACTCCGGGTACGTCGTCGACGGCGCCAAGATGTGGATCACCAACGCCGAGCGCTCCCAGCTGGTTGCGCTGTTGTGCAAGACCGACCCGTCGGCCGAGCCACGGCATCGTGGCATCAGCATCCTGCTCTGCGAGAAGGGGCCCGGCTTCACTGTCTCCCGCAGCCTTCCCAAGCTTGGCTACAAGGGCGTCGAGAGCTGCGAGCTGTCCTTCGACGGCTACCGCGTGGACGCCGACCAGCTGCTCGGCGGGGTCGAGGGCCAGGGCTTCGCCCAGATGATGAAGGGCCTCGAGCTCGGCCGGATCCAGGTCGCCGGCCGCGCCGTCGGCGTCGCGATGGCGGCGCTCAACGACTCGCTGGCGTACGCCCAGCAGCGGGAGAGCTTCGGCAAGCCGATCTGGCGGCACCAGTCGATCGGCAACTACCTTGCCGACATGGCCACCGGCATCGCGGCCGCGAAGATGCTAACCCTCGACGCCGCCCAGCGCAGCGACGACGGTCAGCGCTGCGATCTCGAAGCCGGCATGGCGAAGCTGTTCGCATCCGAGGTCTGCATGGACGTCACGCTCAAGGCCGTGCGCATCCACGGCGGCTACGGCTACTCGACCGAGTTCGACGTCGAGCGGTACTTCCGGGACGCCCCGCTGATGATCGTCGGCGAGGGCACCAACGAGATCCAGCGCAACGTCATCGTCGGGCAGCTGGTGGCCCGCGGCGGTCTGGAGCGGTGGTGAGCCCCATGTCGAACCCAGCGATCCTCGACGGGGTGACTGTGGTCGCGGTCGAGCAGGCCGTCGCCGCGCCGTTCGCGACCCGGCAGCTGGCCGACCTCGGCGCCCGGGTGGTCAAGATCGAGCGGCCCGACGTCGGCGACTTCGCCCGGTCGTACGACGAGACTGTGCACGGCCAGTCGAGCCACTTCGTCTGGCTCAACCGCGGCAAGGAGTCCGTGGCGCTCGACCTCAAGCGGCCCGAGGGGGTCGCCCTGGTCCAGCGGCTGCTGGCCGCGGCCGACGTGTTCGTCGAGAATCTCGCGCCCGGCGCCGCGGAGCGGCTCGGGCTCGGACCAGACGAGCTGGCCGAGCGGCACCCGCACCTGATCACCTGCTCGATCTCGGGGTACGGCTCCGACGGGCCGTACCGCGACAAGAAGGCGTACGACCTGCTGATCCAGTGCGAGGCCGGGCTGGTGTCGATCACCGGATCGCCGGATGCCCCGGCGAAGGCCGGCATCTCGATCGCCGACATCGCGGGCGGCACCCACGCGTACATCGGCGTGCTCACCGCTCTGCTCGACCGCGAGCGGACGGGTGAGGTGCGCCGCGTCGAGGTGTCGCTGTTCGAGGCGCTCGGCGAGTGGATGGGCTTCCCGGCGTACTTCACCGGCTACAGCGGGCGCGAGCTGCCGCGCGCGGGCGCCCGGCACGCGTCGATCCAGCCGTACGGGCCGTTCCGCACCGGCGACGGCGGGGTGGTCCAGCTCGGCATCCAGAGCAACCGCGAGTTCGTGACGTTGTGCGAGCAGGTGCTGGCGCGTCCCGACCTCGCGAGCGACTCCAGGTTCGCCACCAACACGCTGCGCTGCGAGCACGTCGACGAGCTCACCAAGGTGATCGAGGACGGCTTCTCGGCGTACACGGCCGAGGAGGTGCTCGAGC
>WHTB01000057.1 GCA_009379735.1 Propionibacteriales bacterium
GACCTGGTGCACGACGTACGTGCGGTCGAGCCGCCGGGCGACGCGACGGCGCTGGTCGGAGGCGAGACGGCGGCCCTGCTGGACCAGCTCGAGTCCCTCGGTGACACGTTGCCGTGGATGGGGCTGACGGTCGCCGCGTCGATGTTGCTGCTGCTGTTCCTGGCGTTCGGGTCGGTGGTGCTGCCGATCAAGGCGTTCGCGATGAACCTGGTGTCGATCACGGCGTCGTTCGGCGTTGTCGTATGGATCTTCCAGGACGGCAACCTGTCCGGCCTGCTCGGCTTCACCTCGACCGGCACCATCGAGTCGACGCAGCCGATCCTGATGCTGGCGATCCTGTTCGGTCTGTCGATGGACTACGAGGTCTTCCTGCTGTCGCGGGTGCGCGAGCAGTGGGACCGTACCCACGACAACACCGAGGCGGTAGCGACGGGCCTGCAGCACACCGGCCGCATCATCACCAGCGCCGCGCTGCTGTTGATCGTGGTGATCGGGGCGTTCGCGACGTCCGGCATCACGTTCATCAAGATGATCGGCGTCGGCATGATCGTGGCCATCTTCATCGACGCCACCCTCGTACGCGCCCTGCTCGTACCTGCCACCATGCGGCTGCTCGGTCAGGCCAACTGGTGGGCGCCGGGACCGCTGCGCCGGCTGTGGGAGCGGGTCGGGTTCCGCGAAACCGACTCGCCTCTCGACGAGTTTCCTGTCGATAATGCGGAGGTGAACGCCCAGGTCGCGAGCCGCCCATGACCGTTGTCACGCACTCCGCCGCCGACGTGCAGCGGCGGACGGTCTCGGTCCTCGCCGTCAGCCAGATGCTCGGCGGTGTCGGTGTCACCACCGGCATCGCCGTCGCGGCGCTGCTGGCGGAGGAGATTCTCGGTTCGGCCCGGCTCGCGGGTCTGGCGCAGACGACCCAGGTGCTGGGCGCAGCCCTGGCCGCGTTCCTGCTCGCTCGAGTGATGGCGGCACGTGGACGGCGGATCGGCCTGGCCCTCGGGTACGGCATCGGGGGCGCCGGCGCCGTCCTGTGCGTGGTGGCCGGTGCGGTGGACTCGTTCCCGCTGCTGCTGGTGGGTACGTGCGCGATCGGTGCGGCGACGGCGGCCAACAGCCAGGCGCGGTACGCCGCGACCGACCTCGCTGAGCCGTCGAGACGGGCCCGCGCGCTGTCGGTCGTGGTGTGGGCGACGACGATCGGCGCGGTTCTGGGGCCGAACCTGACCGGTCCGGGCGCGGCTGTCGCCCGCGCCCTGGGGTTGCCGGAGCTGACCGGTCCGTTCCTGTTCACGGTCGTCGCGGTGGCGCTGTGCGTGACTTGGCTGCTGCTGCGGCTGCGCCCTGACCCGTTGCTGTTCGCCCGCGAGCTCGCCACTGCACGCGGCGAGGCCAGCATGGGCGTGGTGAGCCTGCGCCATGTGTACGGCGTGCTCCGCCAGCATCCCCGGGCCGCGGCGGCGATGGTGGCGATCGCGGTGGCGCACGCGGTGATGGTGTCGGTGATGATCATGACGCCGCTGCACATGGACCACGGCGGCGCCGGCCTCGAGGTGATCGGCTTCGTGGTCAGCGTGCACGTGCTCGGGATGTTCGCGTTCTCCCCGGTGGTGGGCTGGCTGGCCGACCGGGTGGGGCGCGCGACGGTGCTGGCGCTCGGGTCGGTCGTACTCCTCGCCGCGGTGGTGCTGGCGGGACGGGCGCCGGCGGGTGACTCGAGCGGGTTGACCCTCGGCCTGTTCCTGCTCGGCCTCGGGTGGTCGTGCTGTCTGGTGGCCAGCTCGGCGATCCTGGTCGACGCCGTACCGCTGGCCGAGCGTCCCGGTGTGCAGGGTGGGTCGGACCTGGTGATGGGGCTGTTCGCGGCCGGCGGGGGAGCGCTGGCCGGCTTCGTGGTGGCGGAGTGGGGGTACGGCGTACTGAACGCCGGTGCCGGGGTGCTGGCGCTGGTGGTGATGGCCGCGGCGGTGGCTGCGCGTGAGTCGGAGGCCGCCGAGCCGACTCCGTGAGGCCCCGGCGTGTCGGCGTGTCTCGAACAGGTGTTCGGGCTAGATTGTGTCCACAGGTGCCCTCGAAGGCCCGGTTGTCCACAGCCGTCGAGAGCACCGCAGCGCTTGTCGGTGGTGACCTCTAGCGTCGTCGCCGATGAAGAAGAAATCCAACGGGCGCACGTCCCGCAGCGACGAGACACGGGTGGCACAGATGGCTGGAGCAGATCGCGACAAGGCCCTCGAGACCGCGATGGCGCAGATCAAGCGTGCGCATGGCGACGGCTCGGTGATGCGACTGGGTGACCAGGGCCGGGCACCGGTCGAGGTGATCCCGACGGGCTCGATCGCGCTCGACATCGCGCTCGGCGTCGGCGGCCTGCCGCGCGGCCGCGTGGTCGAGATCTACGGTCCGGAGTCCAGCGGCAAGACCACGGTCGCCCTGCATGCGGTGGCCAACGCGCAGCGCGCGGGCGGCATCGCGGCGTTCATCGACGCCGAGCACGCCCTCGACCCGGAGTATGCGCAGAAGCTGGGTGTCGACACCGACGCGCTGCTGGTGTCCCAGCCCGACAACGGCGAGCAGGCGCTGGAGATCGCGGACATGCTGATCCGCTCCGGCGCCCTCGACATCATCGTGATCGACTCGGTCGCGGCGCTGGTGCCGCGCGCCGAGATCGAGGGCGAGATGGGCGACAGCCACGTCGGCCTGCAGGCCCGGCTGATGAGCCAGGCGCTGCGCAAGATCACCGGTGCGCTCAACGCCTCCGGCACGACCGCGGTCTTCATCAACCAGCTGCGCGAGAAGATCGGCGTGATGTTCGGCTGCTTCTCAGCCAGCACCCGGGTCATGCTCGCCGACGGCACCAGCGAGAAGATCGGCACGATCGTCGACCAGAAGCTGCCGGTCGAGGTGCTCTCCTACGACCCTGAAGCCGACAAGGTCGTTCCGCGCAAGGTCGTCAACTGGTTCGACAACGGTGTCGCCGAGCGATTCCTGCAGTTCACCGTCGAGAAGTCGAGCGGCAACGGCAGGTCTCAGTTCGCGGCAACCGAGAACCACCTGATCCGCACGCCGGGAGGGTGGCGTGAGGCGGGCGAGATCGTGGCCGGTGACCGTGTCATGGCGACCGAGCTCCATCGGTTGAGCGAGCAGCAGTGGCAGCTGGTGCTCGGCTCGCTCCTCGGCGACGGCAACCTTTCACCCAACCGGCACGACCGCAACGGTGTCCGCTTCCGTCTCGGGCACGGCGCAGCGCAGGCCGACTATCTCGACTGGAAGGTCGCGCTGCTCGGCAACATCGAGTGTTCCCGGCGTACGAACGCGAAGGGCGCGGTCTTCGCGGACTTCACCCCGTTGCCGGAGCTCGGTGAGCTGCAGCGCACGGTCTACCTGGGCGACGGCAAGCGCACGATCACCTGGGACTACCTGAAGGCGTTGACGCCGTTGGCGCTCGCGGTCTGGTTCATGGACGACGGGACCTTCACGGTCCGTTCCGAGGGCAAGCAGCAGCGCACGACCGGTGGCTCCGGTCGGGTGCAGTTCGGCGTCGAGGCGCTGAGCGAGGGATCACGGGACCGGCTGGTCGACTACCTGCGCGACACGCACGGTTTCGACGTGTCCTGGCGGCAGGCGGGCACCAGGAAGATGGCGGTCCTCACCTTCACCACCGCGTCGAGCGCCCGGTTCCTGGAGCTGGTGGCGCCCTATGTGCACCCATCGATGGACTACAAGCTGCTGCCGCGCCTGCGCGGGCGGTTCGCGGTCGCACCCGAGTTCGCCGAGCCGGTGACCCGCCCAGTGCCTGTCCGGGTGCTCGACATCCATGTCAAGTCGCCGACACGCTCCATGCACAAGTTCGACATCGAGGTGGAGGGCAACCACAACTACTTCGTCGACGGCGTCATGGTGCACAACAGCCCTGAGACGACGACGGGTGGGCGGGCGCTGAAGTTCTACTCGTCGGTGCGGCTCGACGTGCGTCGCATCGAGACGCTCAAGGACGGCGCCGACATGGTCGGCAACCGCACCCGGGTGAAGGTGGCCAAGAACAAGATCGCGCCGCCGTTCAAGCAGGCCGAGTTCGACATCATGTACGGCCTGGGCATCAGCCGTGAGGGCGGTCTGATCGACGTCGGTGTGGAGCAGGGGTTCGTCCGCAAGGCCGGTGCCTGGTACACCTACGAAGGCGACCAGCTCGGCCAGGGCAAGGAGAACGCCCGCGCCTTCCTGCGCGACAACCCCGACCTCGCCGACGAGCTGGAGAAGCGCATCCTGGAGAAGCTCGGCATCGGTGCCAAGCTCGACGAGCCGGCTGCCGCGCCGGCCGAGCCGACCGACATCGACTTCTGACCGCGCGATGGCACTCAGCCGGCGTGCAGGTCGAGGCTCCACGGCTGACGGCCCCGACCCGGGCAGCGGACCACCCGCTGACCCGGAGTCGGTCGCCCGCACGATCGCGCTGAGCCGGCTCACGTCACAGCCCCGCACCCGCGCCGAGCTCGCCGACACGATGGCGGGTCGGCTGGTACCCGACGACGTGGCCGAGCGAGTGCTCGACCGGTTCGAGGAGGTCGGGCTGGTCGACGACGCGGCGTTCGCCCGCTCCTGGATCGAGTCGCGGCAGGCCGGTCGTGGGCTTGCCCGCCGGGCCCTGGCCCAGGAGCTACGCCGCAAGGGGGTCTCCGACGAGGTGGCCCGCGAGGCCCTCGACGAGATAGACACCGACATCGAGGAGGAGGCGGCCCGGGAGCTGGTCCGGCGCAAGCTGCGCTCGCTCCGCTCCGTCGACCACCAGGCGCGGGTGCGCCGCCTGACCGGGATGCTGGCCCGCAAGGGCTACCCGGCGGGCCTCGCCTTCCGTGTCGTCCGCGACGAGCTGGACCGGTTCGGCGACGACACCGATGGGCTGACCGCCCCGATCGACTGAGCGCCCCGATCGACCAAGTCGCCGGTGGCGAATCTTGACCGGCCCGCGGCGGCGACCTAGCCTCCGACCATAGGGATACTCCGCACCGGTCACCCCGGCCGGCCCGCGTTGGACACATAGCGACAGCCAGTTGATGCATGCACGACCACGACACGACGTACGACCTTGACACTCTGAACAATCCGCCGCAGTCCGGTGCTCGGGACCCGGCGCGGTGATGCGGCGTATCCCTGGGAGGACGGCCGTGCCCTGCCCCCGGGGCCGGCCCCGGGAAGGGAGCCGTGGACATGCTCGAGGTTGTTCTGGTCGCTCTGGTCATCGTGCTGGTCGTCGTACTGCTGGTCGTGCTGCTCCGCCAACGCCCCACCTCGGTGCCGAGCCCGCTGCTGCAGGAGCCCGCGGCCCAGGCGGATACCGCGCAGCGGGAGGCAGACCGCCAGGCTGCGGCCGAGCGTGAGGCAGCCCAGCGTGAGGTAGCCGAACGGGAAGCGGCCCAACGGGAGGCGGCCAAGCGCGAGGCCGAAGCGATCAGGGCCGCCGCGGAGGACGAGGCCGACGAGATCCGCCGCCGTGCAGCCAAACAGGCCACGCAGGCCAAGCAGCTGCGCGCCGACGTCGACGAGGAGCTGCGGGTGCAGCGTGAGGACGTACGCGAGCAGCGGGTCGACGTCGAGCGGCGCGAGCACCGCCTCGCCGAGCGGGAGGAGCGGCTGGACGTCGAGGCTCGTCAGCTCGAGGAGCGGGCCGAGGAGCTCGCCCAGCTCGAAGACGACATCCAGCGCAAGCGCATGCAGGTGGCCGAGATCGAGGTGCAACGGCGCGCCGTGCTCGAACGGACTGCCGGACTGTCCGCGGCCGCGGCGAAGCGCGAGCTGGTGGAGAGCATCGAGAACGACGCGAAGCGGCAGGCCGTCATCACGACCCGCGAGATCGAGCGCGAGGCGAAGGAGGAGGGCGAGTTCCGGGCCCGCAAGGTGCTGTCGACCGTGATCCAGCGGCTCGCCTCCGAGCAGACCGCCGAGTCGGTCGTCTCGCTGGTGCACCTGCCCGGCGACGACATGAAGGGCCGGATCATCGGCCGGGAGGGCCGCAACATCCGGGCGTTCGAGCAGACGACCGGTGTCAACCTGATCATCGACGACACGCCCGAGGCCGTACTCCTGTCCTGCTTCGACCCGGTACGCCGGGAGACGGCGCGGCTGACCCTCGAGGCGCTGGTGCTCGACGGCCGCATCCACCCGAGCCGGATCGAGGAGGTGCATGCGCGTTCCCGCGCCGAGGTCGACCGGCTCTGCCAACGGGCCGGCGAGGACGCGGTGGTGGCCTTCGGGATCACCGACATGCACCCGACCCTGGTGCACACCCTGGGCCAGCTGCGCTACCGCACGTCGTACGGGCAGAACGTCCTCAAGCACCTGATCGAGTCAGGCCACGCCGCCGGGCTGATGGCCGACGAGCTCGGGCTGGACCGGGCCCTGCTGGTGCGCGGTGCGCTGCTGCACGACATCGGCAAGGCGCTCACCCACGAGCACGAGGGCTCGCACGCCATCGTCGGTGCCGAGCTGGCCCGCAAGCACGGCGAGCACGACGACGTGGTCCACGCGATCGAGGCCCACCACAACGAGGTGCAGCCGCGCACCGTCGAGGCGATCCTGACCCAGGCCGCGGACGCGGTCAGTGGTGGCCGGCCGGGGGCGCGGCGGGAGTCGCTCGAGGCGTACGTGCAACGGCTCGAGCGGCTCGAGGAGATCGCGATGGACAAGGAGGGCGTCGAGAAGGTGTTCGCGATGCAGGCCGGCCGCGAGATCCGGGTGATGGTCGTGCCGGACGTGGTCGAAGACGTCCAGGCCCAGGTGCTGGCCCGCGACATCGCCAAGCAGGTCGAGGAGGAGCTCACCTACCCCGGCCAGATCCGGGTGACCGTGGTGCGGGAGTCCCGCGCCACCGAGGTCGCCCGCTGACCATGCCCGCCCACCCCCTCCCGTTGAGTGTGACGTTTTCGACGCGACACGCCGGCGTGTCTGTCGAAGACGTCACACTCACCGGGGAGGTCGGGGCGGGGGAGTCGGTGTTGGCGGCCGCCCGGCGGGTCCTCGGCGGGTCCGGGTACGCCGGCCACGACCCGTGGGCAGTCGACCTGACCGCCGACCCGGTCCGGCTGGCGGCCGGCGACGAGGTCACGCTCGCGTACCGGCCGATGACGACGGCCGACCTCGGCGACCTGGTCCGCTGGCAGCGGGCACCGCACGCGGTCCGCTGGTTCCGTGGCGAGTCGTTGGACCCGGCGACGGCGGGCGAGCGGTACGGTCCGCAGCTGCGCGGTGAGGCACCGACTCGGATGTGGGTGCTGGAGGTCGCCGGCCGGTCGGTGGGCTACCTGCAGGACTACCGGGTCTGCGACCACGACGAGTACGCCGCCAAGGTCGGCGACCCGGAGGCGGTCGCGTTCGACTACCTGATCGGTGACCAGTCCCTGGTGGGCGGCGGGCTCGGCACCCGGGTGGTGTGGACGTTCTGCCGTGACGTGCTCCGCCGCGACTATCCCGACGCCCCGCGGTTCGTGGCGTCACCGGACCACCGCAACGCGATCAGCCTGCGGGTGCTGGCCAAGTGCGGGTTCACCGAAGGGCTGTGGATCGACGTTCCCGGGCAGGACCACCCCGAGGTCGTCTGCACCCTCGACGTGGCCCGGGTCCTGGGCAGGGTTACCCGCGGGTAGGCTCAGCGGCATGTCAGTGCTCCCCATGCCGTCGGTCCTCGGCCTCTACGACCTGCTGGGCCGCGTGCCGAAGGGCCGCACGCTGTTCTCGGTCGCGTTCGCGCGCAAGGCTCCGTACTTCGCAAGCGTGAAGCCGCGGTTCACCGAGCTGCGGCCGCACCGCGCTGCACTGGTGGTCGCGAACCGCCGCGCCGTGCACAACCACATCGGCACCGTGCACGCGATCGCGGTCTGCAACGGGCTCGAGGCAGCGATGGGCGCGCTCGCCGAGGCGACGATCCCGGCCGGCCGGCGCTGGCTGCCCAAGGCCATGCAGGTGGAATACGTCGCGAAGGCGACGAGCGACATCACCTGCGTGGCCGAGACGTCCGAGGCCGACTGGACCGGCCCGGACGTGCCGGTGACCGTCACGGCGACCCGAGACGACGGCACCGTCGTGGTGCGCGGCGTTATCCAGCTCTGGGTCACCGACAAGCCGCCGGCCTGAGCCGCCCGACCTCAGATCCCGGTCTGCGACCCACCGGCGGCGGCGTCGCCGACCATCGGCACCTCGAGCGGCTTGCGCTCGCCGACGTAGCGCCGCTGCACCCAGGTGGCGATGCCGGTAAGGGTGAGGTTGGCGACGATGTACAGCGCCGCCACCACGATCGCGGTGGGCACCTGGTTCGCGAACTCGGTGTAGATCGACTTGCCGACGAAGGTCAGGCCGGGAGCGAGGATGGCGTAGCCGAGGCTAGTGTCCTTCAGGGCCACCACGCACTGGCTGATGATCGACGGCAGCATGATCTTGACCGCCTGCGGCAGCAGGACGATCGACATCACCTGCGACTTGCGCATCCCGATCGCGTACGCCGCCTCGGCCTGCCCTGGTGGAACGGCGAGGATGCCGGCGCGGAAGACCTCGGCCAGCACGGCGCCGTTGTACAGCGTCAGCCCGATCACCACCGACCAGTACGAGCCGAAGCCGTCGCCGATGCCGTAGGAGTAGAAGATGAAGATAATCAGCAGCAGTAGCGGGACAGCGCGGAAGAACTCCACGACCGCCCAGCACGGCCAGCGCAGCCAGCCTTGCTCCGACAGCTTGCCGACGCCGAAGATCACGCCGAAGACAGTGGCGAAGATGATCGACAGCACGGCCATCTGCAGGGTCTTCAGCAGCCCATCCAACAGCAGCACCACGATGTAGTCGGGAGTGACGAACGGCTCCCACTTGTCGTACGCCAGCTGGCCGGTGTCGTACATCCGCCAGCCGATCAGCGCCAGCAGGCCAGCCAGGCCGATCGAGGCGATCACGGAGTAGAGGCGCTGCCGCGCCCGCGCCCGGGGCCCCGGGACGTCGAACAGGATGCTGCTCATCGGGCCACCCGCCAGCGCCGCTCCAGGCCGTGCGAGCCGAGGGAGACCAGCTCGACGATGATGACGTAGCCGATCGCGAAGGTGAGGAAGATCAGCATCCGGTCGTCGGCGTTGTTGTTGGTGAAGAAGCGCATCCGGCTGGTCGCCTCGGCCAGGCCGAACGCCGCCGCGATCGAGGTGTTCTTGACCAGCGCGATCATCACGCTGGCCAGTGGCGGCACAACCGCGCGCAGCGCCTGCGGCAGCACGACGTGCTGCATCGACTGTCCGAAGGTCAGCCCGACCGCGCGCGAGGCCTCGGCCTGACCGAGCGACACCGAGTTGATGCCCGAGCGGAACGCCTCACAGACGAACGCCGCGGTGTACACCGTGAGCGCGATGCACCCCTTGGCGAAGAACGGGTAGTTCACCCCGAGCCGGGGCATCGCGATGAACACGAAGATGAACACCACCAGCAGCGGGGTGTTGCGGAAGATCGCGACGTAGACCGTGCCCGCCTTGGCCAGCACCGGGATCGGGCCGACCCGGGCCGCCGCCAGCAGCACGCCCAGTACCAGCGAGGCCAGCCCGGCCACCAGGAACAGCTCGATCGTCAGCAGGAACGCGCGAAGGACGATGCCGTAGTCCTGCACGATGTCGTCGATGCTCGCCACCTCCTCGGTCGGTCACCGGTCCCGGGTGCGAACCGGGCTGGTCGGCGTGACCGTGGGGCGGCCCGGTTGCTCGGGCCGCCCCACGGGACGCGGTCAGCGGTCGGTCAGGCCGCCGGGCACGCGTCGGGTGCCGGTGGCTCGGGCGTCTCCACGCCGGACTTGCCGAGCGTGGCCTCGAACGCGTCCGCCCAGGTGCCGTCGTCGTACGACTTCTGCACGGTCTCGTTGATCCACTCGCACATCTCCGGGCTCTCCAGGCTGTAGCCGATGCCGTAGCGCTCCTCCGAGAACGGCTCGCCGACGACCTCGACCTCGTCGGGGTTCTCCGCGGCGTAGCCGAGCAGGATCGAGCCGTCGGTCGACATCGCCTCGACCGTGCCGTCGAGCACCTGGTCGCGGCACTCGGAGTAGGTGTCGAAGCCACGCGCGGTGGCGCCCTTGGCCTCGACGTTCTCCAGCGAGGTCGAGCCGGTCACCGAGCAGACCTCTTTGCCCTCGATGTCCTCGACCGTCTGGATGTCGCTGCCCGTCTTCACCAGCAGCTGCTGTCCGGTCACGTAGTACGGGCCGGCCTGGCCGACGACGGCGCGGCGCTCGTCGGTGATGGAGTACGACGCGACGACGAGGTCGACCTCACCGCCCTCGAGGAACGGCTCGCGGTTGTCGGAGATGGTCTCTTTCCACTCGATGCCGTCGGGCTCGATGCCGAGCGAGCCGGCCAAGATCTTGGCCATCTCGACGTCCATGCCGGTGGGGGCGTCGTCGGTGGCGCCCTTGAAGCCGATGCCCGGCTGGTCGAACTTCACGCCGATGGTGATCGCGCCCGCCTCGGCGAACTCCTTCATCGCGGTGCCGTCGTCGAACTCGGCGGCCGCATCTTCCTTGACGTCGACGTCGGCGCCGCCGCCCTCGTCGTCGTCGCCGGCGCTACCGCACGCGGTCAGCGCCAACGCAGCCGCCACCGAGACGACCGCAATCCTGGTTCGGTTGAGATTCACTGCATTTCTCCTCAGTGCTTGAGAATCTTGCCAAGGAAGTCCTTGGCCCGATCCGACTTCGGGTTGGTGAAGAACTCGTCGGGCGTGGCTTCCTCGACGATCTGGCCGTCGGCCATGAACACGACGCGGTTGGCGGCGGTGCGGGCGAAACCCATCTCGTGGGTCACGACGATCATGGTCATGCCCTGCTTGGCCAGGTCGACCATGACGTCGAGGACCTCCTTGATCATCTCCGGGTCGAGCGCCGACGTGGGCTCGTCGAAGAGCATCAGCTTCGGCCGCATGGCCAGGGCCCGGGCGATGGCGACGCGCTGCTGCTGGCCACCGGACAGCTGGGCGGGGTACTTGTCGGCCTGGTTGCCGACGCCGACCCGGTCGAGCAGCTGCTTCGCGTGCTCGCGGGCCTCGGCCTCCTTGGTGCGGCGGACCTTGGTGGGTCCGAGCATGACGTTGTCGAGCACGGTCTTGTGCGCGAACAGGTTGAACGCCTGGAAGACCATACCGACGTCGGCGCGCAACTTGGCCAGCTCCTTGCCCTCGGCCGGCAACGGCTTGCCGTCCAGCCGGATCTCGCCCTTGCCGACCGTCTCGAGCCGGTTGATCGCCCGGCACAGCGTCGACTTGCCCGAACCGGACGGGCCGATCACAACGACGACCTCGCCGCGGTCGATCGACAGGTTGATGTCCTGCAGCACGTGCAGGTCGCCGAACCACTTGTTGACGCCTTCGAGAACGACAAGCGGACCACCCGGTCCGGCGGTCGGTTCGGGGGCCAATACCGCATCGGTCATGACAGGCAACCTAGCGCCAACCGGGTCCATGGTCATCCACCCACCGGGTCTGAGCCCGATCTTGACCAAGTCGATGCCGATTTCGGCGGCCCCCGCTCCGGCCGTACGCTTGGACGGTTATGTCTGCGACTTCCGTTGTCTCCCGCACCTACGAGGTGCGCACCTATGGCTGCCAGATGAACGTGCACGACTCCGAGCGGCTCTCCGGCCTGCTCGAGGACGCCGGCTACCTGCGTGCGACCGAGGGCGACCAAGCCGATGTCGTCGTCTTCAACACCTGTGCAGTCAGGGAGAACGCCGACAACCGGCTGTACGGCAACCTCGGCCACCTCGCCCCGGTCAAGGCGGAGCGACCCGGCATGCAGATCGCCGTCGGCGGCTGCCTGGCGCAGAAGGACCGCGACACGATCACCAAGAAGGCGCCCTGGGTCGACGTCGTGTTCGGCACCCACAACATCGGCTCGCTGCCGGTGTTGCTCGAGCGGGCGCGGGTCGCCGACGAGGCACAGGTCGAGATCCTGGAGTCGCTCGAGGTGTTCCCGTCGACGCTGCCGACCCGCCGCGAGTCGGCGTACGCGGCCTGGGTCTCGGTGTCGGTCGGGTGTAACAACACCTGCACGTTCTGCATCGTGCCGTCGCTGCGCGGAACGGAGAAGGACCGTCGCCCCGGCGACGTGCTGGCCGAGATCGAGGCGCTGGTCGCCGAAGGCGTCTGCGAGGTCACGCTGCTGGGGCAGAACGTCAACTCGTACGGCGTGGAGTTCGGCGACCGGTTCGCGTTCGGCAAGCTGCTCCGCGCCTGCGGCGAGATCGACGGGCTCGAGCGGGTGCGTTTCACCTCACCGCATCCGCGCGACTTCACCGACGACGTGATCGCGGCGATGGCCGAGACTCCGAACGTGATGCCGTCGCTGCACATGCCGCTGCAGTCGGGCTCCGACGCCGTGCTCCGGAGGATGAGGCGCTCGTACCGGCGGGCGCGGTACCTCGGCATCATCGAGCGGGTCCGCGCGGCGATGCCGGAGGCGGCGATCACGACCGACATCATCGTCGGCTTCCCGGGGGAGACCGAGGAGGACTTCGAGCACACGCTCGACGTCGTACGCGCGGCGCGTTTCTCGGGGGCGTTCACGTTCCAGTACTCCAAGCGGCCCGGCACGCCGGCCGCGGCGATGGACGACCAGCTGCCGAAGGACGTCGTGCAGGAGCGGTACGAGCGGCTCGTCGAGGTGGTCGACGAGATCGCCTGGGCCGAGGGCAAGCGGCTCGTCGGCACGAAGGTCGAGGTGCTGGTGGCCGAGGGCGGTGGCCGCAAGGACGCCGCGACGCATCGGCTGTCGGGGCGCGCGCCGGACAACCGGCTGGTGCACTTCGTGCCGGCCGACGGTGCCGGCGTCCGACCGGGTGACCTGGTCTCGGTGCCGATCACGTATGCCGCGCCGCACCACCTGGTGTCCGACACCCCGGTGACGGAGGTCCGGCGCACCCGGTCCGGCGACGCCTGGGAGGCCCGGACGGCGACGCCGGCCGCCGCATCGGGAGTCTCGCTGGGCATGCCGACGATCGGCGCGCCCGGACGAGGACGCTCGTGGGACGGGTGATCGACCCCAGCCAGCCGCTGCCGGTCTACGTCCAGCTGAAGACCATGCTGATCGAGGAGATCCTCGGCGGTCGCTACGGCCCGGGCGACCGGCTGCCGACCGAGCACGAGCTGTGCGCGCTGTACGGCATCAGCCGGACGCCCGTCCACCGGGCCCTGGCCGAGCTCGCCGAGGAGGGCGCGATCCTGCGGCAGCGCCGGCTCGGCACATTCGTGAACCCGCACTGGGTACGACTGAACGACAGCCAGGCCGAGCTCTTGGTGACGGTGCCGGACGGGCCGTGGGAGGCCCTGGTCCGGGCGGCGTGCCCCGACGGGGTGACGCTCAACGTCACCACCGTGGAGCTCGCCGACCTGCACCAGGTGCTGACCCATGCCGTCGCCGAGGGGCGGGCGCCGGACGTGGCGCTGCTCGACTCGGTGTGGGTGCCGGAGTTCGCCGCCTCCGGGTTCTTGTACCCGCTGGACGAGCTCGACCCGGGATGGCTTCGGACGGAGTACGTCGCGGACCTCGTCGACCCGTTCGTGGAGGCCAACCGGTACGGCGGACACCCGGTCGCACTGCAGGCCGAGGCCGACGTCGCGGGGTTGTGGTACCGCCGTACGCTGCTCGCCGAGGTCGGGCTCGAGCCGCCGCGGACCTGGGGTGACCTGACCGTGGCCGCGGCCGCACTGACCCAGGCCGGTGTCCGTCAGCCGCTCGCCTTCCCGGCGGGCTCACGGGGCGGCGAGGCCACGACGTACTGCCTGCTCGGGCTGCTCGCCGCCAACGGTGTGACGGTCCTCGACGAGCACGGCGTCACCATTGACTCGCCCGGAGCGGTCGAGTGCCTGATCTTTCTGCGCGACCTCGTCGACGGCGGGGTGCTGCCCGCGGACGCGGTGTCCTACGAGTACGACCGGGCGGCCCGGATGCTGGCGCGGGGGCAGGTGGCGCTGACCATCGGCGGCAGCTACGAGCTGCGCACACTGGCCGCGGAGACCGGCCTCGGCGTCGACGAGGTGTGGGAGCAGTTCGGGTTCGTGCCGCCGCCGCAGGGGCCGCGCGGTGGCGCGACGACGCTGGCCGGCGGGATGGTGCACGGGATCTTCCGCCAGGCGCAGCACCCTCATCTGGCGATGCGGCTGCTGCAGCGGCTGGCGGCGCCGGAGGCGATGGTCCGGATGGCGCGGGAGACCGGGCAGCTGGCCGTGCGCCGGACCGCCGCCGCGCTGGCCGACGACGGTTCGGGCTTCCTGCACGACACCGCGGCGATGCTCGGCGGGGCCGTGGTGCGGCCGCCGACCCCGACGTACCCCCGGGTGTCGAACCAGCTCCAGGCCATGCTCGAGGCGGTGCTGGTCGGCCGGACGGACCCCGCGGACGCGGCGCGCCGGGCAGCCGACCTGATCTCCGCCATCACCGGGCTGCAGGTGCAGGTGGCAGTCCCGTAACAGCCTCTTGACACCATCGCCCATCGGGTGTCCAGTATTTGTCATCGAACGAATACAAATGCTCTGGAGGCGTGCGATGAGGGCAGCGGTGACGCGAGTCCGCGTGGTCGTACTCGGGTTGGTGCTCGCGGCCGCGGGCTGCGGTGGCTCGGACGACGGGGGTGGATCGGGCGGCGGCGAGGTGGCCGGCGACCTGCGGGTCGTGCACAACTGGACCGGGCCCGAGGGCGAGGCGTTCCAGTCCGTGGTCGACGGGTTCGAGGAGAAGTACCCCGACGTCACGGTCAAGCTGGAGCAGGTGCCGTTCGACCAGACCCAGTCGCTACTCACCCAGCAGTTCGTCCAGGGCGGGCCGCCGGACGTGGCGGTCGGCCTGCCGGGCATCGTCCGCAACTTCGCCGAGAAGGACCTGCTGCTCGAGCTCGACGACGAGTGGGACGGCTGGGTCGAGGACGGTGACTACACCGAGTCGCTGCGCGACGTTGCGACCGCCGGGCTCGACCACACGTACGCGATCTACTTCAAGGGCAACGTCAACGGCCTGATCTGGTACACGCCGGCCGAGCTCGACCAGCTCGGGGTCGAGCCGCCGAAGACCTGGGCGGAGTTCACCGGCGCGATGGACAAGGCGCAGGGGATGGACCCGCTCGCGATCGGTGGCAAGGACTCCTGGCCGCTGACCCAGTGGGCCGACCCGCTGATCCTCGGCGTGGCCGGGCCGGAGAAGTTCAACCAGCTGGCCCGGGGCGAGATCGGCTGGGACGACCCGGCGATCGTGAAGGCGTTCGAGACGTACGCCGACGTCGCGGAGAGCTACTTCCCGGAGTCCGCGCTCGGGACCGGGTTCGTCGACGCGACCTGCGCCCGCGCCCAGGGCAAGGCGCTGTTCCAGAACCAGGGTGCGTTCATCAGCCTGATCACGCCCGCGGAGTGCGACGAGTCGCTCAAGCCCGGCGAGGACTTCGCGTTCTTCAAGATGCCGGCGCCGGACGCAGCCGTGCCGGCCGCGCAGGCGGTGAGCGGCGACCTGTTCTTCGGTGCCAAGGAGTCCGAGAACGAGGCGGCGACGCGCGCCCTGCTGGAGTACCTCGCCTCGGCGGAGGCGCAGACGATCTGGGCCGAGCTCGGCGGCTACATCGCCCCGAACGCCAACGTGCCCGCCGATGCGTACCCGAGCGACATCGACCGGGCCGCGGCCGAGCTCTGGCCGACCGACCCCGACGTCGCCGCCGGGTACGACCTCGACGACTGGATCGGCGGGGAGATCCAGGCGAAGTACACCCAAGCCCTGCAACAGCTGGTACGTGACTATGACGTCGACGCGTTCATCGGCACGATGACCGAGGTCGACACCCGGTCCGGGTGAGCCGGGCGATGGGTTCGACCTCGCGGGCTCGGCGCGATGGGCGGTGGGTGCCGTGGCTGTTCGTCGGGCCAATGCTGCTGGTGTTCGCGGCGTTCTACCTGTGGCCGGCGGTGCAGACGGTCGCCTCCAGCTTCTTCGAGTGGAGCCTGCTGACGCCCTGGGAGCCGGCCGACCCGGAGACCTGGGAGTTCGTCGGTCTCGACAACTACCGCACCACACTGACCAGCGGCGACTTCTGGAACGCCACCGTCAACACGCTGATCTGGCTGGTGGCGCTGCCGTTGCTGGTCGGGGTGTTCTCGCTGGCGCTGGCCCTGCTGGTGTGGTTCGCCGGTCGCGGGTCCTCGGTGCTGCGGAGCGTGTTCGTGCTGCCGCTGACCATCTCGCTGGCCGCCGTCGGGGTGATCTGGACGTTCGTCTACAACCCTGACCCGGACGTCGGTGTGCTCAACGCCGTACTGCGCACGCTGCGGCTGGACGAGCTGAGCTTCGACGTCGGCTGGCTGGAGCTGAACCTCGGCGCCTGGCTGTCGAACCTCGGGCACCTCGACCTCGGCCCGATCCAGGTCGACTTCACCAACATCGCGCTGGTGCTGCCGGCGTTCTGGGCGTTCACCGGCTTCGGCGTGATCACCTTCACCGCCGGGCTGACGGCGATGCCGGACGACCTGCTCGAGGCGGCCAAGATCGACGGCGCAGGCCCGTTGCAGACGGTGCGCAACGTCATCATCCCGTCGCTGCGCGGCCCGATGATCGTGGTGCTGGTGCAGATGGTGATCTTCGCGCTTCGCACGTTCGACATCGTGTACGTGATGACCGGGGGCGGACCTGCCGACGACACGATGGTGCTGGCGCTGCTGTTGTGGCTGCAGGCGTTCTCCTTCCTCGACACGCCACAGGCCGGCCAGGCGGCCGCGATCGCGGTGCTGCTGTCGGCCACGCTGATCGTCGGTGCGTACCCGTACATCCGCCGGGCGACTCGGAGCGACCGATGAGTGCGCTGCGGATGGGCGGCCGGTCGGGGCTCGCGCTCTACGCACTGGCGACGGTGCTCGCCGTGATCTGGCTCGTCCCGGTGCTCGGCGCGTTCATGATCTCGGTGCTGCCGCTGTCCGAGACGCGCCAGGGTTGGTGGCAGCCGGGTCTCGGCGACCTGACGTTCGGCAACTACTCGCGCGCGTGGCGGGAGGGGCTCTCGTCGTACGTCGTCAACAGCTTCGTGATCACCATTGGCGCCGTGCTGTTGAGCGTGCTGCTCGGCTCGCTGGCGGCGTACGCCTTCTCCCGGCTCCGTTTTCGGCTGAAGGGGCTGACGTACTTCCTGCTGATCACCACGATGATCGTGCCGGTACAGATCATCCTGATCCCGCTGCTGCCGTGGTTCCAGACCCTGCATCTGACCGGCGAGGTGACCCAGTACGTCGGCATCATCCTCGTCCACGTGGCCTTCGGGGCCGGCTGGGCGATCTTCATGCTCGGCGGGTTCATGTCGGAGATCCCGGAGGACATGCTGGAAGCTGCGCGGATCGACGGTGCCTCGCATCTCGGCGTGTTCCGGCACGTGGTGCTGCCGCTGTCGCTGCCGGGGATCGCGTCGTTCGCGCTGATCGACTTCGTGTTCGTGTGGAACGACCTGCTGCTCGCCTTGACGCTGCTGGACCGTGACCACCAACCGATCACGGTCGGCCTGGCGAACCTGCAGGCGCCGCACCTGGCCCAGGAGAACCTGGTGTCGGCCGGGTCGATCCTGGCGATCCTGCCGCCGCTGCTGCTGTTCGCCCTGCTCAACCGCTACTACGTGCGCGGGCTGTTCGCCGGCGGGGTGAAGGGATGACCATCGTCGACGTCGTCGTCCTGCAGCTGGCCGTCACGACGGGCGACGTGGACGGCAACGTCGACCGGGTCGTCCATGCGGTCCGCGAGCACGGCGGCACCGCCGATCTGGTCGTCGCTCCCGAGCTGGTGACCACCGGCTACGACTTGGATCTGCTGCGCAGCAAGGGAAAGCAGCTGGCCGAGCCACTCGACGGCCCCAGTGTTCGGCGACTGGTCGCCGCGGCCGTCGAGGCCGAGGTCACGCTGGTGGCCGGCTTCCTCGAGGCGTCCGACGGCCAGGTGTACGACGCCCTCGTGACCGTGACACCGGACGGGTCCGCGACGAGCTACCGCAAGACCCACCTCTACCCACCCGAGCTGGACTGCTTCGCCAGCGGCACGACGCTCGGACCGGTCGCCACCCCCGCGGGCACGCTAGGCCCGCTGATCTGCTTCGAGCACGCGTTCCCGGAGGTCGCGACGACGCTGGCGCTGGCCGGTGCGGAGATCCTGGTGATCCCGTCGGCGGTGCCGGACGGCTACGAGCACCTGCTCGCGCTCCGGACCCGGGCGCGCGGTCAGGACAACCAGATCTTCGCGATCGGCTGCAACCTGGCCGGGAACGGGTTCTGCGGGCGGTCGCTCGTCTCCGACCCGCGCGGCGAGGTGCTGGCCGAGGCCGGTGCCGAGGAGACCGTGCTGCACGC
>WHTB01000441.1 GCA_009379735.1 Propionibacteriales bacterium
CCACGCCGACGGCGGTCCAGATCGGTGCCCAGCCGGTCAACAGGCCGAGGGCGACGCCGGTCACCGCGATGTGGCCGATGCCGTCGCCGAGCAGCGCCAGCCGTCGCTGGACGAGGTACGTGCCCACCGCCGGCGCGGCCAGGCCGGTGACCAGCGCGGCCACCAAGGCCCGCTGCATGAACTCGAAGTCGAGGATGTTCACAGCGACCACCCGTCGCCGAGGGGGGAGTGGTCGACCGGCGGCTCCGGGTGGGCATGGTCGTGGAACGCATGCAGGCCGGCGGTCGCCTGCGGCGCACCGTCGTGCACGATCCGCCCGTCGCTCACCACGACGGCCCGGTCGATCAGCGGCTCCATCGGTCCGAGCTCGTGCGCGACCAGGATGATGGTCGCCCCGGCCGTCGCGACCTCGGTGAGCGCCTCGGCGAAGGCGAGCTGGCTGGCCAGGTCGACGCCCGCGGTCGGCTCGTCGAGGACGAACAGGTCGGGCTCGCCGGCCAGAGCCCGGGCGATGAGCACACGTTGCTGCTGCCCGCCGGACAGCGTGGACACGCTGTCGTGCTGGCGGCCGCTCAGGTCGACCGCGGCCAGGGCGGCCTCGATCGCGTCGTGATCGCGGCGTGACAGTGGCCGCAGCAACCTCCGCCGCGCGAGCCGTCCGGCCGTGACGACCTCACGGACAGTCGCGGGTACGCCGGACGAGGCAGCAGGCCGCTGCGGTACGTACCCGATGCGACGCCAGCCGGAGAAGCGGGCCAGCAGGGTGCCGAAGAGCCGTACCTCTCCACGGGCGAGCGGGGTCAGCCCGAGGGCCGCGCGGACCAGCGTCGACTTGCCCGACCCGTTGCTGCCCAGGACGGCGACGACCTCACCGTCGCCGACGGTGAGGTCGATGCCACGCAGGACCGGGCGGCCGCCGAGGGCGACGGCGCCGTCGCTGATGCGTACAGGGGGAGGGGTTGGGGTCATCCGCAGCCGTTGGCCTTCGCCAGCTCGGTGAGGTTGGAACGCATGAGAGAAAGGTAGTCCTCGTCGTTCGTCTCGTCGGTCAGTCCTTCGATCGGGTCGAGCACGCCGGTCTCGACGTCGGCCTCGGCGGCCAGGGTCTCGGCGATCGCCGGGTCGACCAGGGTCTCGGTGAAGACGGTCGTGATGCCCTCGTGCCGCACGACGTCGCGCAGCTCCGCGAGACGAGCCGGTGAGGGCTCGGCGTCGGGGGCGATGCCGGCGATCGAGATCATCTCCAGGTCGTAGCGCATGGCGAGGTAGCCGAAGGCCTCGTGGCTGGTCACGAACGCCTGGCGCTCGCAGCCGGCCAGTGTCGTGGCGAACTCCTGGTCGAGCGCGTCCAGGTCGGCGACCAGCTTCTCGGCGTTGGAGCGGTAGCGGTCGGCGTTGTCGGGATCGGCCTCGGCGAGCTCGTCGGCGACCGCCTCGGCGACCGGGACCAGCTTGGTCGGGTCCTGCCAGAGGTGCGGGTCGCCGTCGCCGGCGGTCGTTTCTTCGAGCGGGGCGACCGCGGTGACCTCGACGGTGGCGCCGTCGACGTTCTGCTCGACGGCGTCGTCGACGGCCGGTTGGAAGGCCTTCTCATAGACGACCAGGTCCGCCTCGGACAGACTCGCCACCTGCTGCGGGCTGAGCTCGAGGTCGTGCGGCTCGACACCAGGAGCCGTCAGGTTGGTGACCGTGCCGGTGTCACCCGCGACGCGCTCGGCGACGTAGGCGAACGGGTAGAACGCGGCCACGACCACGGGACCGTCGTCCGACGCGGAGCTCGCGCCGCCGCAGCCGGCAAGGAGGGCTGCGACGGTTCCGGCGCCGAGCAGCGCCACAGGTTTTCTCATGAAAACGATTGTCAACTAAGTGGAAATCATTGTCAACTTCCCGCTGAGTGTGACGTTTTCGACAGACACGCCAGCGTGTCGCGTCGAAAACGTCACACTCAGCGGGGGGTGGCGGATCCGTGAGCCGGGTCATCGGGGCCGTCGTGCGACGATGACGCCGTGTCCAAACCCAGCGAGCCGCACCCCAACGCCCGACGCAGCGGCAACCCGGCAAAGCGAGCCTCCGCCGCGAGCGCGCCCCGGCCCGCGCAGACCACGCCGCGCAGCTATGCCGCCCTGTCCTGGCTGACGGCGCAGCCCAAGCTCCTGGTGCCCGTCGCCACGGTGGCGCTGGTCCTCGGCGGGCTGTTCCTGCCCCGTGCGCTCGGTGCTCTGTGCCTACTGGTCGTCGCCGCTTTCCTCGGCTGGCTCGGCTACCTGA
>WHTB01000421.1 GCA_009379735.1 Propionibacteriales bacterium
CGTCGCCGGTGCCGACGGCCTGCTGGTCGTCGACACCCGCGGCACCCGCCGCCAGGGCGAGCGGCTGCGCGACGAGATCCGGCGGCTGGACCCGCGGCCGGTGCACTGGGTCGTCAACACCCACCAGCACTTCGACCACACCTTCGGCAACGTCGCGTTCGACGACGTCACGATCTATGCGCACGAGGCGGCGGCGGAGCGCGTCAGGCGACTATGCCGCGAGGACGGCGACGACGACCCGCTCAACGCCGAGGTGATCGAGACGCCGCTGCGCCATCCGGACACCACGTTCTCCTCGGTCTCGGTGATCGAGCTCGGCGACAGGTACGTCGAGCTGCTGCATCCCGGCCGTGGACACACCGACGGCGACGCGGTCATCCGGGTGCCGGACGCCGACGTCGTCTTCGCCGGTGACCTGGTCGAGGAGTCCGCGCCGCCCAGCTTCGGTCCGGACTGCTTCCCGCTGGAGTGGCCGGAGACCCTCGAGCTGGCGACCCAGGTGATGGGCGACGGCACCGTGGTCGTGCCGGGGCACGGGGTTCCGGTCGACCGTGGGTACGTGATGAACCAGCGCGGCGATGTCGGTGAGGTCGCCACCGCGATCACCGGCATGGTCCAGGCCGGCGTCTCGGTCGACGACGCGATCGCGCAGCTGCCGCAGGCCGACCTCCCGTGGGACCCGGCCCGGCTGCACGACGCCGTACGTCGTGGCTACGCGCACTCCGACCCTCCACCGCCCCGCACCCTCCCGCTGATCGGCTGACCCTCGCCGGCCGGCAGCGACGCTCGTCGGCTCAGACGGACTGGGGGAAGTGCAGCAACCGCTCCGGGTCGTAGGTACGTTTCACCCGCGCGAGGCGGGCGTAGTTGCTGCCGTGGTACGCCTCGGTCCAGTCGGTCAGCTCTGGATCCGGGAAGTTCGGGTAGACCCGTCCTGATCCCCACGGGTGCAGGCCGGCCCACGAACGCTGCACCCAGCGCGGCACCAGGTCCGACCCCGTCGAGGCCCCGCCGGAGCTGACTGTCACGTGCTCGAGCAGGAACCTCTCCGCTCGATGGACGAACGCCGTCGCGTCTACCGGCACGCGGTTGTAGGCGCCACCCATGGGGGTGAAGGCGAGCTCCCGACGCTGGCCCGCGGTGCGATCCCGGACGAAGCCTTCCAGCAGCCGGGTGATCGCGTCCGCCGGTAGCGACCGGCGGAAGAACTCCGACCGGCTGGACACCAGACCGGGCGGCTCGGGCTCGGCAGCATCGGCCGAACCGAGCACGGCCAGCGAGCCCTTGAGGTCGTGGTACGGCAGGCGGGCCCGACTCTCGGACCCGGGCGGCCTGCCCACCAGACCGACCAGCTCACCGAGCAGCTCGGCGGTCTCTGCCTCCGTGCCGAGCATCGCCCCGAACATGATGACCTCCACGGGGCCGTCGGTCCCGGCGGCGACGAGCCTCAGGTTGGCGCTCATCTCGTCCGGCGCGTCGGGTGCCCAGTCCTGCCAGGCGGCGACCACGGCTGCCGCGGCGTCGAGCGACCAGACCAGCTCGAACCGCGTCGCGTCCGGTGCCGGTACGGCGTCGAAGACCAAGGAGGTCACGACGCCGAACTGCCCGCCACCGGCGCCGCGAAGTGCCCAGAACAGGTCGGCGTCGCGGTGCTCGTCGCAGTCGAGGATCCGGCCGTCCGCCAAGGCGACCTGCGCGGCCCGGAGGCGGTCGCACGTCAGGCCGTACTTTCGGCCGAGGATCCCCAGCCCGCCGCCGAGCGTGAGGCCGGCGATCCCGACGGTCGGACCGCACCCGGCCGGAAGCGTCAGGCCATGCTCGTGCAGGGCGCCGTAGACCTCCGCGAGCGTCGCACCGGCGCCGATGGTGGCGACGCCGTCCGGCGACACCGCGATGGATCGCAGCGGGGTCAGGTCCAGCACGATCCCGTCGGTCGAGGAGCGGCCGGCGAAACAGTGACCGCCGCCTCGCGGCACCACGTGCAGGCCCGTAGCGTGGGCGAAGTCGAGCGTGCGCGCGACGTCGTCAACGGACGCACAGCGGACGACGGCCCGCGGCCGGATGTGCCCGAACCGTGCCAGGGCGGGCCTGCGGGCCGCGTCATAACCGGGCGCGCCGGCCTCGATCACCTCGCCCGTCACCAGCTCCCCCAGGGCGCCGATCCGAGTCGCGTGACTGTCGCTATGCCGCACAACAGCAGACGCTAGACCAACCACTGGCCCCGGCGCTTGAACGGACGTGCGACCAGGGCGGCCGCCACGTCCGACGAGCCGGAGCCCGGGCGGCAGCAGGTCCGCCCGGGCTCCCCGCCCGCGGTCAGTCGAGCCCGTAGGCCCGCATCACCGTCTGGCTGATCTGACTTCCTTCGGCGTCGGTCGCCTGCACCCGCAACGCCACGTCGCCCGACGCGTGGCCGCGCTGATGAGCGAGCTCGGCGCGCGCACCCGGTTCCAGGCCGGTGTGCAGGTAGCGCGACGCCGACTGCCCGAGCAGCATCCGCCGCCGTTCGACTGACCGTGCACTGGCGCAATCTCGACGCGAGTAACCCCCGGAATGCTCGCGCCGACATTGCACGTATGCACACCCACCGCGCCCCCAGCCCGTGCA
>WHTB01000120.1 GCA_009379735.1 Propionibacteriales bacterium
AACACCCGGACCCATCCCGAACCCGGAAGTTAAGCCCTCCAGCGCCGATGGTACTGCGACGGAGACGTCGTGGGAGAGTAGGACGTCGCCGGACAAACACCAGTGAAGGCCACCCGGCAACCGGGTGGCCTTCACCCATTTCCCGGTGACATTGCCGCGATAGCATCGCCGGGTGAGCAGCGAGAAGTCGCCGGATGAGAACGCTGACCCCCAGCTCGATCTGCGGGTGTCGCACGCTGACCGCGACCGGGTTGCCGAGCAGCTGCGCGACGCGGCCGGCGACGGCCGTCTCGACCTCGAGGAGCTCGAGGAGCGGCTGGAGCGTGCGCTCACTGCCAAGACGTACCGCGACCTCGAGCCGCTCACTGCGGACCTGCCGTCGGCAGGACACGCCGTCGTACGGAGACCCTCGACCAGCCCCGAGAGCACCCGGATCGGTGGGACTCCGAGCCAGCACCGGTCCCAGGCGATCCTCAGCGAGTCGAAGCGCACCGGAGCCTGGGTGGTGCCGGCCAGCTACGCCGCCACCGCGGTGCTCGGCCAGGTGGAGGTCGACCTGCGCGACGCGTCGGTCGAGAAGTCGGAGATCGAGATCCGGTGCTCCTCGATCCTCGGCGATATCAAGGTCCTCGTGCGGCCGGACGTGACGGTGATCGACCAGCTCGACACGTTCCTGGGTGAGTTTAGATTGCGTGACAAACGCCGGGCGGAGCTGCCGCCGGCAGGCGGCCCGGTGGTCCGGATCAGCGGGCAGGCCGTGCTGGGGTCGGTGACGGTCTACCGGTTGCCGGCCGGGGAGTCGCGCCTCGGGCTGCACTGGCGACACTGACGCGGCCGCGGGATGCGCCGGGCCTCGTGCGTGGTCGATGATGGACGCTAACCCACGGAGGCGACGGATGCAGCAGCTCACCTCGCTCGACGCGCAGTTCCTCAACGTCGAGTCGCCGACCACGGTCGGGCATGTCGGCAGCCTGCTGCTGCTCGACCCGAGCACCGCCCCGGGCGGCGACCTCACCCTCGACGCCCTGCGGGACGTGCTCGAACCACGCCTGCACCTTGCCGCGCCGCTGCGCCAGCGGCTGGTGATGGTGCCGCTTGGGCTCGGCCGGCCGTACTGGGCCGACGACCCCGACTTCGACCTGGAGTTCCATCTGCGTGACATCGCGCTCCCCGGCGAGGGCACCGAGGAGCAGCTCGGCGAGCAGGTGGCGAGGCTGCACGCCCGGCCGCTGGACCGTACCCGTCCGCTGTGGGAGATGTACCTGATCCACAACGTGGCCGGCGGACGGTCCGCGATCTACTCCAAGGTGCACCATGCGGCGATCGACGGCGTATCCGGCGCGGAGATCCTCGCCACCATCATGGACGTGAGTCCCGAGCCCCGCGAGGTCGACCAGCCGGAGGACGCGTGGACGCCCGGTGTGCTGCCCTCACAGGTCGAGATGCTGGGCATGGGGATGATCCAGGCAGTACGACAGCCGGTCTCCCTGGTCCGTACCCTGCCCAAGGCGCTTCCGCACCTGATCGACCTGCCGGGTGCCGCGAACGTGCCGGGTGCCAAGACGATCAGTGACGTCGCCGGCACGGTGGCTCGGCTGGCCGGCCAGTCGCGCGGCGGCGACGGCGAGCGTCGTCGGTTCGAGACCCCGCGCACGCCGCTGAACGGACCGATCACCGCGCATCGGCGGTTCAGCTACGGCTCACTGCCCCTCGAGGAGATCAAGCAGGTCAAGAACGCGTTCGGCATGACCGTCAACGACGTCGTGATGACGTTGTGCACGTCGGCCCTCCGACAGTGGCTGCTCGACCACGACGGGCTCCCCGCGACCCCGATCGTGGTAGCGGTGCCGGTGTCGATCCGCACCGAGGACGAGAAGGGGTCCGGCGGCAACCAGATCTCGGTGATGCTGGCCGAGATGCCGACGCACCTCGGCGACCCGAGGGAACGGCTGCAGTTCGTCCAGACCTCGATGGCGGAGGCGAAGCGGCACTTCCAGGCGATCCCGGCGACCATCCTGCAGGACCTCAGCGCGGCTCTGCCGACCGCGCTGAACGGGCTGGCGACGCGGTCGCTGTTCCGGCTGGTGACGGTGCCCGGGCTGCCGTTCAACCTGTTCATCTCGAACGTGCCGGGGCCGCAGCTCCCGTTGTATGTCGCCGGTGCCAGCATCACAGGGGTCTACCCGGTGTCGGCCGTGACCGACCTGACCGGCGGCCTCAACATCACGCTGTTCTCGTACGACGGCACCCTCGACTTCGGACTGATCGCCTGCCGCGAGCTGGTGCCCGACGTCTGGAAGCTGATCGGCTACCTGCGCGAGGCGCTCGACGAGCTGCTGGCGCAGATTGACTGAGTCAGCGGTTGCTGTCCACCTTCACCCGGTCGGCCGTGCGCTCGATGGCATCGGCGAAGGTGTCGAACAGCGTGGGCGGCAGGTCGTGTCCCATCCGGGGGATCATCACCAACTCGGCGCCAGGAACCGCTGCCGCCGTCGCCCGGCCGCCGGACGGGTGCACCATCTTGTCGGCCGTGCCGTGGATCACGGTGACCGGGATCCGTAGCCGGCGGAGGGCGGCGGTGCGGTCGGGCTGCGTCACGATGGCGAGCATCTGCCTCAGTGCGCCGGACGGGTTGACGCCGCGGTCCCAGGTGTCGCCGGCCCTGACCTCGCCGGCCGCCGGGTCGGCGGGGTAGCCGGGGGAGCCGATCACCTTCCAGATGCGGCGCGACCCCACGATGTAGTCGGCCCGGGTGTTGCGCGGCGGGGCCAGCAGGATCGGCAGCAGCCGCGGATCCTGCCACCCGACGGTGCGCCTGCCGGTCGTCGACATCATCGACACCAGCGAGAGCACCCGGTCGGGCCGGGTGATCGCCATCGTCTGCGCCACCATGCCGCCCATCGAGACCCCGGTGACGTGGGCGCGCTCGATGCCGAGATGGTCGAGCAGCTCGAACGCGTCCGCGGCGAAGTCGGCCATCGCGTACGGCACCGCGCTGCGCCGACCGAGGAACGCCCGCACGAGCTGGCGTCGGTTGACCCGGTGCTCGTGCAAGTAGCTCGACCGGCCGACATCGCGGTTGTCGTAACGGATCACGAAGAAGCCACGCCCGGCGAGGTTGTCGCAGAGCGCCGTGTCCCACCACAGCCCCGGGCCGCCGAGGCCCATGACCAGCAGCAGCGGCCGGTCAGCACGGTCGCCGAACGTGTCGTACGCGATCTCCACACCGCTGGGCAGCGTGGCGACGGCCTCCTGCATCTGCGCTCCTCCTGGCTGACGATCGGGTGACCACCAGGTTACTCACGAGTTTACTTGAGGCGCGCGACGCGCCCGCCGAAGGGTTCGCGGTGAACCGTGCCACCGTTAGTGTCACCATAGGAGCAGGCGAAGGGCGGTGCCTCGTGGCGGCTCGGATGGCGGGCTATCTGCGACCGGACGGGTACGTCGGACCTCGGGGTCTGCGTCCCCTGATCGGCGAGACCCGGCTGCTGTGCGAGGCATCCCACCTGGCGCTGCGCCGCACCGCTCGCGGTGAGCCGGACGGGGACGACCAGCCGGTGCTGCTCATCCCGGGATTCATGGCGGGCGACCTGAGCCTGATGCCGATGGCACGCTGGCTGCGCACCCGGGGCTACCGCACCTACCGGGCGCAGATTCGTAGCAACGTCGGATGCGCCCGGTCCGCCGGCGACCGGCTGGAGCTGCGCCTCGAAGACATCGTGCAGCGGCGCGGCCGGCCGGTGGCGCTGGTCGGGCACAGCCTCGGCGGCTTGCTGGCCAAGGGGCTCGCCACCCGCCGCCCCGACCTGGTCGCCGGCATCGTGGCGCTGGGCAGCCCGTTGCTGGCACCGGGAGCCGTGCACGCCGTGCTCACGTTCGACCTCGCCGTGCTGGCCACCCTCGAACGGCTCGGCCTCGGCGCACGGGTGATGGGCGCCGACTGCATCGGTGGTGACTGCGCCCGGTCGAGCTGGGAGGAGCTCGGTCGCGCGCTCTCACCGGAGCTGCCGTTCACCTCGGTCTACTCCCGATCGGACGGCATCGTGAACTGGCGCGCCTGCCTCGACCCGGCCGCGCGGCACGTCGAGGTAGCGACGAGCCATCTCGGCATGGCGGTCGACGCGGCAGTCTGGGCGGCGGTGGCGACCGCCCTCACCGACGGCGCGGACGAGGCGGTCACCGGGCTGGCCGGCTGACGAGAGGCCTAGAGGTCGGCCCGACGTGGCGGGTCGGCGCCGCGCCGGGAGCAGGTGACCGCGGCCACTGCGGCAGCGAAGCCCCCGACCTCCCGCAGCTCGGCGTCGGTCAGCTCGGCCAGCCGGGCGTCGAGCAGGTCGCGGTCGAGCAGGGCTGCGATCAGCCCGCTCATGAACGAGTCACCCGCTCCGACCGTGTCGACGACGGCGACCGGCGGCGCGGGTACGTCGACCCGATGCCGGCGGGTGGCCAGCCGGGTGCCATCACCGCCGCAGGTCACCACCGCCAGCCGGGTGCGGTCTTGGGCGAGCAGCATGTCGAGCATCGCGTCGGCGTCTGCTTCGGACTCTGGGCCGGGCTGGAGGTACGCCGCGTCGTCGTCGCTGAGCTTGACCACGTCGGCCAGCCCCGCCCAGCGCCGTACCCCCTCCCACGCCTGCACCGGATCGGGGGAGATGGCGGGCCGGACGTTGGGGTCGTAGGTCACCGGGACGCCCGCGGCGATGGCCTGCTCGGCCAGTCTCAGCACGGTGGCGTCGCCCGGTGGCTGGGCGGTGCCGATCGAACCGACGTGCAGCCCGGCGAGCCCGGCCGGCAGGTCGAGCGCCGGGGGCGCCCAGCGCAGGTCGAACTCGTAGCTCGCGGCCTGGGTCTCGTCGAGCAACGCACGGGCGACCGACGTCGGGTCCGCGGTCCGGGAGCCGGGTACGAGGCGTACGTCGGAGTCGAGCGCGTGCTGTTCCACCAGGCCGCCGTAGACATCGTCGCCGTACGTCGTCAGCAGCTGCGTCGGGATCTCGAGGCGGGCCAGCCCGACCGCGATGTTGAGCGGCGCGCCGCCCGGGCGGGTGTCGAGCACCGACCCGCTGGGCCCGATCACGACGTCGACCAGCGACTCGCCGACGACCAGGACGGTGGTGGCAATCGCCATCACCGGGCGTGCTCGAAGTCGACGGCGGCGTAGGCGCGCAGCTTCTCCAGCCGGTGCTCGCTGTAGATCGACCGGATCGTGCCGCTGCGCGAGCGCATCACCAGCGAGTGGGTGGTCGCGCCGCCACCGCGGTAGTGGACGCCTCGCAGCAGCTCGCCGTCGGTGATGCCGGTCGCGACGAAGAACACGTCGTCGGCGGTGACCAGCTCGTCGAGCGACAGCACCTGCTCGAGGTCGTGGCCGGCGTCGACCGCCTTCTGTCGCTCGTCGTCGTCGCGTGGCCACAGGCGTCCCTGGATCACGCCGCCCAGCGCCTTCATCGCACAGGCGGCGATGATGCCCTCCGGAGTGCCGCCGACGCCGACCAGCAGGTCGATGCCGGTATCGGGACGGGCGGCCATGATCGCGCCGGCGACGTCACCGTCGGTGATGAACTTGATCCGGGCACCTGTGGCCCGGATTTGGTCGGCGAGCTCCGCGTGCCGCGGCCGGTCGAGGAGTACGACCGTGACGTCGTCGGGCTGGCTGCCCTTCGCCTTCGCCGTACGCCTGATGTTCTCGGCGACTGGCAGCCGGATGTCGACGACGTCGGCGGCCTCGGGGCCGGTGACCAGCTTCTCCATGTAGAAGACGGCGGACGGGTCGTACATGCTGCCGCGAGGCGCCACGGCCATCACCGCGATCGCGTTGTTCATCCCCTTCGCGGCCAGCGTGGTGCCGTCGATCGGGTCGACCGCGACGTCGCACTCAGGTCCCGTGCCGTCGCCCACGTGCTCGCCGTTGTAGAGCATCGGGGCGTTGTCCTTCTCGCCCTCGCCGATGACGACGACACCGCGCATGCCGACGGTGCCGATCAGCTTGCGCATGGCGTTGACCGCGACCGCGTCCGCGCCGTTCTTGTCGCCGCGCCCGACCCAGCGCCCGGCCGCCATCGCAGCGGCCTCGGTGACGCGCACGAGCTCCATCGCGAGGTTGCGGTCGGGGGCGAGCTGACCGACCTCGAGCTCTGGCGGGACCTGAGGGCTGTCGGTCATCGGGCACTCCTCCGAACGTTGCGGGACACAACATGGATAGTTCACCCATGTCGCCGTGATCGTAACGGAGCCAGGCCCGTGTGTTCGCCAGACCGCAGATACGGCACAATAGCCTCCACTATGCCGAATTTGCGGATCAGTGAAGCGGCCGAGCTGCTCGGTGTCAGCGACGACACTGTGCGGCGCTGGGCTGACCAGGGCCGGCTGCGGGTCGAGGTCGCCGCGAGCGGCCGCAAGGTGGTCGACGGTGCAGCCCTGGCCGCGTTCGCCCAGCAGCTCGCCGAGACCCCCGACCCGGGTGACGGCCGGCGGCAGTCCGCACGCAACCGGCTGCGGGGGATCGTCACCCGCGTCACCAAGGACACCGTGATGGCGCAGGTGGAGATGCAGGCGGGGCCGTTCCGGGTGGTGTCGCTGATGAGCCGTGAGGCGGCCGACGACCTGGACCTGGCGCCGGGCAGCGTCGCCGTCGCCTCGGTCAAGTCGACCCATGTAGTCATCGAGATTGCGGAGCACAGATGAAGAAGATGGTCGGGCTTGCCCTCCTGGGCGCGCTGGCGGCGGGGTGCGCGTCCGAGGAGGAGCCGGCCGACAAGGCAGGGGAACAGTCCCGGCAGGTCGTGGTCTTCGCGGCGGCGTCGCTGCAGGAGTCGTTCGAGGCCATCGGGACGGAGGTGGAGGCCGACCATCCCGAGCTGCTGGTGACGTTCAGCTTCGGCGGCAGCTCTGCGCTCGCCCCGCAGATCGTGTCCGGTGCCCCGGCCGACGTGTTCGCCGCGGCGAGCCCGGCCACCATGCAGCAGGTCGTCGACAAGGACGCCGCCGCGGGTGAGCCCGTACTCTTTGCGCGCAACCGGCTGCAGATCGCCGTACCCCCGGACAACCCCGCTGACGTGGACAGCCTCGACGACCTGGCCGACCCCGACCTGAAGCTGGCCCGGTGCGCCGCCGAGGTGCCCTGCGGCGACGCGGCCGAGCGGGCGCTCGCGGCGGCGTCGGTCGAGGTCGAGGCCGACACGCTTGAGGAGGACGTCAAGGGTGTGCTGAGCAAGGTCGAGCTGGGTGAGGTCGATGCTGGCTTGGTCTACCGCACCGATGTGCAGGCCGCGAACGGCAAGGTGAAGGGGATCGACTTTCCCGAGTCGGGTAAGGCCGTCAACGACTACCTGATCGCCCCGATCGCCGATGCGCCCGAGCCGGACGGCGCCGCGATCTTCGTGGAGTTCGTCCGGTCCGAGCGCGGCCGGAAGATCCTGAGCGATGCCGGCTTCGACGTCCCCTGACCATCGGCTCGTCGCGGCGCGGGCGCGGCCGCCGCTGCCCCTGCTGGTGCCGGGCCTGCTCGCCCTAGGGTTTCTCGTCCTGCCGCTGCTGGGCCTGGCGCTGCGCGCACCGTGGCGCCGGCTGCCGGACCTGCTGACCAGCGCACAGGTTCTCGACGCCCTTCGGCTGTCGCTCATGTGCGCCCTGCTGGCGACCCTGCTGTCGCTGCTGCTCGGCGTACCTCTCGCGTGGCTGCTCGCGCGCACCGACTTTCCGGGTCGGCGGATCGTGCGCGCGTTGGTGACAGTGCCGCTGGTGCTGCCGCCGGTCGTGGGCGGCGTGGCGCTGCTGATGCTGCTGGGCCGGCGCGGCGTGGTCGGCCAGTACCTCGACGCGTGGTTCGGTCTCAGCCTGCCGTTCACGACGGCGGCCGTGGTGCTGGCCGAGGCGTTCGTCGCGATGCCTTTCCTGGTGATCGCCGTGGAGGGTGCGCTGCAGGCGACCGACTCGAGGTACGAGACTGCTGCCGCGACCCTGGGGGCGTCGCGCTGGATGGTGTTCTGGCGGGTCACCCTGCCGATGGCGGCGCCGGGTGTGGTGGCCGGCTCGGTGCTCTGTTTTGCCCGCGCACTAGGGGAGTTCGGGGCGACGATCACCTTTGCGGGCAGCTTCCCCGGCGTCACCCGGACCATGCCGATCGAGGTCTACCTCCGGCTGCAGTCCGACCCGGACACGGCGATCGTGCTCTCGCTGCTGCTGCTGGCGGTGTCGGTGCTGGTGCTCGCGATGTTGCGCGACCGCTGGACTCGAAGTGGTTTGACGTGACGGCCGGTCTGACCGCTCGGATGCGGGTACGCCGCGGCGGGTTCGACCTCGACCTGGACGTCGCGGTCGCACCGCACCAGGTGGTCGCGCTGCTCGGTCCGAACGGCGCCGGCAAGTCGACTGCTCTGCAGGCGCTGGCCGGCCTGGTACCCCTGACCGACGGTGCGGTAGCGGTCGGGGACCGACGGTTCGAGGACACCGCCGGACGGTTGCGCGTGCCGGCCGAGCGTCGTGGAGTGGGGATGGTGTTCCAGGACTACCTGCTGTTCCCGCACTTGACCGCCCGGGACAACGTCGCGTTCGGACTGCGAGCGCGGGGAGTCGCCCGCCGTACGGCACACGCGAAGGCCGATGCCTGGTTGGAGAGGGTCGGACTCATCGCGTACGCGAGGTCGAGACCCGGAGCCTTGTCCGGGGGCCAGGCGCAGCGGGTCGCGCTGGCCAGGGCACTGGTTGTCGAGCCGGACCTGCTGCTGCTCGACGAACCACTGGCGGCGCTCGACGCGGGCACCCGGATAGAGGTGCGTGCCGAGCTGCGCCATCACCTGGCTGACTTCGCCGGCTGCACGGTGCTGGTCACCCATGACCCGCTCGACGCGATGGTGTTGGCAGACCGGATCGTCGTGGTCGAGCATGGACGGGCGGTACAGAGTGGTGCTCCGAGTGAGGTGGCCAGGTCGCCGCGCACCGACTACGTCGCTCGCCTGGTCGGGCTGAACTTGCTGCGTGGCAAGGCAAAAGGACATGGCGTCGCGCTGGAGTGCGGCGGGTCGTTCGTCACCCGCGACACCGTCGACGGCTCGGCCTTCGTGGCGTTCTCGCCTACCGCGGTCGCGCTGCACCGAAGCCGTCCGGACGGTTCTGCCCGCAACGTGTGGCACGGTCGCGTCGTCGGGCTGGAGCAGCACGCCGACACCGTACGGGTGCAGGTCGACGGTCCACCACCGGTTCTCGCCGACGTGACCACCGCTGCGGTGGCCGAGCTCGACCTGACGCCGGGCGCCCCCGTTTGGGTTGCCGTCAAGGCGACTGAGGTGAGCTGCTACCCGGCCTGATCGCGTGCCTCCAACAGCTGGTCGCCGAGCGGCGTCGTCACGTGGCGTACGCGGCCGGCCTGGCGTGACACGGCGGAGAGCCCGGCGTCGCGAAGGGCCGAGGCGTGGTAGCTCGCGGTGGCCGGCGAGATCTCCGCGCGGGCGGCGATCTCGGTGGTCGACGCGCCGGTGCTGACGATGTGGAGGACGGTGGACCGGGTCAGTCCGAGCAGGGCGGCGAGGCTCGACGACCGGTTGCGTTGGCGCGGCAGTGCGGAGTCACGGTGCCCGCTGGCGTACACCAGCACCTGCGGCAGCGAGTCGTCGGCCAGCGCGACCGGGTTGCCCCAGCCGAAGTACGACGGCACCAGCAGGAGACCGCGGCCGTCCAGCCGGACGTCGCGGTCGACCAGGTAGGACACCTCGAGGACCGGTCGGGACCATCGCACCGTGGGACCTAGGCTGGACAGAACGCCGTCGGTGCCGTCGGCCAGGAAGGCCTGCGCCAGCTGGGTGCGATCGGCCGCCACCGCGGCGTCGAGCTGGTGTCCGCTCGGCCGCACGACCTTGGCGTAGTACCGGCGGAGCGCCTGCTCCAGCGTGGCCAGCAGATCGCGGTCGCCATCGGCGAGCCGGCGCGTCCAGCCGGGCAGCCGCTGGCGCCGAGCCAGCTCGCTTAGCTCGCTGCGCAGCCGCCGTTTCGGAGTCGAGAGCAGGGCGTCGAGTCCGGCGTCGAATCCGTACTGCGACTCGATGGGGGTGAGGAAGTCGGGAAAGTAGACGTCGCGAGGGGCGAGGGTCGTCAGCATTCTCGCGGCGGCCCGGGTAGCCGGATCGCCGAGCGCGGCACGAGCCCGCGCGCGCCAGTGCTCGAACACGGCCGGAGTCGTCCGGGTCTGCAACCGGTGCAGGCTGGCGATGACCTCCCAGAACGGATCCGGCCCCCCGGCCACCCGGACCCGTGCGAGGTCCTCCGGCGTGAACACGATGCGAAGCATGACGTCCCCCGATGTCAACGTCCCGAGCGTTGCCCGTCCATTGTGCACCGCCAACGGGCCACCGTGCGTAGTCCTTTTCGAGCAGGCTCGAACCTGCCTGACTCACCCCCCGGGTGCCGGCCGGCTCGTTGCGGGCTCGACAATGGGCTGGTGAGCTCGCAGACGCCGTCGCCCGCCGACGGGGACCAGCCACGGCGGCGAACGCCCTTCCTGGAGCAGAGCTACGGGGACCTGCTGCGCAGCATGGCGCTGATTGTGCTGCTCGTGCTGGTCATCTACGGCTGCTCACGGCTCACCGAGACCGACCAGGAGACGCCGGTCACACAGGTGGACTACACGAGCGAGCTGGCGGGCGCGCGGGAGGCCGCCAGCTACGACGTACTCGCTCCCGAGGGGCTGCCCGATGGCTGGCGAGCGACCAGTGTCGACGCCGCCCACGACGGTGACGTCCTCGCGTGGCATCTCGGTTTTCTCAACCCTGACGACGAATATGTCGGCCTGGAGCAGACCAACGGCGGGCTCGACGAGGAGATCCGCGACGGTTTCGAGGGCCAGCAGCGGGTGGACACGCTGACCGTCGGCGGCCGGCGCTGGGACGTGTACGACGGGGAAGACAACGTCTTGGTCAACGTCGACGGCGACGTGACGACGGTCGTCGTCAGCCGGGCCGAGGTCGACGTGCTCCGCGCCTTCGCCGCGGCGCTGCGTAGGTCCGGGGGCTAGGAGGGCGTCAGGGCCTCGCGACGCGGTAGCGCAGGTGGGTAACGGCCCCCGCGACGGGCTGTCCCTCCGGGATCAGCTCGGCCGGCTCCCCATCGAACAGCCGCGTGCCCTCCCCCATCAGCCGGGGGACGAGATGGATCCACACCACGTCGAGCAGGCCCGCCCTGAGCAGGTGCCGGGCGACGTCTGCACCCAGCACCACAACGTCCTTGTCCCCTGCGGCATCTTTGGCACGCCGGGCTGCGGACTCCAGCCCATCGAAGGCGAACGTCCCGCCGTTGTCGCCGAGCAGATCCTCCCTGGTCCGGTGGGTGACCACGAAGCTCGGCACGCCTGGCCACGGCGTGCCGCCCCACGGGCGTAGGCCGAGGTCGAAGGTACGCCGTCCGATGATGGTGGCCCCCACCAACGCGTCCAACTCCCGGCGGACGCCGGTGTCGACCTCGCCGTTCGGCCCCTTCCCGGCAACCCAGTCGTGCAGCCGTTCGCCGCCGTCCCCCATCGGCTCGTCCTGCCGGACGTTCGGTCCGGCCGAGAATCCATCCAGGGACATCGATACATCCAGCACTACCTTGCTCATGGCGAGTCTCCTTCGCTCCATCGGCGCCGCCGTCCGGCGCCGTCACGAGAAGGTCGGAGCCGACCCGGCCGTCTCGACAACATCACGGAAGAAAGTTCAGTGGTGGTCATGGCGTGAGGATGACGAGCTGCTGGGTCGCTCGGGTCATCGCGACATAGCGGTCGACCGCTCCTTCGATACCGTTGCCGAACGCCTCTGGGTCGACGAGGACGACCAGGTCGAACTCGAGCCCCTTGCACAGCTCCGGGGTCAGCGATCTGACGCGGGACGTCGCCAGGAACGTGCCATCCATGTCATTGGCGCGGATGACGCAGGCGATCCCGTCGGCATGCGCGGCGAGCCAGGTGTCGAGGATCGAGCCCAGATCCGAAGCAGATCCGTGTACGACGGGGACGTCGCTGCTGCGGATGGAGGTCGGCACGTTGGCGTCCGGGAGCACGGCCCG
>WHTB01000090.1 GCA_009379735.1 Propionibacteriales bacterium
AAGAAGACGATCGGCGACGAGTGCAGCCCCTCGACCCAGATCATCCCCCAGATGGTGAAGATGTCCAGCGGAGCCGAGCCGAAGATCGGCTCCAGTGCTGAGTTGAGCAGGCCGATGTCCGGGCTGGCCAGGAAGATCCACGAGATGGTGTAGAGGATCCCGGGCACGATCAGCGGGACGATCGACGCGGCGAAGAACAGTGCCTTGAACGGCACCGCCGTCCGTACGTTCAGATAGGCGAGGGTGGTCCCCACCGTGAGGGACAGCGCGGCCGCGCCGATCGCGAAGCTCAGCGAGTTCCTGAGCAGCTCTCCCATCCGGTCGTTGCCGTACGCACGCCGGAAGCCGCCGAACTCGAGACCCTCGGCGTCGAAGAACGTGCCCCAGAACAGGTAGCCGAGCGGCACCAGGGCGAGGTACCCCACGAGGGCGGCGACCCCGGCGACGATGGCGAACTTCGGCGTGGGCACCAGCCGTCGCCATCGACTCTCCTCGACCACCTCGCTCCTGCCCATCACCCGGTCGGCCAGCGTCATGACCTGATCACTCCCACTTCCTGCACGGCGGACGGATGAACGGTGCTGGTGCGCGCCGGTGCGCGGCCAGCGGGTGGCTCCACTGAGACGGTGTCAGTCGGAGATGACCTCCCCCTCGGCCAGCAGGTCGTCGTACTCCTTGCTCCAGCGGGCATCCTCCTTCAGCAGCCGCTCGACGTCGACCGGGATGACCTCGAGACCCTCCAGCGGGTCCTTGCCCTCGGTGATGGCCGGGGTCAGCCCTTCGTCGACGAGCACCTGCTGACCCTCATCGAGCACCCAGTCCATGAACAGCATCGCCGTCGCCGGGTTGGTCGCGGTCTTCATCAGACCGCCACCGTTCGGGCGCGCGATCACCGGCTCCACCATGGGCAGGTAGTCCACCGGCGCACCGTTGGACTTGGACTGCTCGACGATGTAGCTGTAGTTCGACGCGGTCACGCCGTACTCACCGGCCGACATCAGCTCTGCCTGGACGGTGTGGCCCTTGACCAGCTTCGCGCCGTCGACCATGTCGGCGAACAGCTTCTTCACCTCGTCCTCGCTCTTGCCGTTGTCGAGCCAGTAGTTGTAGAGCGTGAGGTACCAGTCGTAGTCGCCGAGCTCCATGGAGAGCTTGCCGTCGTACTTCGGGTCGGCCAGGTCCTCCCACGACTTCGGCGTCATCTCCTTGCTGATCTGCTCGGTGTTCCAGCTCGGCGCGAACAGGTTGAAGCGGGTGGCCGTCCAGCTGGGGAACTTCCCCGCGTCGGGGACGAGGTCGCGGCGCTCGCCCTCGTACTTCGCCATCACCTTCTCGGTCTCGAGGGCGAACATCTCGGTGGCGTTCGTCTCGACCAGGTCGTTGCCGGCGAAGTCGGCGGACTGCTCCTGCAGGATGCGCTGCAGGACGGTCTCCGAGCCGGCGCGGTAGACGCTGACGTCGATGTCGAACTCGTCGGTGAACGCATCGGTCACCACGGTGGCGACGTCGGCCGTCATCGAGGTGTAGAGGTTGAGGCCCTCCTCCTCGGCGGCGAGCTCGACCAGGTGGTCACGCCGCTCCTGGCCGGACAGCTCGGCCACCTCGGCGTACACCTTCTCGGCGTCGGTCGGCCCCTCGTCCTTCTTCTCACTGGCCGGTGTCGCGGTCGGGGAGCCGCCGCAGGCCGCCAGGGCGAGCGTGAGTCCGCCGACGAGGACACTCGTGACGACAGAACGGTTGCGCATGCCAGAGCCCTTCTTGTGCCATTGCTTGGTCATGATGAGATCTCCTGGCCGTTCCGGACGACCTTCTCGTACAGCTCGTTCCAGGTGGTCGGGTCCTCGAGCAGCTTCTCCTCGGGTACGGGAACGACCTCCAGGCCCTCCAACGGGTCCGCGCCGCCGGCGATGGAACCGACCCGGAACGCGTCGGCGAAGACTTTCTGCCCGCCGCTCAGCTCGTAGTCGACGAAGAGCATCGCAGCCGCGGGATGGGCCGCGGTCTTGAGCATTCCGATGCCGTTGGGGCGGATGACGATCGGCTGCACCGGGTCGCCGTCGGCGGGCTTCCAGGAGACCGGCGCGCCCTTGTCGGCCGCCTTGTCGATGGTGTGGCTGTACGAGGACACCGTGACAGCGAACTGACCGGCCGACAACAGCTCGCCCTGCACCGTGTGACCCTTGGCGATCTTCGAGTTGGCAGCAATGCGGGTCATTAGGTCCTCGGCCTCGGCCTCGGTCTTGCCGTTGGCGACGTAGTAGTCGTACATCGCGGTGAACCAGTCGACGTCACCGACCTCCATGGAGACCTTGCCCTTCCACTTCGGTTCGGCCAGCTCCTCGACGGACTTCGGCTCCTCGCCCGGAGGTACGAGATCGGTGTTCCAGCCGACCACGAAGGAGTTGAACCGGGAGGCGGTCCAGCCGTCGGCCTTGCCCTCCTCGCGTACCTTGTCGCGCAGCTCGCCCTCGTACGGGTAGAGCAGCCCTTCCTGGTTGACGACCCCGAGCTCGAGGGCGTTGGTCTCGAAGATGTCGGCGCCGTAGTACTCGGCCTTGGTCTCCTGCAGCAGGCGTTGCAGCACGGACTCGGAGTTGGCGCGGTAGACGTTGACCTCGATGTCGTACAGCTCGGTGAACCCCTCGACCAGGTCGTCCATGTCGGTGTTGCTCGTGTAGACGTCGAGCTGGCCCTCCTTCTCGGCCAGCTCGACCAGCTCGTCCTGCCGCTCCTGGCCGCTCATCGCGTTGTACTTCTCGTAGACCTTCTCGGCCTTCGTGGCCTTCTCGTCGGCCCCCCCGGACGCCGGTGTGGCCGTCGGCGAGCCGCCACACGCGGCCAGCAGGCTCGTCGCGGCCAGCGCCGCGGTTGTGGCCATTAACGAATGTCGCATTGACCTCTCCAGTGAGGCGGGGGCCCTGAGAGGCCCGATGGACTGAGTCGGTTGAGTCCCCCGTTCGGTACACGCCCGAGTCCGGCCGCGCACCCGTTGCTTGGAGCGTCTACGGCATGCGGGCTCCGTTCATCTGGGGGTCCTCGCCGTCGAGCAGCAGGGCGAGCTGTCCCACCGAGATGTGTCGCATCGCTGCGAGGCTGTGCTCGGCTCCAGGCAATGGCCAGTCGACCGCCTGCGCCATCGTGAAGGCGTTCTCGATGTCCTTGACGTACCAGGTGAGGCGCATGTCTTCGAGCTCGCGCATGGTGCGGCTGTCGGTCGGCCCATGCGTCAGTGCCGCCCGCAAGGTCGACGCGCTCACCCCGTAGCGGCGGGCCAGCTCGAACGACTCGGTGATCGCGACGATCTGAGCCCAGTGGATGAGGTTGTTCGCGGTCTTGGCGACCTGACCGGCGCCGAGCCGGCCCAGGTGGTGCACGCCGCTCGTCCACGGCTCGAGGACCGGGCGTACTGCGTCCAACGCGTCGGCGTCGCCACCGACCAAGAGGTTGATCTCGCCTGCCTCCGCACCGCGCACGCCACCGGTCAGGGCGGCGTCCAGCACCGCCACTCCGGCCGGCGCGGCGGCGGCGATCTCCTCGCACGTACGTGGACGTACCGAGCTGCAGATCAGCACGGTCGACCCGGGCCCGGTCGCCGGCAGCAGGCCGCCGCTGCGCAGGCACGCCTCCTGCACGTCGGCGTCGGTCGGCAGGATGACCAGCAGCACGGGGCACGCCTCGGCGAGTGCGGCCGGTCCGTCGGCCGGCTCGGCGCCGGCCTTGACGGCGCTGGCGACCGCGCTCGGGTCGACGTCGACGACGCTGACCTCGACGCCGGCCTTGAGTAGGAATCGGGCGATCGGACCCCCCATCGCGCCCAGGCCAAGCACGCCCACTCGGGGGTGGGTCGACGGTTGGTCAGGGACGGCGTTGGTGGCGTTCGACACGGAACCTCCGTCGTCGGGTGTATGACGGGTGTCACACTGACGTGACGGCAATGGTAGTTTGGCCTGACCATTAGACACAAGGGGGTGGCGCCCTGTCTTCACCTCTGCGGTCTTTGCGTACCCGGGTGAGCATGTCGCTGAGCGGCTCGCTCACCCGCATGTTCCGGTCTTTCAAGGAGCCCAACTACCGTCGGTACGTCTCCGGACACGCGGTCAGCATCGCGGGTACGTGGATGCAGCGCGTCGCGCAGGACTGGCTGGTCCTCGAGCTCACCGACAGCGCCATCGCCGTCGGCATCGCGACCTCCCTGCAGTTCCTGCCGATGCTGCTGCTCGGGGTCTGGGGCGGCGTCATCGCCGACCGCTTCGACCGCCGCCGGCTCTTGCTGAAGACGCAGGCCGTGAGCGCCGTGCTGGCGGCGGCGCTGGCGGTCTGCACGCTGGCCGGGGTGGCGACGATCGAGCTGGTGTACGGCTTCGCGCTCGGGCTGGGGCTCGTCACCGTCGTCGACGTACCGACGCGGCAAGTCTTCATCTCCGACCTGGTACAGGAGGACGACTTCGTCAACGCCCAGTCGCTGAACTCGACCGTGCACAACCTCGGCCGACTGGTCGGCCCGGCCGTGGCCGGCCTGCTGATCGCGTCGTTCGGGGTAGGGGTCGCCTTCAGCATCAACGCGCTCTCGTTCGTCGCGGTGCTGCTGGCGCTGTGGCGGATCGATCCCAGCAAGCTGCATTACACCCAGCAGTCGACGCGCGGTAAGGGCCAGGCCCGGGACGGGCTGCGCTATGTGTGGGGACATCCCGAGATCCGCGCCTGCCTCGCGCTTGTCGCGGTGGTCGCGCTGCTCGGCCAGAACTTCCGGGTGGTGCTGCCGCTGCTGGCCCGGGACACCTTCGACGGCGGCGCGGAGGTGTACGGCTGGCTCACCTCGGCGCTCGGCCTCGGCGCCGTCGTCGGGGCGCTCGCGAGCGCGACCCGGGTTCGTGCCTCGGCCCGGTCGCTGCTGGTCTGGACGCTGGTCTTCGGGCTGGTGAACCTGCTCTCGGCCGCGACGCCCACCCTGCTCGCGGCGCTGCTGGCGATGGTGGCGCTCGGCATCGCCAACATCACCGTGAACACCCTGGGCCGCACCGTCCTGCTGCTGCATGCGGACCCGGCGATGCGCGGCCGGGTGATCGCCCTGCACGGCATGGTGTTCTTGGGGAGCACTCCGTTCGGCGGGCCGCTGCTCGGCTGGGTCTGCGAAGCGTGGGGTCCGCGGGCCGGCTTCGTGGTCGCCGGAGTCTCGTCGCTGCTGATCGCCCTGGCGATGTTGCCGAAGGTGCGCGCGCTGGAGGCAGGTCGCCGCGACACGCTGATGCGGACGCCTCCACCGCCCGGTGCCGTCGACCTGACCTGAGCCGGCTCAGGCGTCGTCGGCCAGCTGCAGGCCCGCGTGCCGCAGCCGGGCCAGGTGGTGACGCCAGACGAACAGGTCGTTGAAGCCGCTGCCGAGGTCGGGCAGCTCGGCGAGATCCTCGGGCGGCAGGTCGGGTGCCCGGCCGCCGGCGGCCTGCAGCGCCACGGAGACCCGGGCGAGAGCGTCCAGGTTGAGCGCTCGTACCACCGCCTGCTCCACCGCGTGCTCACCGGCACCGACGGTCGTCACGCCATGGCCACGCAGCACCAGGACCTGTGCCGCGCCCATCGCCTCGACCATCTGCTCACCGAGGTCCCGGCTGCGGACGAGCACCGACCGCGGCCAGACCGGCACTCCGTCCAAGGCCATCCGCAGCGCCGGGATGTTGTACGCGCCGAAGACCGGCCGGAGCGGCACGTCCTCCAGCCCGGCCACCAGCGCCGACGGTGGATGGCAGTGCACCACCGCGTCGACATCCGGCCGCGCCCGCATCAGCTCGGCGTGGATCGGCAGTTCGTTGGGCGCCGTCCAGTCGTCGAGATCCCCGGCCCCGTCCAGGTCGACCTCGCGTACGTCGTCGGGCGAGGTGAACAGCAGGCCCTCCTCGCGTGGGCTCCGGCAACGGACGAGGAGACGGTCGGCACCGGTGCGGACGCTGACATGGCCGAGGATGTCCTCGGCGAGTCCGGCGTTGGCCAGCACACGGCACGCCTCGGCCACCGTACGGCGCCTCGCACCAACCTGCTGCGGGGACATGGGTGCTCCGTTCTGACGAGCTCACTCGGCCGGGCGTGAATCTACCTTTGCGCGGCGACGCGGCCGTCGGGCGGGTCGACCTGCCATGATGACGATATGGACGGTAAGGGCGATCTCGCGCCGAAGACCGCCGATGCGCGCCCGGGCGAGCTGTTCAGCCCGGTCAACATCGGCCGGGTGTCCGAGGTCATCGTGCAGCAGGTGCGCGCGCTGATCCGCGAGGGCAAGCTGCGGCCGGGCGACCGGTTGCCGAGCGAGCGGGATCTCTGCACCCGGTTCGGCGTCAGCCGGGTGACGGTGCGGGAGGCGCTCCGGGTGCTCGAGGCCAGTGGCCTCGTCTCCATCCGGGTGGGTGCTCGGGGTGGTGCGTTCGTCACCTCGCCCACCAGCGAGCGGGTCGGTGAGGGCCTGGCCGACCTCCTCACGCTCAGCCCGCTGTCGGCATCGGAGGTGACCGAGGCCCGGATGGTGGTCGAGCTCGGGATCATTCCGCTGGTGGTCAAGCGGGCGACCGAGGAGGACCTCGCCGACCTCACCGCGATCTGCGAGAAGCAGCGCAAGTCACTCGAGGACGAGCCCTACGACATGGCGCTGTCGGCGGAGTTCCACATCCGGGTCGCCGCGAGTGCGCACAACGCCGCGATCGAGATGCTGGTCGGCAGCTTCCACGGACCGCTGCTGATGTCGCTGGAGGACGCCCACGTGCGGGCGCCGCTGATGGGTCACCGTGGCAACAAGGAGCATCTCGCCCTGGTCCGCGCGATCGGCCGCCGTGACGAGGATGCCGCGGCGACGATCATGCGCAGACATCTCCAACGCACCGCCAACCGGGTGGCCGAGACCTCCGACCAACCAACCAGCAGCAGCTAACCCACCCCCTTTTCGCGCCGACGTTGCAGATCTGTCCCAGTTCCTCGCGCCGAGGTTGCAGTTCTGTCCCGGTTCCTCGCGCCGACGTTGCGCTTATGTCCCGGTTCCTCGCGCCGACGTTGCACTTCTGTCCCAATTCCTCGCGCCGACCTTGCCCATCGGTCCGCGAGTCTCCGTCCTGGGCCGCGTGACCTGCGGCACGGCAGTCGGGGGGAGGGGGTCATCGGTCGGTGACCGAATCGACATGATTCCCGCGCGATACTAGGTCTGCAGCGACAGCGCACCCCTAAGCCGCGGATCTGTCGAACGGGAGCTGCTTGGCGTGCGTCAGCGTGGAGGCTGAGCGGTGTGGGGACGCAACGTCGGCTGGTGGTCGTCGCCTCCGCCGATGACCGTAACCGTCGTGTAACCGCCGGACGCGGTTGGTGGCGAGACGTTCGTGTCGCGCTCAGGTCAGGATGATCGGGTTGGTGAGTGCCGCCATATGCCCGTCCGGGTGGCGTACCTCGACGCGGACGAAGTTCGACTCTTCCGCGCTGGTGCCCCACTCCACGACGCCCGATCCGTTATCGGTAACCGATTCGGGGTGCGCCGCGCCCTGATTGGTGTGAAAGCTGACCGAACCGGATGGCACACCGCGGATGTCCACAGCGACCAGCGCCGGCTCGCCGAGGGTCGCCACCCGTTCCCCTATCCCTGCGCATCGATCACCAGCGGAGACCTTGAGCGACATTGTGATCGCAGACGACGCGGCGACCCAACTGCGGCCGGCACGGATGCCGGCGAGGATGGCGTTGGTACTGAGTTCTTGAGCCAGCACGACAGTCTGGGGGATGCCGATCTGTCCCTCCAGATGGGTGTCGCTATTTCCCATCACTGGTCGCCAGCATCCAGTGCGGACGTCTGCGACCAGGCCGCGACCCCACTCGGCCAGTGCTGCTTCATTGTCGGCGTTCCACGGCTGGCCCGAGGTCCAAAGCCCGTTCCACACCTCCACGACGTCAAAGCCTTCGTACGGGTACCTGAACTCACCGGAGACGTACGGCACGTGCGGATGGGCGGCTACGCAAAGCCCTCCCGCTCGATGGACCGCGTCCAGGTGCTGGTGGACCACACCGTCGCCTACGCAATACCGCCAGTCGACTACCCGCCCCGGGTCGATACCAAGAGCCAGCCAGTGCCCGCTGTCGGTCGTGGCCTCCTGGCCAAGGATGACTAGCAGGTCGTCCCCGGCATATGGACCCCAGACGCCGTGCGAATCGGAGGTGTTGTGCTCGGTGGTCGCGATGAAGTCCAGCTCTGCCTCACGCGCTGCGGTCGCCAGCTGGTCCGGCGTCAACTCTCCGCCATTCGACAACACCGAGTGCACGTGGCAGTCACCTCGATACCTGCCAGTTCCCGCGACCGGCCACCCGCACGGGCGGAAACTCCGACTCCACCACTCGCTGCCCTTCTGGCGCGCTGCCCGCCGGCTACGGCCCTTGCTTGTCCAGGCCGGCGGCGGCTTCAAGGCCGAGGGTAGTCGTGGGTCGACGAGGATGGCGCGACGCGCAGTCGGCCCGCGCCGCGAAGCGGCGCCTTGATCTAAGAGAGCCAAACGCGGCAGTGCGGTAACGAAACGGCTTACGCTGAGCCGGGCGATCGCGGAGCTTTGCGAGGCTAGAGGCCAACACGAAGGAATCCAGGGCACCGACGCAATTCACGGCGAGCGCCGAACCCGCGCCACGGACTTGCGGCGCCAACCCCCGCGGAGACTCACAGCGAATTGCGCATCCGTGCGCCCCTTCCCACGAGCTCGGGTCAGATGTGCACCTCGGCGTGAGGATCTGGGACATACGCGCAATGTCGGCGCGAGGATTCGGGGGGCTGGTGCCGCACCCGTGTCCGGGGGAATGTCGATGCTCGTCCCCGTTCCGGGGCCGGCCCAGCTGGGGAGCTGGTGTCTTCGTCCGGCCAGCGCATCCGGTCTGGTTTGCGGTCCGGGTCGTCCACGGCTCGCGATCCGACGAAATGGCGGTCCCAAGGGGCTATCGACAGCAATTTCGTCGTGACGAAGGCGCCGCCGGGCGGTGACCGCCGGGTTCCTCGTTGACTGGCGCGTTGCGTAGGCCCGGTGTCCGGTTTGTCCCTACGGAACGCGCCAGTCGATGGCGACACCCTTGCGGTCCAGCCCGCATCCGGTCCGGAGAAGCGTCGGTCCGCTGGGGTTCATTTCTTCCCAGGAAACGGGACATACGCGCAACCTCGGCGGGAGTGGGTCGGTCAGGTCGTGGCCGGACCCACGTACGTCGACACCCAGCTGCTCAGCGGGGTCAGCGCACGCCAGGCCAGCCGGACTTCGTCGAGTGTGCGCCGGCTGCCCAGCCAGTCGGGCGTGCCGTACTCCTTGACCGCGATCAGCGACTTGTGCCGGAGCAGCCCGAGCCGCGGATGGTCGGCGTCGTACCCGCGCGGCCTGGTCTTGAGCTGCTCGCCGTTCAGCCGGAAGCCGCCCGTGCGCAGCACGTCCACGATGTCGGCGAGGGCTGAGCCGGTCGTCTCGTCGTCGACGGACTCCCGATACCGCGTGATCTGGTCGGAGCCATGGGCGCGAAACCCGCCGCCCACCAGCAGCCCGTCGGCACTGACCTGCACGTAGTAGCCGACTCCGAGCGCGTCGCCGACGGTTGCGCCCTGGGTGAGCTTGTACGGCGGCCGGTCCCGGCTGAACCGCATGTCCTGGTACGGGCGGAACACTTTGCCGGTGCCGAAGTCCGGCTCCAGCTCGGCGACGAGGGCGCGCATCGGGTCACGGACCTCGGACTCGTACGTCGCCTTGTGCGCGGCCCAGAACTCCCGGCTGTTGTCGGCCTCGAGCTCGGCGTAGAAGTCGACCGCGCGGTCGGTGAAGCCAGTGAACGTCGACATGGAGCCGACTCTGGCACCGGCCGGGTGCGCCGACAACCCGCCGCGGTCGCGAGCTCGCCCACTTCGTACCCGCAGCGTGGTCGGCGACTGACCATGCGCAACATTTTGCCTCCGTGACCCCTTGCGCTCCGCCGCCAAATGAGTGATTGTATGTGATCGGACAATTACTAAATCGATCACAGTCAATCAACCCCAGGGAGAGGTCATGACGGACGGACGATCGACCGATGGAGTGAGCCGACGAACGGTGCTCGCGGGTACGGCGGCGACGGCGGCGGCGACGTGGGGACTCTCTGGGCCAGCGCCGGCAGCGGCCGCGACGCCGGCGGAGACGCTGGCGCCCGGCCGCACCATGGCCGGCGTGCCGTTCGAGGTGATGAGCCCGGCGCGGATCGCGATCATCGGGCTCGGGATGCGCGGCGGCGGCATGATCGACAACTTCCTCGGCATCCCGGGCGCGCGGGTGACCGCGCTGTGCGACATCCGTCCGGACTACGCCGCGCGGGCGGCAGCCAAAGTCGTTGCCGAAGGCCAGCCCGCACCGGCCGTCTACACCGACGGCGACTACGCCTTCGAGAAGATGCTCGAGCGGGACGACATCGACTTCGTCTACACGCCGACACCGTGGGAGTGGCACACGGAGATGGCTCTGGCCGCGATGAAGGCCGGCAAGCACGTCGGGGTCGAAACGCCGGCCGGCTTGACGATGAAGGACCTCTGGAGTCTGGTCAAGACCTCGGAGGAGACCCGCCGGCACTGCCTGCTGCTGGAGAACTGCTGCTACGGCAAGAACGAGATGCGCGTGCTGCGGATGGCTCACGACGGGAAGTTCGGCGAGCTGCTGCACGGGGCCGGCGCGTACCTCCACGACTTGCGCAACCTGATGTTCCGCGACGACGGTTACGAGTCGGAGTGGCGGCGTCCGTGGCACACGCTGCTGAACGGCGACCTGTACCCCACCCATGGGCTCGGCCCGGTCGCGTCGTACATGGACATCAACCGTGGCGACCGACTGACTCGGATCACCTCGATGGGAACGCCCGTGCTCGGCCTCGAGCAGTACCGCGAGGCCAACGAGGAGCCCGGCGACTCGTCGTGGGAGGAGGAGTACGTCAAGGGCGACCTCACCGTGAGCCTGGTGCAGACCGCCAAGGGTCGGCTGATCCGACTCGAGCACGATGTGTCGAACCCGCGACCGTACTCCCGTCGCAACCACCTCGGCGGTACCGCCGGTGTCTTCGAGGACTACCCGGCGAGGATCTACCTCGAGCCTGACCACAGCAACGACCAGTGGCACGACTTCGACGACTACACGGACTTCGACCACTGGCTGTGGAAGGAGAACCCCAACCCCGGTGGCGGCCATGGCGGCATGGACTACCTCATGCTGTGGCGACTCGTGCAGACCATGAACCTCGGTCTGCCGCCCGACATGGACGTGTACGACGCTGCATCGTGGAGCTGCCCGGTGCCGCTGTCGGTGGACTCGATCAAGCAGAAGTCGAAGGGCATCGAGATCCCCGACTTCACCCGCGGGCACTGGGAGGAGCCGCGCGCGGGCGTCGACTCGGAGAAGCCGGCTTAGGGAAGCCGCCTAGCTCGCCACGCCGTAGCGCTTGGCGCTGCGTTCGCGCGCCTTGGCGGCTTCGACCTCACGGTCCTTGGGCGGTGCCTTCGTCACCAGCGCCTCGAGCAGGTGACGGGTCGTATGGGCGACCTCGGCGACTGCGGTGTCGAAGGCGTCCTGGTTCGCGGCCGAGGGCTTCGTCATCCCGCTGACCTTGCGGACGAACTGCAGCGCGGCGGCGTCGACCTCGTCGTGGGTCGCCGGCGGGGCGAAGTTGTGGAGAGTCCTGATGTTGCGGCACATGGATCGAGCCTGACACGCGTCCGCCGAACCGCCAAGCAGGGGTACGGCGGACGCCGTCGTGGTCAGCCGACCGGTTGCGGCTTGAGGAACTCGGTCGAGTCCGGTCGCCACAGGAAGTACAGCAGCGCGGCGCTCAAGGCGATCTGGATGATGCCGAGGATCGTCTGGACCGCGGTCTGCTCGCCGAACAGACCGAAGATGCCGAACACCACGCCGATGACGGCGATGATCGTCAACACGATGCGAGCCCAGCCGGCACCCTTGCGCAGGAACAGCGCGAGCAGCACGTAGAGGGCACCGAACACAAGCAACGCAAAGATCGTCCCGACGATGACGCCGGTCCGGACGGTGTCCTCGCTGACGGTGGCCGGTTGACCCTTCATCGCCGTGTCGACGATGTCGTCGATGAACACGAACGTCAGGATCGTGCCGAGCACGGAAAGGGCGAGCGACACCCACACGATGGTGACGGCGGTCTTGATCGACGGGGGCGGTTCGCCCTTCGGCTGGACGCCTTGCCCCTCGGGCGGCGGAGCGGACATGGGCTCGTAGTTGGACATGACGCCTCTTTCAGCGACTGCACGGATGTGGGCGACTGCAGCCTAGGCAGGTCGGGGGTCAGGCACCCGTGGGCACGCCGTCTACAGCGGCGGTTGCGGGTTGTCGCAGAGGAACGGCTCGCGCCCCGCGCCCGCGTGGTACTCGTAGGTCCGGACGTGGAGGGCGAGCACGATCCGGGTGCCGGGGACGAGCGCCTGCGTGTACATCATGCCCTCGCGCGGGCAGCCCAGACTCCCGTCGCGCCAGGTCACCTCCTCGACGCTCACGACAGTGATCTCGGCGGGGTCGACACCGATCCGTTGGGCGAGGTCGGCGACCGCGCTCGCCGCGGCTGGGGGGACGTGGCTCTCGGTCATGACTCCTTCCTACCTGATCGATGCTGCGGTACGTCAGCCGCGAACGGGTAAACCTGGTGCATGGCGATCAACCTGCATCCCTCCAGCCACACACCCGCCGACCTCGACGCGTACGACTTCGACCTGATCGTGATCGGCGGTGGGTCGACCGGGGAGAACGTCGCCGCGCGGGCGAAGAGCGGCGGCCTCGACGTGGTCATCGTGGAGAGCGAGCTGGTGGGCGGCGAGTGCTCGTATTGGGCCTGCATGCCGAGCAAGGCGTTGCTGCGTTCACCCGAGGCACTCGACGCCGCGAAGGCGGTGGACGGGGCGAAGCAGGCGGTCACCGGCGAGCTCGACGTCGCCGCGGTGCTCCGGCGGCGGGACAGCTTCACCAGCAGCTGGAACGACGACGGCCAGGTCCAATGGGTGGAGGGCGAGGGCATCGCGCTGGTCCGTGGCACGGCCCGCTTCACCGGCGAACGGGAGGTGTCGGTCGAGGGTCACGACGGCTCGACCGCCACCCTGACTGCACGGCATGCCGTCGCGGTGTGCACGGGTAGCGAGGCGTCGATGCCCCCGGTCGACGGGCTGGCCGACGCCGCCGTGTGGACCGCACGCGAGGTCACCAGCGCGCAGCAGGTGCCGGCCAGCCTGGTCGTCATGGGTGGTGGCGTGGTCGGTGTCGAGATGGCCACGGCCTGGTCAGCGCTCGGCGCACAGGTGACCGTGCTGGAGATGGCCGATCGGCTGCTGGTCAACAACGAGCCCGAGGTCGGCACGCGGGTGCAGGCTGGACTCTCCGACCGGGGTGTCGACGTCCGGGTCGGGGTCGAGGTGACAGGGGTACGTCGTGAAGACGGGACCGTCACCGTGACGCTGTCCGGCGGCGAAACCGTCAGGGGGCAAGAGATCCTGGTGGCGGCCGGTCGTCGTCCTCGTACTGCCGGCATCGGCCTCGACATCGTCGGCCTCGACGACGGCCGCTACCTCGAGACCGACGACACGATGCGGGTGAAGGGCGTCGACTGGCTCTACGCTGCCGGCGACTGCACCGGTCGGGCGCTGCTCACCCACATGGGCAAGTACCAGGCCCGGGCCTGCGGCGACGTGATCGCGGCCCGGGCGCGGGGCGAGGCCGAGGCGCCGGAGGACTGGAGCCGCTTCACCGCGACCGCCGACCACCGGGCCGTGCCGCAGGTGGCGTTCACCGACCCGCAGGTGGCGGCGGTCGGGCTGACCGAGGCGCAGGCCAGGGCAGCCGGGATCGCGGTCCGGTCAGTCGAG
>WHTB01000476.1 GCA_009379735.1 Propionibacteriales bacterium
CAGTCCTTGCCGTCGAGGCCGCGAAGGTACCGGTACTTGAGCTGCTTGATGTCGTGGCGTGGGTCGTCCATGCCAGGACCGTAGGACCGGCGGCTGGTGTGTACCGCATCTGGACTCGGTGAGCGGGACTCATACCGCAGCTGGCGGCGATTCGCCTTACGCTCCACGGTTCCGACCGAACGCATGGAGGTGTCCGATGGGATGGCGTCATCGATCGAAGCGGTGGTGGGCGGTTGTTGCGGGGAGCGTGGTGATTCTCCCGGCACTACTGCACCCGGGCGCGGCCGCCGCGACCAGCCCGCCGATCCCGCCGGGGCCGTTCGATTCATTCGTGCCAGCGTTCGACGGAACACCGGCCGCTGCGAAGCCGCTCCGGTCGTTCGACGTACCTCGGCACCCGTTCCTGGCTCCGAACGAGCGCAACTCCATGCACAACGACGCCTACGCGACCGACGCCTATGCGACGCGCGGTCCGCTCGGCAGGGATATGGAGGTGTCCTCAGCCTGGTACGGCGCGCTGCGGGAGTGCGCAACGGTGACCTTCGACCGGCGCGACCGGCTCGTAGCGATGTGCGGTGGGCTCGAGGGCGGCCAGCTCCGGCTGATCGACCCGGACACGCTCGACGTGCTGGCCAGCCACCAGATGCCACCCCGGCGGGTACGCGAGGGCAAGACGCCGCTGAACGACGTGTGCATCGGCGCCTACTTCTATCTCGACAACAACGACGACGCGGTCGCCGCGACGTCGGATCAGCGCATCATGGTGGTGGGACAACGGAACGGTCCGGAGTTCACGCTCCGCCGCAGCTACGACCTGTCGGCCGAACTGTCCGATCAGGACTGTCTGCTCGCGCTGTCGCCTGACTGGGCGGGCCGGGTGTGGTTCGTCACCGAGCAGGCGGTGGTCGGCACGCTGGACCGAGACACCGGCTCGGTCCGGACCGTGGGGATTCCCGGTGAGGCGATTGTCAACTCGTTCGCCGCCGACGAGACCGGCGGCGTGTTCGTTGTCACCGACCACGCGCTGTACCGCATGGACGCCCGTCCCGACGGCACGCCGGAGATCACCTGGCGGGAGCCCTACGACCGGGGCAGCCGGGTCAAGCCGGGACAGCTGAGCCGGGGATCGGGCGCCACGCCGACGTTGCTCGGGCGGGACCTGGTCGCCATCACCGACAACGCTGAGCCGCGCATGCACGTGCTGGTGTACCGGCGCGGCACCGATGTGCGCGGCGACCGGCTGGTGTGCCGGGTACCGGTGTTCGAGGCCGGGCAGAGCGCAACCGAGAACAGCATGGTCGCGGCAGGCCGCTCGCTCATCGTCGAGAACAACTACGGCTACACCGGCCCCGCGTCGACGATGTCCGGCAAGACAACCGCGCCGGGCATCGCGCGCGTGGTTGTCGGCGACCATGGCTGCCGGCTGGCGTGGACGTCGGACGAGATCGCCCCCACCTCGGTGCCGAAGGTCTCGCTCGGCAACGGGCTCCTGTACGTGTACGGCAAACCGGCCAACGACTACGACCCGTGGTACTTCACCGCCATCGACGTGCGGACCGGGCGTACCGCATGGCGTCGGCTGACCGGAACCGGTCCG
>WHTB01000333.1 GCA_009379735.1 Propionibacteriales bacterium
ACGACCAGCCGGCCGCCCTTGAGCCCGATCTCCCGCGGCAGCACGCCACGGTTGAGCCGGATCAGCAGCACCGAGTACACGAACATCACCAGGCCGTTCAGCGACGAGGCGATGACGAGGAGCACCAGCGGCTGCGTGACGCCAGAGAGCAGGATGATCGACCCGAACAGGATCTCCAGCCAGACCGTCGCGAAGTACAGCCGGCTCTCGCTCCAGTTGTCATTGTCGCGCAGTGCGCCGGTCTTGAGCACGTCCGCCGTGAGGCGGCCGACCATGTCGAGCACGGTCAGGTTGGTCGAGAACAGGACGACGCTGCCGATCAACCAGAAGGTGGTGCCCAGCCACGAACCGTACGAGTCCTTGAGCGCCTCACCCTGCAGCCGGATGAAGTCGAAGCTCTCCTCCGCGACACCGACGCCGACCGTAACGAAGGTCAGCGCCATGAACACCAGCAGCGTGATGCCGCCGATGACGAAGAAGGTGTAGAACTGCTCGCGGTTCGCGACCTTCCACCACGCGTTCCAGCGACGCATGTTTTCCTCGTCGCGCTTGAAGAAGTAGCCCGTGGTCGGCGCGGCCACCTCCTCGCCGGTGAACGGTGAGACCACCTTCGGGAGCAGCGCACCCATCCCGAGCCCCTTGTCACGGACCCAGTTGGACTGCACCAGGTTCATCGCACCACCGGCGCCGGCGAACGCGATGGCACCGAGCAGCGTCGCGGCACCGATCGACGAGATGCCGTCCGGGATCTTGTTGACCTCGACGAACCCGCGGCCCAGACCGCTGTAGCCGTCCCCACCGATCAAGAAGACCGCGGCGTAGACCACGAACAGCACGATCAGCGCCACCATGAAGAACTGGATCTTCTCGACGGTCCGGTAGACCACCGGCGACACGGTCAGGACCGCGCCGATCAGGACCAGGATTCCGATGGTGACGTACGGGATGGCATCCTCCGAAAAGCCGAGCGCGAAACTCAGCGTCGTCGTGCCGCCCGTCGCCCACCCCGGCCACGCCCACGGCACCACCGTCATGATGATGAACAGCCAGCCCCAGTGCTTCCAGATCCGGCTGAACCCGGTGACGGCGGTCTCCCCGGTGGCCAGGGTGTAGCGCTCGATCTCCATGTTGAGGAAGTACTGCGTGCCGACGCCCAGGACGACCAGCCAGACCAGCACCAGCCCGACCTGGGAGGTGATGTACGGCCAGAGGACGTACTCGCCGGAGCCGATCGCGCCCGCGAGCAGCAGCACGCTCGGGCCGAGCACCCGCTTCATCGGCTGTGCCTCGGGGAGGTCGGCGTACTTCGCCGCAGGCACGTGACGGCTCGGGAGCTCCGTGACGAGGTCCGCCTGCGGCGAGCCTTCGGTGGACTGGGACATGTCATTCTCCTTCGGGTGGTGGAGCGGAGAGAGAGGCCCCGCGGATCGAGGCGTCGATAACCTCGATCGTGTGGGCCGTGGCGATCGATCCCCCACGTCGCCGGAGAGCGGCGGCCACCTGCATCAGGCACCCGGGGTTCGCGGTGACCAGCAGATCTGCATCGGTCGCAAGCACGTGAGCTGCCTTGCGGTCCCCCAGCTCACGGGCAGGTTCGGGGTTGAGGAGGTTGTAGACGCCCGCCGAGCCGCAGCAGATCTCCGGGTCGGCGATCTCGCGCAGCTCCAGGCCGGGGATGTCCCGGAGGAGCTGCCGAGGCTGTGCGCGGATGCCCTGGGCATGCGCCAGGTGGCAGGCATCGTGGTACGCGGCGACCACCGGCAACGGGTGCCGCGGCGCCGCCGGGCCGAGCTCGACCAGGATCTCCGAGACGTCACGGACCTTGGCCGCGAAGTCCTTGGCCCGCTGGGCATAGGCGGGATCGTCGGAGAGCAGCTCGGCGTACTCCTTCATCGCCGAGCCGCACCCGGCGGCGTTGACCACGACGTGCTCGACTCCGGCCCGGTCGAAGGCGTCGATGGTGGCCCGGGCGAACGCCTGTGCCTCCACCTCGCGGCCGTTGTGCGTACTGAGCGCGCCGCAGCAGCCCTGGCCCGGCGTGACGACCTCGCAGCCCTCCGCCTGCAGCACCCGGGCGGTCGCGGCGTTGACGTCGGGGAAGAACTCGCGCTGCACGCAGCCGAGCAGCAGGCCGACCACGGCTCGCCGCTGGCCGACGGCCGGCAACCGCTCCGGGATGCGCCGCATGCGACCGAGCCGAGGGGCGAGCGACTCCAGCGACGCCAGGGTCGGGGTGCGGGCGAGCAGGCGGGTACGGCGGACCGCTCGCTCGAGACCGGACCGCTGGTACAGCCGCAGCGGGCCGCGCACGGCCCGGAGCCGCCGGGGGTACGGGAAGAGGGCGAAGATCGCCGACCGGAGCAGCCGCTCCTTCAGCGGCCGGTCGTGCCGACGCTCCACCTGGGCCCGGGTGTTCTCGATCAGTCGGTCGTACTGGACGCCGGAGGGGCAGGCCGTGACACAGGCCATGCAGCCGAGGCAGGCGTCGAAGTGCTGCACCATCGAGTCGCTCATCGGCTCGCCCTGCAGGCCGGTCTCCATCAGGTAGATCCGCCCGCGGGGGCTGTCCATCTCCTCGCCCCACAGCACGTAGGTCGGGCAGGTCGGCAGGCAGAAGCCGCAGTGCACACAGTCCGCGACCAGCTCCGGCGACGGCGGCCGGTGGTCGTCGAACGCGGCACCATAATCAGCCCCGAGGTCGGCGGTCGGGTCGGTCATCAGATTCCTCCCACGAAGCGGCCCGGTGCCAGCCGGCGATCCGGGTCGAGCTCGTGCTTCAGCCGGCGCATCAGGTCGAGCCCGCCGACCGGCCCCCAGACGTCGAGCCGTTCCCGCGTGGCCCGCGGCCCGGTGAGGACGACGACGCTGCCGCCGAGCTCCGCGGCCCGGGCGCGCAGCCGCTCGACCACGGCCGCCGCGGCGTCCGGGTCGGTGCCACCCGGCAGGCCGGCGTAGAGCACCCCGGCCGCCGACCCACGGACCGAGACGGCGGCAGCCGCCTCCCCGCGTACGGCGGCGAGCAGGGCGCCGACCCCGGTCAGCGTCGTCGTCAGCTTGAGACCGATGTCGGTCGGCCCGAAGGGGTACTCGCCGAACCATCCCGGCGCGGCGTCGCCGACCACGCTCGCCGGACCCAGCAGGTCGGCGGTCACCTTCGCCCGCGTCTCCACGCCGGTGTCGACGCCCTCCAGCAGGACGGCCACAGTGCTGCCTCCGTCGCTCGGCCGGTCGACCTCGACCGCCGTCGGCGCGACCTGCGACCCGAGTACGGCGGCGACCCGGCCGGCCGCCTCGGCGTCGGCGACCGGCACGGTGACGAAGCGGCGCGCCGGCGGCAGCGGGTGCAGGCGCAGCGCCACCTCGGTGATGACGCCGAGCGTCCCGTAGCTGCCGGTCAGCAGCTTGCCGAAGTCGTACCCGGCGACGTTCTTCACGACCTTGCCGCCCGCCTTGGCGACGACGCCGTCCGCCCGGACGAACGTGATGCCGATCAGCAGGTCGCGCAGCGTGCCGTACAGGAACCGACGGGGTCCGCTGGTGCTGGTCGCCACGGTCCCGCCGAGGGTCGCCCCGGGCAGCGGGGTGTCGACGGCGAGCTGCTGGTGCGCCGTGGCGAGCACGCGCTGCAGCTCGGCCATCGGTGTCCCGGCTCGGGCGATCGTGATCAGGTCGCCGGCGGCGTGCTCGACCACGCCCGCGAGGCCGGCCATCTCCACGACGACGTCGACGGCCTCCGGCGGCCTACCCCAGCACTGCTTGGTCCCGGCGCCCCGGGCGACGACCCGCAGCCCGTGCTCGGCGGCGACCCGCAGCAGCTCGGCGACCTCGCCGGTGGACGCGGGCAGGGCGACGTACCGGCACGGCGTGCCGTCGACCGCGTCGGCGGCGTCGGCGACCCGTACCCGGTCGTCGCAGGCCTTGCGGAGGTGGCCGAGCACCGTGTCCGCAGCCACCTCAGAACACCTCGGCCACGCCGGCGTCCTGCAGCGGATGGGCGCCTCGGCGCCGGCCCGGGACCTCGCCGCACAGCCGCGGCGTCGGGAAGATCTTGCCCGGGTTGGACAGGTGGTCGGGGTCGAACGCGCAGCGCAGGAGCTGCATCGTGTCGAGGTCGGCGTCGGTGTACATCCGTGGCATGTGC
>WHTB01000348.1 GCA_009379735.1 Propionibacteriales bacterium
GCTCCGACCGACGAGTGGCACGAGGTCGTGGTACGCGACGGCGAGCGGGTCGGGCTGACCATCCTGGTCGCCGCCGACGGCGAGCCGGTGGCGTTCGACGCCCTGGATGCACGACTTCGGGCTGCTATCGGCTAGAGTGGTTCACGTCGACGGCCCGTTCTGTCTTGCCTCGGGCCGTATTTGTTTGTCGACCACCACGCGCAGCGGACACCTGGTCCGCGCCGGGCAGGACGACACCACCCCTTTCTTTGGAGTTTTTCCTTGGCGACTTTCGCCGAACTCGGTCTGCCTGCTGCCCTCGTGACAGCACTGGCGAAGACCGGCATCACCGAACCCTTTCCGATCCAGGCGGCCACGCTGCCTGACTCACTGGCCGGGCGCGACGTCCTCGGCCGGGGCCGCACCGGCTCCGGCAAGACGTACGCGTTCGTCCTTCCCGTACTCGCGCGGCTCGCCGCGAGCGGCACCCAGCGCAAGCCGGGTCGCCCGCGCGCGCTGATCCTCGTGCCGACCCGCGAGCTCGCGTCCCAGATCGACGCGGCGATGGCACCGCTCGCCCGGGCCCTCGGTCTGCGCACGCTGACCGTGTTCGGCGGGGTGGGCGCGAACCCGCAGATCACGGCCTTGCGCCGCGGCGTCGACGTACTCGTGGCCTGCCCCGGGCGGCTCGAGGACCACGTCCGCAGCGGCCACGCCAAGCTCGATGCGATCGAGGTCAGCGTGCTCGACGAGGCCGACCACATGGCCGACCTCGGCTTCCTCCCCGGAGTACGCCGGCTGCTGAGCCTGACCCCGGCCGACGGCCAGCGGCTGCTGTTCTCGGCCACCCTCGACGCCGGCGTCAACGTGATCGTGAAGCGCTTCCTGACCAGGCCGGTGACCCACAGCGTCGACTCGGCCCAGTCCCCGATCGACGCGATGACGCACCACGTGCTGCACGTGCACCACGACCACCGGCTGCCGGTGCTCGTCGACCTCGCGGCCGCTCCCGGTCGCACGCTGATGTTCACCCGCACCAAGCACGGCGCCAAGCGGCTGGCTCGCCAGCTGGTGTCGTCCGGTGTACCGGCCGTCGAGCTGCACGGCAACCTGTCGCAGAACGCCCGGACCCGCAACCTCGACGCGTTCTCCGACGGCAGTGCGACCACGATGGTCGCGACCGACATCGCGGCCCGCGGCATCCATGTGGACGACATCCGGCTGGTGGTCCATGCCGACCCGCCGGTCGAGCACAAGGCCTACCTGCACCGCTCGGGCCGAACCGCTCGGGCCGGTGCCGACGGCACGGTCGTGACGCTGATGACGGATGCGCAGGTCGCCGACGTGCGCACGCTCACCCGCAAGGCGGGGATCAAGCCGACCACGACGAGGCTGCAGGCCGGCCATCCGCTGCTCGCCGAGCTGGCCCCCGGGGAGCGCACTTTCGTCGTACGTACGACGAAGGCCCCAGTCCGAGCACAAGCCCCATTGAGCTCGCCAGCACCGGCGCGCGGCGGCAACGGCTCGCGCCGCCGGCGCAAGCCCGCATCCGGTGGTTCAGCGGCGGCCCGGTCGTCGGCGAAACGGTCGTCGGCGAAACGGTCAGCGTCGAACCGGCCAGCGTCGAACTGGCCAGCGTCGACCCGTTCGTCGTCGAAGGGCGGCGCCGCTGCCTTCTCCTCCGGGTCGCGTCCGGGGCGCCGTACTCGCTGACCGTTCGCCGCGGAGTCCTGTCCGGTTTGCCGCGGTTGGGGCTAGCCTCAGGACGGCAACGCTGTCGAGACGAGCGAGGAGCATCATGACGACCACACCCGACGAGCCGCTGCGCGACGACGACATCGAGACCGTCGGCACCGACGAGCCGCCCAGCCCGGCGACCGACGCTGATGGCACCGACGGCACCGACACTGATGGCACTGACGGCGCCGACGCCGACGGCACCGATGCCGACGGCACCGACGGCACCGATGCGGACGGCACCGACGACTGATCCGTTGTCCGCCCTCGACCTGCTTACCGGCGACGCCCAGACCTTTGTCAGCTCGGTCTGGGCGTCACAGGTGCACGTGCACCAGGCCGAGCCCGAGCGGCTGACCGCCCTGCTGTCCCTCGACGACGTCGACCAGCTGCTGACCAGCACGGGGCTGCGCACGCCGGCGCTGCGGATGGCCATCGACGGCACCGTGCTGCCGTCGTCGCGCTTCACCCGGACCGCGACGTTGGCCGGTGTGCCGATGACCGGTCTGGTGGACGCCCGAAAGGCCCTCGACCTGTTCGACGCCGGTGCGACGGTCGTCCTGCAGGGCCTGCATCGCTGCTGGCCGCCGCTCACCGCGCTGGTCCGGGAGCTCGAGGTCGCGCTCGGTCACCCCTGTCAGGCCAACGCCTACCTCACCCCACCGGGGTCGCAGGGGTTCGCGCGGCATGCGGACACCCACGACGTGTTCGTCCTGCAGACCCACGGCCACAAGGTGTGGGAGGTGCAGGACGCGGCCGGTGTCCGTGAGCTTCGGATGGAACCGGGCACGTCGATGTACCTGCCGACCGGCACGCCGCACGCGGCCCGTACCCAGGACTCCGCCTCGCTGCACGTGACGATCGGCATCAACCAGGTCACCTGGCGGCAGGTGCTGGGGCGAGCGGTGGACACGGCGCTGGCCGATCCGGCCTTCGACGCGGCGCTGCCGCCCGGCTACCCCGACGACGCCAAGCAGTTCGGTGCCGAGGCGGGAGAGCGGCTCGGCGCGCTGGCCGCCGCCTTGTCCCAGGCCGACCCGTCGGCGGTGGCAGCAGCCGAGATCGAGCGCTTCTGGACCACCCGCGCGACGGTGGCCCGCGGCGGGCTGCGCGATCGTCTCGCGATGACCTCGCTGGCCGACGACACCCGGCTGCGCAGGCGTCCGGGGTCGGTCTGTGTGCTCGTCGACGACGGCGCCCGCCTGCGGGTGCTGCTCGGTGACCGCGAGCTGCGGATGCCCGCGCGGCTGGCGGCGGCCGTCGCCTTCGTACGCGAGAGCTCGGAGCTCACGCCACGCGACCTCGAGCCGTGGCTCGACCAGGAGAGCCGACGTGTGCTCCTGCGTCGCCTGGTCGTCGAAGGGCTGCTCGAGGTCGTCGATTGAGCGGCCCGTTCCGCTGTGCGACGACGAGCGCAGCCGCCGCGGAGCCGCTCGCCGGCACGGCATCGACCGTGCGGGCGTTCCTGCTGCTGGAGCACGCCGGACCGTGGGGCGAGGACGCGCTGCGCGACTCCCGGCTTCCCGACGGGCTCGGCACCGAGCTGGTCGGCCGGTGTCGCCTGGCCGGTGTGCGACCACTGCTGATCCGGCGGTACGGCCGGTCGACGGCCGGTGGCCTGACCTGTTTCGCGGCGTACGCCGATCCGGACCGACCGTGGCTGGAGACCGCGACGCTGGGCAAGCCCGCCGAGGTGCTCGACGTCAACCTCACCGCACTCGGCCAGGGGAGGTCGGCCGGTCTGGCGTCGCACCCGGACCCGGTGTTCCTGGTGTGTACGCATGGCCGGCACGACGCGTGCTGCGCGGAGCTCGGCCGCCCGCTCGCGAGGACGCTGTCCGGCTCACACCCACGACACACCTGGGAGTGCTCGCACCTCGGCGGTGACCGGTTCGCCGGCAACCTGCTGGTCCTGCCGGACGGCCTCACCTACGGACGGCTCGACGCGGACTCGGGGCCGGGGGTCGCCGCCGAGCACCTCGACGGTCGGCTCGATCTCGCCCATCTGCGCGGCCGCGCCGGCTACAGGTTCGCCACGCAGGCAGCGGAGTGGCACCTGCGGCAGCGCGTCGGCCTGACCGACCTGGCCGGACTCCGGCTGGAAGCTGAGTCGGTTCGGGACGACCTCACCACCTGCGTCTTCGCGGTCGCGTCCGGTCGCTGGACCGTGGTGGTGCGGAGCTCGCGTGCCGACGCCGCCCAGCTGACCTGCCAGTCCACCGTGCGCCGGCACGCACTGCAGTGCCGGTTGGAGTCGATCGACGTGCTCCCA
>WHTB01000230.1 GCA_009379735.1 Propionibacteriales bacterium
GGCCTGTCGGAGATGGATCTGGTCGCGCTGGTGATCGCCATCGCCGCCGGCGCGACGGTGCTGTCGCACGTCAACGACTCCGGCTTCTGGCTGGTCAGCCGGTTCTTCGGGATGGACGAGAAGACCACGCTGAAGACCTGGACGGTGATGGAGACGACGCTCGGACTGACCGCGTTCGTGATCAGCGTCGTGCTCTGGTACGTGTTCTAGGGGCATGGTCGTGCCGGCGACGCAGCACATCGTGGTGATGGGCGTCTCGGGAGCGGGCAAGAGTGTCGTCGGCGTACCCCTGGCGGAGCGTCTCGGGTACGAGTTCGCCGAGGGCGACGACTTCCACCCCGCCGCGAATATCGCCAAGATGTCCGACGGCGTACCCCTCACCGACGAGGACCGGTGGCCGTGGCTGAGCGCGCTCGCCGACTGGACGCGGGAGCGCGGGGCGGCCGGCCGGTCGACCGTGCTCACCTGCTCGGCGCTCAGACGCCGCTACCGCGACGTGCTGCGTGAGGGTGCGGCCGACACCGTGTTCGTCCACCTGGCCGGCGACAAGGCGCTGCTGCTGCAACGGATGCAGCACCGGGACCACTTCTTCCCGCCGACGCTGCTCAACTCTCAGCTGGAGACGCTGGAGCGGATCGCCGACGACGAGTACGGCGTCGTGGTCGACATCGCGGCGCCGGTGGACGAGATCGTCGCAGACCTCGTCCACCGGCTCCGCTGAATTCTCCCGGTGAGTGTGACGTTTTCGACGGACACGCCGGCGTGTCGCGTCGAAAACGTCACACTCACCGGGAGGGTCACCGGGCTGGACCACTCCGGTCAGTCGTCGGGGAAGCAGCGGCCGAGGCCGAGGGCGCGGAGACCGTGCCGGTCGCCGGCGCCGAGCGACGTGATGCCCGGCGTGCCCTCGGCGTGCATCAGCTGCCGCGGGTCGTCGACATGGTCGAGCCCGACGAGGTGACCGAGCTCGTGCACGATGACGGCGCGTGCCGCGCGGCGGCCGTCGAGGGCGAGTGCTGCGCGGACCTCGGGGCCGTCGAGCAAGATGATGCCGGTGACCAGGCGGTCGCCGTCCGGGTGGACGGAGCTGCCGGCCAGACCGGTCGTCGTACCCCGTAGCCGCGAGACCACGGCGGGCGTCGTCCAGGCGACCAGGACCGGTGACCAGCCGTCGCCGTAGCGGTCGGAGTCGGTGGGCGGCCGGCCGAGCGTGGGGCGCTCGTCGGTCTCGCCGTCGATGACGAACTGCAGCCCGGTCGCGGCCGAGACGGTGTCGATCGCCTCGTCCAGCAGCCGGTTCGCCCCGGGTGGTGCCTCGGCGTTGTTGACGACGACGCGGATCGGGCGACACGGGTCGTAGGCGACCGGCTGGTCCGGCTCGCCCGGCTGGGTGTGCAGGAACGCGAACTCGCCCCGCTGGGCGGGCGCGGGAGCAGGGTGGCCGAGCGGCCGGGTCTGTGCGCCCGCCGACACATTGACGTGCTCGTCGGATCCGGGAAGCTGCTGCGTGAGGGCGCCCGCGGTACTGGCCAGGAGCAGGCCACCGACGACGAGGAGCGGGACGAGCGGACGCAGTCGGGCGCGGCCACGATGCGCAGGCTGCCCCCTCGGCACCTGGCCGAGGCAGGAGCGGTGCCGTGCTGTCCCGAGACTCACCCGGCCCATGCTGGCGTACCGGCGCCGCGCGGCGTGGGATATTCGGCGAGTTCGAGCCGGACGGACGAGTTCGTGCTGCGCTCGGTTGACGACCACGGGGTGACCCGGGACACGAGTGCTTGACCTTCACGTCGGCGTCAAGGTTTAGCGTCGGTGTCGAGGAGGCGGGATGCACATCAGTGATGTCGCCGAGCGGGCCGGTGTGACGGTCCGGGCGGTGCGGTACTACGAGTCCCAAGGGCTGGTCCGGCCGGGCCGGGAGGCCAACGGGTACCGGACGTACACCGACCAGGACGTGGCGGTGGTGCGCGAGGTGAAGGCGCTGCTGTCGCTGGGCCTGACCGCCGAGCAGACGTACCCGTTCGTCGAGTGCCTACGGGCCGGGAACGACCGGGCCGACGTCTGCCCGGCGTCGCTGACGGCGTACCGCAGCCGGATCGCCGAGGTCGACGCACGGATCGCCGAGCTGACCGGGCTACGGCAGCGGCTCACCGCACTCCTGACCGATGCCGAGCAGTACGGACGCAGGGAGCAGAGATGACGGAACTCCGGGACGTAAACGACCAGACCTTCGCGACCGAGGTGCTCGCGTCCGGCCGGCCGGTGCTGGTGGACTTCTGGGCGCAGTGGTGCCCGCCGTGCCACCAGGTGGCCCCGGTGCTCGCCGCCATCGCCGCCGAGCGGGCGGACGTGCTCGACATCGTCAAGCTGAACGCCGACGAGAGCCCGCTGGTGCCCGCGCGGTATCGCGTGCTCGCGTTGCCGACACTGACGTTGTTCCACGGCGGCGAGCCGGTCTGGTCCGTCGTCGGGGCCCGGCCGAAGGCGCGGTTGCTGACCGAGCTGGACGCCGCGCTCGCCGCGCTGCCGGTCGCCCGCGCCTGAGGGGAGCCGGCACCGACCGGTCAGAACCCGCCGGTGTCAGCCGGGCGGCTGCGGCCAGACCACGTCGAACCGCTCGAACACCACCTCGACGTCGTCGCTCATCTCGACGCCGATGCGCGCACACGACCGGGAGAAGAACGTCCGGTGCGCGTCGAGCCAGTAGTCGCGGCTGCGGTCGCCCTCGCCCTCGTCCCAGGCGAACTGGTCGTCGATGCTGCCGAGCGGGCCGATCCTCAGCTCCCGGCTGCGTAGCACGGCCCGGGCGACGCTGGCACCGTCGGCGACGACCCAGTGACCACCGATCCGGGGGAGTGGCTCGCCCTCGTCGCGGAACTCAGCGACCAGCCCGGCGGTCGCGCGCTTGGGGCCGTCGAGTACGAGGCCGAGCAGCTCGTTGGCCAGCTCGGCGGAGTCGCCGAAGCGCTCGGTCGGCGGCTGCTCGTCGGCGTACTCCGGATGCGCTGCGACGTAATCCGCCCACAGCTCCCGGGCGCTGTCCTCGTCGATCGGCTCCATGCCGATCAGCCTGTCAGACCCTCGTCCGCCGACCCGGCGAGGTTTCGGATCCAGCGCGTCGGAAACAGGTACAGCGGGAGCATTCGGGAGAGAGAAAGCAGGAAACCATGACCTTAGTGCTGTGGCTCATCGCCGTCGTGCTGGTGATCGTCGGCATCGTCAACCTGATCCGTGGCCAGATGCTGTGGGGCATCCTGCTGATCGTGCTGGGCCTCCTGGTCGGCCCAGGAGGCGTCAGCATCTTCACCTGACACCGGCGTCCTCGCCCTGCGTCACCAACCGGCGGGATGCCGGTCGTGCCAGGGATCCGCCGCCTCGACCTGGGCGGCCAACGCCAGCAGCAGGTGCTCCTCGGCCGGCCGGGCGGCCAGCATCACGCCGACCGGCTGGCCGTGCGCGGTCCAGTGCAGTGGCAGTGAGACGGCCGGCATGCCGGTGACGTTCCAGGCTGAGGTGTACGGCGTGAACCGCTTCTGGTTGTCGAAGTCGCGGGCAGGGTGGTCGTCGTCGCGCAGACCGCCGACCGGCACGCTGGGCCGGGCCAGGGTCGGCGTCAGCACGGTGTCGTACGGCGCCAGGGCGGTGAGCGCGCCGGCGGCGAAACGACGCAGCCGGCTCACCGCGAGGCCGAACTCCGGGCCGGACACGGCCTGCCCGCGAGCCGCCAGCCAGCGGGTCAAGGGTCGGAGCAGGTGCTGGTCCTCGGCCGGGATCGGCGTCAACGCCGACAGGACCGCCCAGCAGACCTCGAACACCTCGACGGCGTCATTCGGCAGGGGGACCGGCACCTCCTCGACGTCGTGGCCGAGGTCGGCCAGCAGGGCGGAGGCTGCTTCGTACGCCGCGAGGCAGTCCGGGTCGACGTCCACGTCGGCGATCACCGGAGTGCTGAACCGGGCGATCCGCAGCCGACCCGGGTCGCGGTCGCACCAGTCGAGGTAGGTCTGCCCGTTCGGCACCGGGGGTGCCCAGGCCGGGTCACCCACGGCTGGTCCGGCCAGGCCGTCGAGCAGGGCGGCCGAGTCGCGCACCGTACGGGTGAGCGTGCCGCTGGTGGCCAGGCCGATCGGGTCGCCGTACAACGGTGCGCCGCTGATCCGCCCGCGCGACGGCTTCAGCCCGACGAGACCGCAGAGGCTGGCCGGGATGCGGATCGACCCGCCACCGTCGGAGCCATGGGCCCACGGCACCAGGCCGGCCGCGACGGCCGCGGCCGACCCGCCGCTCGAACCCCCGGCGGAGCAGGACAGGTCGTACGGGGTGCGGGCCGGTGGCGCGACGTCCGGCTCGGTGTAGCAGGGGCTGCCGAACTCCGGTGTGTTCGTCTTGCCGAGGCTGACCAGACCGGCCCGCTCCATCCGCAGGACCACCTCGTCGCTGACCTTGGGGACGAAGTCGCGCAGCGCCGCCGAGCCGAAGGTCGTGCGTACGCCGGCCGTGGCGTTGAGGTCCTTGATCGCGACGGGCGTGCCGGCCAGCGGCCGCGGGTCGTCGCCACCGATCGTCGCGGCGGTCGCCAGCGCCTGCTCGCCCGTGACGGTGATGAACGCGCCGACCGAGTCCGACAGCCGGTCGATGCGCTCGAGGTAGTGCGTGCACAGGTCGCCCGGTGAGATCTCGCCACGGCGGATCGCGGCCGCCTGCTCGAGCCCGGTCAGGTCATGCAGATCGGCCATACCCGCGACCCTAGTGCCGGAGCTGGTCCTCGACGCGTTGGACCTTGGCCGTGAGCTGGCCCGCGAACCCGGGCCGGATGTCGGCCTTGAGGACGAGTCCGACCCGCCGCGACGACGCGGCGACGACGTCGACCGCCTGTTTGACCACCGCCATCACCTCGTCCCAGTCGCCCTCGATGTTGGTGAACATCGCGTTGGTCTCGCAGGGCAGGCCGGACGCTCGGACCACCCGCACGGCCTCCGCGACAGCAGCGCTGACGCCGCCTGTCTCGTCGCCACCGGACGGGCTGATGCTGAATGCAACGATCATGGGCTCAGGCTCCCAGCGGGAGCTCCCTGAGACAAACCTTGAATTCAAGTGAACTTTAAGTTGCATCCTTGCCGGTGACACCACAGAACCGATCAGCCAAGCAAGGAGCAGAACATGCCCGTCGCCCTCATCACCGGCGCATCCATGGGGCTCGGCAAGGCGCTGGCAGCAGCCCTGGCCGAGCAGGGATGGGACCTGGTGATCGACGCTCGCCACCAGCCCGCACTCGACGCCGTGCGCCAGTCACTGGCCGAGGCGGGTGGTCGGGTCGTCGCCGTCCCCGGTGACGTGACCGACCCCGACCACCGGGCCGTCCTGGTCGACGCCGCCGCCGAGCTCGGTGGGATCGACGCGTTGGTGAACAACGCCAGCACGCTCGGCCCGTCGCCGATGCCGCCGCTCGCCGCGTATCCCGCGGAGGACCTGGAGCGGGTGTTCGCTGTCAACGTCGTCGCCCCGATCGCGCTCGCCCAGCTCGCCCTCCCGCTGCTGACCGAGCGCCGCGGGACGATCACGAACATCACCTCGGACGCGTCGGTCGAACCGTACGAGGGGTGGGGCGGCTACGGCTCGTCGAAGGCTGCTCTCGATCATGCGACCGCGATCCTCGCCGCCGAGCAGCCCGACCTCCGTGTGTACGCCGCAGACCCCGGTGACATGCGTACCCAGATGCACCAGGACGCGTTCCCCGGTGAGGACATCTCCGACCGGCCCGAGCCCGCGTCCGCCGTACCCGCGCTGCTGCGGCTGGTCCGCGGCGAGCTGCCGAGCGGCCGGCACCGTGCCGCCGAGATCGCAGCGCTCGACGCCGGTGTCTCCGCATGACGGCGGCGACCGAGCTGCGGTTCACGCTGCCGCCGGGGAGCGAGGCGGCGGTGCCGCCGGAGGCGCGCGGGCTCGCCCGGGACGAGGTACGGATGCTGGTCGCCACCTCGGACGGGATCCAGCACCGCGCGTTCCGTGAGCTGCCCGACCTGCTGCACCCCGGCGACCTGCTGGTCGTGAACGTGTCGGCGACGCTGCCCGCCGCGGTGGACGTCACGCGGCACGGTGTGGAAACGGCCGTCCACGTCTCGACTCAGCTCGACGACGGCCAGTGGGTGGTCGAGGTACGTCGGCCAGACAACGCCGGTCCCGCGACCGACGTCACCCCGGACGAGGTGCTGCGGCTGCCCGGGGGCCAGCGGCTGCGGGTCGTCGCGGCGTACCCCGATGACCGGCAGACCCGGCTGTGGCGGGCGGTGCCGGTCCCGGCGGCCGCACGGGTCGACTACCTGGCGGCGCACGGTCGCCCGATCCGGTACGACTACCTGTCGGGGGAGTGGCCGCTGTCGTCACTGCAGACCATCTTCGCCACCGAGCCCGGCAGCGCGGAGATGCCGAGTGCCGGCCGTCCGCTGAGCGAAGCCATGGTCGTGCGGCTGCTCGCCCGAGGCATCCCGGTGGCTCCGATCGTGCTGCACTGCGGCGTCTCCAGCCCGGAGGCGCACGAGCCACCGACGCCCGAGCAGTTCACCGTGCCCGAGGTCACCGCTCGGCTGGCGCGCTCCACCCGGGCGGCGGGCCGCCGCGTCGTCGCGGTCGGCACGACCGTCGTGCGGGCACTGGAGACGGTCGCGGGGGACGACGGTCGCGTGCATGCCGCGACCGGCTGGACCGACCTGGTGCTCGGCCCCGACCGGCCGGCGCGGCTCGTCGACGGGCTGGTGACCGGCCTGCACGCTCCCGAGGCCAGCCACCTGGAGCTGTTGGACGCGGTCGCCGGCCGGTCACTGGTGCGGGCGGCGTACGACACGGCGACCGATCCGGACGGCGAGCGGTACCTCTGGCACGAGTTCGGCGACACGACCCTCTTCCTGCCCTGACGCCACGCTCCCTCCCGTTGAGTGGGACGTTTTCGACAGACACGCCGGCGTGTCGCGTCGAAAACGTCACACTCAACGGGAAGGGACGGAGGGGAGGCGTCAGGTCAGGGGACGGGGAGGCGTCAGGTCGGCCAGTTGTTGACCCGGCGCGCCTCGGCCACGACCTGGTCGAAGCGGTCCCGGTCCAGCACCGCGCCCTCGCGGCGTACGTCATCAGGCGCCACCCGGAGCACCCGGTCGAGGCGCACCTCGCTCGGACGGTGCTGCGTGTCCCAGTCGCCGGTGCCGATGTCGAGCCACTGCCGCTGATGGCGCGCCTCGTCCGCGGCGTCGTCGTCGTGGTCCTTGCTGGACAGCATCAGCCCGAGCAGCTCGTCACCGTCTCGGCCGACGAGGAGCACCGGCCGGTCCTTGCCCTGATCGGGGTCGTCCTCGTACGCCACCCAAGTCCAGACAATCTCGCCCGGATCGGGCGCGCCGTCAGGGTCGGGCGAGTACTCGAACGTCACCACGTCACTGAAATCAGACATGCCGGGCAGCCTAGGCGCGAA
>WHTB01000196.1 GCA_009379735.1 Propionibacteriales bacterium
AGGCTCTCGTCGATGCCGAGGCTCTGCTGGCATGGCTCCCGCCGACGGGGATGGGCGCAAAGTTTGCGGAGTTCGACTTTCGTCCTGGTGGCAGCTATCGGCTGATTCTCACCTACGCTGACTCGTCGTCGGCGCCAGGCAAGGCAACGGCGGACTCCGACATAGTTGAGGCGCGCATCCTCCAGGTCGTCCCTGGCGTGCGGGTGGTGCAAGCGGTCGACTTCGTCTCGGATGACCCAGCGTTCGCGGGCACCATGACCATGACCTGGGAGGTCACTGCGGTTGATGGCGGGAGCCGCGTCGATATCCGGGCGGATGACGTCCCAGCTGGCATTTCTGCGGAAGACCACGCAACTGGCCTGGCGTCCTCGCTGGCCAACCTCGCAACGTTTCTGGAGAAGTAGGACACCAGTCCAACGCTCCATCAGGGGGCGCGGTCTCTGAGTGGATTCGGGACCGTTTGCTGGCGGAGAGGCGTGATCAAAGGTGGCGAGTGATGCTGGGCTTCGGCTCAGCGGGCAACCGTGTGCTCATCGTGGGCGGCTTCGCGTTCATAGCCGATGAGCGAGCATGCCCCGTGTTGGATGTCCATGCACTGGAAGCGGATCGTTATGCACGATCACCGACCGATGAACCAACGGGCTGTGTCACCTGCCGGCGGACCCTGATTCGCCCGGCATCCCATGCCGGGCCGTTCCTCGGACGGCACCGGACTTGTCCCGTAGGAGCCGCCCTGGTGAGAATCTTCACCGGGCGGGTCTTGTGGGACACCTGGACACGGGTACCTGCGCTGACCTGGATCGTTCCCGTTGAGGGTTCGGCTACTTGGACACGGCGCTCTATGGTCTGTTTGTGGATCTTCGCGATGAGCGGTTCGAGGAGTGGACTGCAGTCCGCGCGTTGCACCAGTCGGCGTTCGGGGATCACGGTCAGGTTGTGACGAGGCTGGTAGACGATCTCCGTGAAGCGGTGACGGCAGACAGTGGGCTTTCGCTCGTCGCCGAGGATGCCGGCGAGATCGTTGGTCACGTCATGTTCACCCGCGCCTTGCTCGACACCCCGCGACGGCTTGTCGAGGTGCAGGTACTCAGCCCGGTATCCGTGCTGCCGGCGCGACAAGCAACTGGCATCGGCTCGGCATTGATCCGGGCGGGATTGCAGGTGATGGCCGAACGGTCTGTGCCCGTCGTGTTCCTCGAAGGTGACCCCGGTTTCTACTCCCGCCTCGGCTTCGCCGCAGCCGGTGAGCAGGGTTTTCGCAAGCCGTCGTTGCGTATTCCTGACGCCGCGTTCCAGGCGCTTCGACTTCCCGCCCACCAGGAGTGGATGATCGGCACGTTCGTTTACGCCGACGTGTTCTGGCGTCACGACGCGGTCGGCCTGCGCGATCAGGACAATTGACACCACGGCGATCCTCGCGACGGCGCATCGCAGAACCCGGCGATCGCAGCTCCGCCGCAAAACGAGTCGACGGGCAAACGAGCAACCGGCGCACAGGTGGATCCACATCCGGGGTGGCGTTGGCTCCGGTCGCTCGCATGGCGAAGAGTCCTCTCCGACTCCGTCGCCAGGGCCGGCTTGGGCAACCAGACCGGCCACAACAAGGTGGCCAACTACCTCTTCACCGACGCGTGAGTGAGGTTCCTGCCTCGTGAAGCGGCTCGTCGAACTCGTGCACGAGGACCTCAAGGCCGGGGCCGGCCGACTCAATCTCTACCGAACGAGTCCTGAAAGTTGGCCCGCCGTAATCGCCGTGAATCCTACTGAATGAGTCGTGAAAAGGTTACAGGGCGCGTTAGCAGACGTCGCCCAGATGCGGAAGACGCACGCTCCCTCATCGCACGCCTCGGGTGAGGGCTCTGCCTCGACTCAGGCGTACTCATCACGGCGCCGGATCCAGGTCTGAAACGCCTCTCCCTCGTTGCGCCCACCCGGGACCCGGTCAAGGACATCGTAGTAGTTCATGACGCACTCGAGCCCCCGCGCGGTGGTGGTGTAGGTCAGGTAGACCGTGCCCTCACGGAGCGCGAAGACGTTGAGCACCGGCGACTCCGCGAGGTAGGCCGCGACCGTTGTCCCGGTGGCGTCGACGTTCTGCTGCACGATCGGCGGCAGGCTGTCCAGCACGCCAGGACCCGAGAGGAACTCCTCCATCTGCTCCTCGGTCGAGGCGGCCCCGAGATCAGTGCTGAAGTCGGTGTTCCCCGCGGACACCCATGGGATGTCCCAGCCCATGCGCCGTCGGTAGGCAGTGAGCTTCTCTATCGGAGCACGCGAGACGAGCGCGAGGCTGACGTCGTGCGCACCGAGGTGCGGGAACACCGCGTTGAGGCAGTCGCCGATGGACGAGTTGACCGGACACGCCGCGTCGTAGGTCGGCCCGAACTGCAGGTGGTAGAGCACCAGCTGCGAGTGGTCACCGAGGAGCTCGGCCAGTGTCCGGCGGCCACCCTCGCTGTCGAAGACATACTCCTTCTCGATCTCCACCCAGGGCAGCTCGCGCCGCCTTCGGGCCAGCTCGTCCTCCCGCCGGGTCTGCTCCTTCTCGTACGTCAACAGCGCCGCGCGGGCGGCGTTCCAGACGTTGCGGTCGACGACCTTGTGATCCATGGTTGTCCGCTCCGTCGGTGCTCGTCGTGCTCGAGACGCGGTCGGCTGGGTCATCACGCCACATCCTGTCCCGCGACGAGTGCCGCGTTGGCGCGCTCGAGGATCTTCGCCGCGCCCGTGTGCCAGCTCGGTGCGAAGGCCGCCGACATGGGATCGGGGAAGATCTCCTCCTCGCCGTTCTCGACGCCGTCGAGGATGGCGCGCGCGACCGACTCGGCAGACGCCTTCGGCACGTCGAGGTCGCGGGTCATGTCGGTGTCGACCGGTCCGGCCAGGGCCGCATGCACGTGCACGCCGCAGTCAGTCAACAGCGCCCGCAGTGACTGGGTGAGCGAGAACGCAGCGGCCTTCGAGATCGAGTACGCCGGAAGGCCCGGGATGGGCGCGAGCGCCCCGATCGACAGCACGTTCACGACGGCGCCGTGCGACTGTGTCAGCAGTGACCGGAACGCCTGCGTCACTGCGTAGGTGCCGAACACGTTGACGTCCAGGTGCGCCTGGATCGACGCGCGGACACTGAGGTCGTCCTGGCGTGCGACGCCGGCGTTGTTGAACAGGATGTCGAGGCTCTCGACGTGCTGGTGTGCTGCCCGAATCTGTGCGTCGTCGGTGACGTCGAGGACCAAGGGCACGACCCGCTCGTCCGGGTGGGTCAACGGCCGCCGCGTGCCGGCGTACACGCGTGCGGCGCCGCGATGGAGTGACTCGTCGACCAGGGCGCGTCCGATACCACGGTTTGCGCCGGTGACGAGAACGGTGGCGTTGTTGATACTGGTCATGGCTTGGTCCGCTCCTGTCGGTGTGCCGCGCCGAATGCGCGGTCACAGGAACAGATGCGTCACCTGGGTGAAACTGGGCGCTGCATGTGCGACCAGTTCCGCGGTCTGCTGGTGTCACCACATGAAGAGGCCTCAACTCCCCAGGAGGGACGATGTCGGGTGAACTGTTGCAGCGGGCGCGTTCGGGTGATCGTCAGGCGTTCACCGAGCTTTTCGAGCCGCATCGCCGCGAATTGCAGGCTCACTGCTACCGCATGCTGGGATCGCTGCAGGACGCGGAAGACATGGTCCAGGAGACGCTGCTCGCGGCGTGGCTCGGACTGGAGGGGTTCGAGGGCCGCTCGTCGATCCGGACCTGGTTGTACCGCATCGCCACCAACCGGTGCCTCAACGAACTTCGTTCCGTCTCGCGCCGTCCCAGGTCTGCCGAGCCGCTGCCGGCGCCGGCGCCTGGGCCAAGCCGGCTCGGTGAGGTGCTCTGGCTGCAGCCGTACCCCGATGCACTGCTGGAGGGGATGTCCGACCAAGCGCCGGGGCCCGAGGCGCGCTACGAGTCCCGCGAGGCCATCTCTCTCGCGTTCGTCACCGCGGTCCAGCTGCTACCGCCGAACCAGCGTGCCGTGCTGCTGCTGCGTGATGTGCTCGGCTACCGCGCGAAGGAGACGGCCGAACTGCTCGGCCTCACCGAGGAGGCCGTCACCAGCGCGCTCAAGCGCGCCCGCGCCACGCTGGACGCCAGGCCCACCCCTGCGCCCCCAGCACCGGACGGCCCTGAGGAACACGAGCTCCTCGACCGCTTCGTCGCGGCCTTCGTGGGTGCCGACGTCGAAGCACTGATCGCCCTGCTGACCGACGACGTGTGGGTGCGCATGCCGCCGCTGCCGTTCGAGTACCGAGGCGCCGAGGCCGCCCAGCGCTTCTTCACGGCGATCGAGGGCCACCGGCAGCTCATCAGCCGCATGGTTCCGGTATGGGCGAACGGGCATCCCGCATGGGGCGAGTACATCCGCGACCCGGTCGCAGGCGGACTGCACCTCGCGGGTCTGCTCGTCGTTGTGCTCGCCGGCGACCGCGTGCACGAGGTCACGCACTTCGAAACGGCGGTCGCACCCTACTTCGGCCTGCCGCGCACGCTGGCTGACCCGCACTGATCGGTGTCGGCCCTCGTGGTCGCCCGCATACAGTTCTCGGCCAAGGTCCGTGGCGCGGCCCGCCGACTCCGCAGCCAGTTCCGGCGAGTCCAGTGAGCGTGCCGCACGACGAGTGTTGAAGTCAGTCCCGCAGGAGCATCCCCGACCGGCGCGCGTCCGCGCGACGATCGGGCTGCGGAAGTCAGTTGCAGCCAGCTTCGGTTGGGTGGTTCGCTCTGCGCCTATGACATCCGACCCCAGCGACCAGCAGCTGCTGGACCAATTTCACCGCCAGATCCGGCTCCGTGGGCGGGAAGACAACCCGGTTCCCGGCATCGTGCAGGACACCGACGAACCCGTGGTGCGCCGGTACCCGGAGCGAACCGGCACGTCCTGCTGCATGGTCGAGTGCCCCCGGGGCCTCGGTGACGACCCCGGTCATTGGATTTCCCGGCAAGTTGACTTTTTCACCGGGCGGCTCGAGCGGGTGGAGTGGAAGACCTACTCCTACGACCAGCCCGTAGACCTCGCCGACCGCGGGACACCAGGCGATCTGCGCCGTCCACCACGGTCTCGTCGCCGTACGTCGTTCCGCTTGCGGTGACGGATACGTAGCGCATGGTCGTCGCGCGCATCGCACCGTCTCGACCCGGTTGACGACGGCCACGTCTGTGGGGCCGACCTAGGGTGGACGTATGGACGCCGACATCAACTTCTACTTCGACCCGGTCTGCCCTTTCGCCTGGATGACCAGCAAGTGGGTTCGACAGGTGCAGGCGCAGCGCGACTACACGGTGGACTGGAGGTTCATCTCGCTGCGCCTGATCAACGCCGAGGTCGACTACGACGCGCACTTTCCGCCCGAGTATGAAGCCGGCCACACCGCCGGGCTCAGGCTCCTGCGCATGGCGGCCCGGGCACGCGTGGAGCACGGCCGCGAAGTGATGGCACCGTTGTACGCCGCGTTCGGGGCGCACATCTTCGACACCGCTCCCTCCGCGGACGATCGCCGCACCGGGGGCGAGGTGCGTGAGCGGCGCGGGACGCGCGAGTTCGCGGAACCGATCCTCGCCGACGCTGGGCTACCGCTCGAGCTGGCGGACGCTCTTGACGACGAGTCGTGGGACCTCGAGATCCGGCAGGAGACGGACGATGCGCTCTCGCTGACGGGCAAGGACGTGGGCACGCCCATCATCCACTTCGAGCCACCCGCTGGCGTGGCGTTCTTCGGGCCGGTGATCAGCCGGCTGCCACGCGAGGACTCGGCGGCCGAGCTGTGGGACCACGTGGTCGGGCTGGCACGTTTCCCGGGTTTCGCCGAGCTCAAGCGCAGTCTGCGCGAGCGACCACAGTTGGCCGTACTTGGAGTCGGCACCGACACGATCGGTCAGCAGGAGGACTGGCACGGCGGCAGCCGGCGGCAGAGGTCGTGAGCCCCGTCTGTGAGGGTGGAGACATGAGCGGAACGAGCATCCGCAGTCACCAGGAGTCCTTCACGGTCGAGGCGTCGGTCGAGACGCTCTACGACTTGGTTTCCGACATCACCCGTACCGGCGAGTGGACCCCGGTCTGTACGTCCTGCTGGTGGGACGACGAGGCCGAGGCCGGTCAGGTCGGTGCCTGGTTCACTGGGCACAACGAGCTCCCGCACCGGACGTGGGAGACCCGGTCGCAGGTGGTGGCGGCCGAGCATGGGCGCGAGTTCGCCTGGGTCGTGGGCGGCAGCTTCGTCCGCTGGGGCTTCACCCTCGCCCCCGCCCAGACAGGGACGACGCTCACCGAGTCATGGGAGTTCCTGCCCGGCGGGATCGCCATGTTCGAGGAGAAGTTCGGCGACCAGGCGCACGCTGAGATCACCGACCGCACGCAGCAGGCCCTCGACGGCATCCCGAAGACGCTCGCCGCGATCAAGCAGATCGCCGAGTCGTCCACCGGCGCAGAGGAGCCGGCCCGGCCATGACTGGGCTACTCGGGGAGGTCGACCTGCTGGCGCGTGTCGGCGACCGATCCTCTGCGGACAGTTGCAAGAGCATCGGCGGCTGGGCCTTGACTAGTGCAGAGAATCCTCGAGCCGATCTTGGGGTCCTTTGCCCAGAACGGAACCAGCATGTTGACCGGACTACGGACGACGACCCGGCGTGCCAGAGTGTCGTCGACTGTCCGGCGGGGATAGACCACACCCATGAACGATCGTTCCCGACGTCCCGGACGGGATCTGAGCCAGATACGGCTGCCGCCTGGATGGCATGTTGCCCGGCCGCGGCCGAGGTCCCTTGGCGGCTCGTCGAGCCCGCCGGCGCGGTGGTCGAGCCGGTAGCCCGTTATCTCCGTGACTTCATGGCGCGGGGCAACCGGCCCGGCGAGCGTGCGTAGCTATGCGTTCAGTCTGCTGCGGTGGTGGCGGTGGCTTGCCGCGGTCGGCGTCCGCTGGGAGCGCGCCACGCCAGGCGACGCCCGCGATTACGTGCGCGCCTCCTGCGTCCTGGCCGGTCCGAGACGGGTGTCCGCGCGTCCGCGTCGGTGCAGGTCATCGACTGTCGCCCCGAGCGGGATCGGGAGCGCGTTACGCCGCGCACCCAGCACAGAAGCGGGTCACTGTCACACGAGCAGCGCCTCGAGATCCGGAAGTCGGCCGAACATGTCGGGGAGGCCGCGCACGCCGTTGCGCACGGACTCGTGCGACAGCGCGAGGTCAGGGCCGGTGCTCGCCTCGACACCGGCGAGGCAACGGAGGATGTTCCACCTCGTGAACCCCAGCCAGCCGCCGATCATGAACACGAACCAGCTTGGACCCGACGGCGGCAGCGCTCCGCCCCCTGCGACGTAGCCGTCGAGGACCGAGCGGAAGATGGTGGGCTCGATGTCGTCGAAGCCAGGTCCCTTCGCGAGGCTCAGCGCGGTCGAGCCGAGCTCACTGGCCAAGTCGAGCATCCCCGAGAGCTCCCAGTCGAGCACCACCGGCCGACCGTCTCGAGCGAGCAGGTTCCACGGTTGGATGTCCTTGTGGGTCAGCACGACGGGGCCTGGCCGTTCGCAGGTGTCGACGAAGTGGGCAATCGCGAGGAACGTCTCGACGTGGGAGGCGAGTTCGTCGGCCCACGGCTGTCCGGTCGCCGCCGCCCGCTCGGCGAGCTCGGGCCAGTCCCGTGACGTCGGGTCCTCGATCGACACGTGGGTCCACTCGACGTCGAGCGCGTGGATGCGCGCGAGGATCTCACCGATCTCGAACGCGTACGCCGCCGACACCGGTGCTTCGGGCACCTTCTCTCCCTCGACCCACCGGTGGACGAGCGTGTTGTCGCTGGCCGAGATCGGCTCTGGCATCGGGATGCCGGCAGCGAAGGCCGCCCGCTCGAACCTGAACACGTCCTCGACGTGGTAGGTCCAGCGGCGGTCGACGAGGTTCAACTCCTTCACCGCGAACGACCCCTGGTCGGTGTCGAGCCGGTACGTCCGGTTGGCAAACCCGCCGTGGACGCGGATCATCGGCCCGATCGGCGCGCCGAATGCGAAAGGTTCACCCCACGCAATCTAGGGCTCGCAGTTCATCGATGCACCGGAATTACCCGGGATACATGCCGCAGGACGTCAGACACGGCCACGCCGGCCCGCAAGCGGATCCGCCTACGGACCATCGGGCATGCGATGCGACGCAGCGCCGATGCTTGTCCGCGCGGCGCTGCGTCAGTCGCGATTGTGGGCGGATCCTTCTGCTTGGTGATAAACCGGTGCCATGCGCCGCTTGCTGCTCACCGAGAACATCACTGTCGACGGGCGTATCGAGATGCTCGACGAGTGGTTCAACCCGTCGCCTGACGGGGACATTCAGGACTGGCTGGACGAGATGGAGCGCTTGGGCGCGTCCTCCGACGCGGTGTTGCTGGGCCGGCAGACCTTCGAGGACTTCCG
>WHTB01000251.1 GCA_009379735.1 Propionibacteriales bacterium
CGGCCCAGGTGTTGCAGAAGTCGAGGGCAGGGTGCCCGCCATACCTGCGGGGCATCTGCAGCCCGTCGACCTCGACCCAGTGCATGGGCCAATTGTGTCTTGATTCGTGACCTGACGCCATGGTGTGGTGCTAACCGTTAAATTTAACTCTAATGGTTAGGGGACTCACCGTGCCTTCATCGCACTGGACCATCCGTATCGCTGCAACCTGTCTCGGGGCCGTACTGACCACGTCTGTGCTGGTCACACCCAGCGCTTCGGCGAGGACCGACGACTCGTCCGGGGGGTGGACGCGCTTCGAGGCGGCAGACACCACCTTCCCGGCCGGCAAGCACTGCGACTTCGAGCTGTTCTCCGACGTCGTGCGAGACAACGAGTTCTTCAAGAACGTCTCGCTCTACCCCGACGGCTCGCCGCGTACCCAGCTCTTCAAGGGTCCTCTGGTCATCCAATACACGAACATGGAGACCGGCGCCTCGGTGGTACGCGACCTGACCGGAAACTCGGCCGTCGAGTACGCGGTGGACGGCTCGTTCCGGTCCATCACCATCCAGAACGGATCGTTCTCCGGCGGGATGCCGGACGGCGGCTCACATCCCCGAGGCCGGTACATCGTCACCGGACGATGGTCGTCGCTGACGGTGAACGGGGACGGGACCAACACGATCGCGCTCGGCCCGAACGGCACCGCCGAGAACATCTGCGACACCCTGGCCGGCTGACCGACGACCGCTGCAGCACCACCCGGGCACTGACCCATCGACTGGGCGGCATTACTACGACAACGGTTCGTCACAGGGCGCCCCCGCGCCGATAGGTTCAGCGCGGGGGCGCCCCGTGACGAAAAAACCCGTCAGGATAGGTGGCGGCTGGTGCTTACTCGTCCTGGCCGGCGGCGAGGGCGCGTGACCGGTCCCGGGCCGCCTCCAGCGCGGTCATGAACGCCGCCCGCACCTTGTGGTCCTCCAGCTCGCGAACCGCCGCGGCCGTGGTGCCACCGGGCGACGTCACGCGCTCACGCAGCACGGTCGGGTGCTCCCCGGTCTCGCGCAGCAGCTTGGCCGAGCCCATCATCGTCTGTACGACCAGCTCGGTGGCGGTCGTGCGCGGCAGGCCAAGGTGTACGCCCGCCTCGATCATCGCCTCGACCACGAAGAAGAGGTACGCCGGACCGGAGCCACTGATCGCGGTGACGGCGTCCTGCTGGCTCTCGGGGACCCGCATCACCCGACCGGTCGCGGACATCAGGCTCTCGGCCTCGACGAGGTGCGCGTCGTCGCAGTGTGAGCCGGGCGAGATCGCCGCCATCCCCTCGTCGACCAGCGCCGGCGTGTTCGGCATGACCCGGACGACCGCGACGCCGTCGGGCAGCCGCGACTCGATGAAGGTCGTGGTGATGCCGGCCGCGAGGGAGATCACGAGCTGGCCCGGCCGGACGTGTGACGCGATCTCGGCGAGCAGGTCGGACATGTCCTGCGGCTTGACGACGACCAGCAGCGTGTCCGCCTTCTCCGCGGCCTCCACCGTGGTCACCGACTCGACGCCGTAGCGCTCGCGGAGCTCGGCGGCGCGCTCCGGACGCCGCTCGGACAGCAGCAGCTCACCGGGGTCACGCCCCGCCCGCAGCAACCCGGACGCGACGGTCTCACCCATCACGCCGGTCCCGATGATGGCGACGGTCACGAAGGCACCTCCTAGCCCTTGGTCATCAAGGATCGCAGGAAGAACGTGAGGTTGGCCGGACGTTCCGCCAGTCGGCGCATCAGGTAGCCGTACCACTCGGCGCCGTACGGCACGTAGACCCGCATCCGCTCGCCGGCCGCGGCCAGCCGCTGCTGCTCGGTCGGGCGGATGCCGTACAGCATCTGGAACTCGTAGCTGCCCTGCTCACGCTCCCCCCGAGTCGCGAGCGCGCCCGCGATCTCGATCAGCCGCGGGTCGTGCGACGCGACCATCGGGTAGCCGCGGCCCGCCATCAGGATCTTCAGGCAGCGGACGTACGAGCGGTCGACCTCGGACTTCCCCTGGTACGCGACCGACGCGGGCTCGTTGTAGGCGCCCTTGCACAGCCGGACCCTGGACCCGGCGTACGACAGGTCGCGGCAGTCGGTCTCGGTGCGGTGCAGGTACGCCTGGAGCACGGCGCCGGTCTCGGGAAAGTCCTGCCGCAGCTCGTGCAGAATCTCGAGAGTCGAGTCGGTGGTGGTGTGGTCCTCCATGTCGAGGGTCACCGTGGTGCCGGCATTGCGGGCGGCCGTGCAGATCGTGCGGGCGTTCTCGAGGGCGATCTTGTGGCCGCCCCCGGTCAGTGCCTGACCGACCGCAGACAGCTTGACCGAGACCTCGGCGCGCGCGGCCAGCCGGGCCTCGGCCAGGGCCTTCAGCAGCCCGACGTACGCCTGCACTGTCTGGTCGGCCTGGGCCCGGTCGACGGTGTCCTCGCCGAGGAAGTCCAGCGTCGCCAGCCGGCCGTCCTGCACCAGCTCGCGGGTGGCGTCGACGACCGCCTCGGTGGTCTCGCCGGGTACGAAGCGGGACACGATGCCGGTCGATCCCGGCATCGTGGTGACCAGCCTCTTCACCTGGTCGCTGCGCGCCAGCACCAGCAGCGGCTCACGAAGCACGGTTCCTCCTCAGCATCGCCCCGGCCGTGCACCAGTCCGCCGCCGGGCGCGGCCAAGGTTACGCCGTGCGGCGGCGCAGTGTGACGGCCCCCAGCGCGAGTGCACCGACCCCGAAGGCGAGCACGACGAGCAGGTCGACGACCAGGTCGCCGGTCACGTCGGTGCGCACCTGGACCTCGCGCATCGCGTCGACGGCGTACGAGAGCGGGAGGACGTCGGAGATCGCCTCCAGCACCCCCGGCATAGCCGACCGGGCGACGAACAGACCGCACAGCAGCACCTGCGGCAGCACGATCGCCGGCATGAACTGCACCGCCTGGAACTCCGTGCTCGCGAACGCTGATACGAACAGCCCCAACGCCGTGCCGAGCACCGCGTCGAGCACCGCGACCAGGGTGAGGATCCAGAGCGAGCCCTCGACCTCGAGACCGAGCAGCCCGACCGTGAGACCGACCGCGATGCCGGCCTGCAGCAGCGCCACCAGGCCGAACGCGAGCGCGTAGCCGACCAGCAGGTCGCCCTTGCCCATCGGCATCGCCAGCAGCCGCTCGAGGGTGCCGGACGACCGCTCCCGCAGTGTCGTCACCGACGTCACCAGGAACATCACGATGAACGGGAACATGGCCAGCATCGGCGGGCCGAACCGGTTGAAGACCAGGTCGTTGCCGTCGAAGATCCACCACAGCAGGGTCAGCAGCAGGCAGGGGACGAACAGCAGCATCGCAACGGTGCGGTGGTCTCGGCGCAGCTGGGCGAGCACCCGGCCCGTCACGGCGAAGGTGATCCGGGGGTTCATCGCGAAGCCTCCCGGTCCAGGTCGACGAGAGTGAGGAACGCACCCTCGATGTCGTCGGCGCCGGTCGACGAGCGAAGCAGCTGGGGGGTGTCGTCGGCGATGATCACACCGTCGCGCATCAGCAGCAGGCGCTCGCAGCGGTCGGCCTCGTCCATCACATGGCTCGACACCAGCACGGTGACGCCGGAGTCCGCGAGCCGGTGGAACAGCGCCCACAGGTCGCGGCGCAGCACGGGGTCGAGGCCGACCGTCGGCTCGTCCAGGACCAGCAGCTCGGGCTCGCCGAGCAGCGCGACGGCGAGCGACACCCGCGCCTCCTGTCCCCCGGACAGGCGGGACACCAGGTCATCCGCGTAGTCGACCAGGTCGACCTTCGCAATGGCGTCGTCGACGTCTCCCTGGTCGGCCCCGAGGACGGCCGCGAAGAAGCGGAGGTTCTGCCGGATGCTGAGGTCGGGGTAGACGCTCGGTGCCTGCGTGACGTAGCCGACCCGGTGGCGCAGCGCGGCCGAGCCGGCACTCTGGCCGAGCACCTCCACGACGCCGGTGCACCGCGCCTGCACACCGACGATGGCGCGCATCAGGGTGCTCTTGCCACATCCGGATGGGCCGAGCAGACCCGTCACCTGGCCGCGGGGGACGTCGAAGCTGAGACCGCGCAGCACCGCCCGGCCACCCCGCTCGACCCGGAGGTCCTCGGTGTGGATCGCAGCATCCACGGTAGAGTTATTCACCATGCGTTGAATTATGGCGGCGCCGCGTCGCCCCGTCAACCGTCGAAGCTCACCTGTCAACCGTGCTCAACGCACAGGGCCATCAGCGGTTGGGGCGGGAGAGGTCGGCACGCACCTCGGTCCCGTCGGGGCCGAGCAGCCGCACGCTGTCGACGTCGGCGATCTTCCCGGCGAGAGTGTCGCCCGCCGCGCACCCCGTGCCGGTCACGACGCACCGGCCGGCCGACCGTTCGGCCCCGTTGACCGTGACCACGATGTCGTAGGTGCCCGGTTCGGGAGCCGGGTCGAGCACGACGAACAGCCACGACGGCGAACCGTCGTAGAGGAAGACGTGTCCGACCTGGACGTCATCGTCGTCGTTCAGCGGAGCGGCGGCGAAGTAGCGGCCGTCCGCGACGTCCAGCGCGTCGCGGTATCCGGCCGCCAGCTCGCGGTCGGAGGCCGTCCCCCACCACACGGAGCCGGCGGAGACCGCCGCGATGAGGACGGCCGCGGCGGCCGCGAGCAGCAGCCGGGCCCGCCGCGGTCGGCGCCCCGGAGACCGGTCCTCCGCGGCGATCCGCTCCAGGACCATGCTCTCGAATCGCGCCGGGGGCTCGTGCTCCGGTGCGGCGAGCAGCACCTCGTCGGCGACCCAGGACAGCTCGTCCAGCTCACGCCGGCAGCGTTCGCAGTCGGCCAGATGCCGGGCGACACGGTCGCGGTCCGGCCCGGTGGCGGCACCGGTCGCCACCTCGGCCAGCAGGTCGGCCACCTCGTCGCACTCATACGGCTCAGTCATTGGTCACCTCGAGCATTCTCCGCAACCGGTGCAACCCGGTGCGGATCCGCGACTTGGCCGTACCCAGCGGGATGGCCATCCGGTCGCTGATCTCGCGTGCGGTCAGTCCGAAGTACGCCGACAGCACGACCGCCACCGCATGGTCGCGCGACAGCTCGGCGAGCGCCGCGCGCACCCGGTCGCTGTCGGCGACCCGGTCGGCCTGGTCGCCCCCGGCAACAAGCTGGTCGACCAGCAGGGCCGGCTCGGTCGGCAGGTCCCGTCGCATCCTGAGTACGTCGATCGCGGCGTTGCGGGTGATGGTCAGCAGCCACGTCGACGCCTTGCCGCGCCGCGGGTCGTAGCTGCCCGCGTGCCGCCAGGCACGGACGAACGCGTCCTGGGCGACGTCCTCCGCCAGGCCGGGGTCACCGACGACACTGAGCGCCAGCCCGTAGACGCGGCGCTGGTAGCGCCGGACGAACGCCGCGGTGGCATCGGTGTCACCGGCCGCCACACCGGCCAGCAACGCCTCGTCGGACACCGCCATGTCAGTAACTACGGATCTCCTGCCCGAAAGGATCACGCCGGTCGTGATCCATCTGCCGCTGCCCGCCCGTAGAACAAGCAAAGCAGCCATGCACCTGATGGAGGAAACGATGTCACAGCTATCCGTCATCCCCGCAGCAGTCGCCTTGCTCGTCCTGGCGGGATGCGGCGGCTCCGACGGCGAAAGCACCACGACCAGCGGTGAAGGGGACGCGACGCTGTCGATCTCCAGCCCGGACAAGGGAGCGGAGCTCACCCTGCCGTTCACCGTCGAGCTGGACTCCAGCGTCCCGCTGGACGATCCCGACACCGGCGAGAAGCACGTCCACCTCTTCTTCGACGGCGACGACGCCGAGTACATCCTCGTCTACGGCGACAGCATCGAGGTCGAGGAGCTTCCCGAAGGGGTCAGCGAAGGCGAACATGTGATGAACGCGTCCCTGCGCAACGCCGACCACTCGGCGGTCGGCGTCGAGACCGAGATCGAGGTGACGATCGGATCCGGCTCCGGCGGCGGCGACGACGGCGGCGACAGCGGCGGCGGCGATGACGGACCCGACTACAACTACTGAGCGGGGGTCCGCCGCACCGCACGTCGAGCGGAACAACCGGCGTACCCGCTGGTTCCACGCCGGCGTGTACGTGGCGGTCCTCGCGCTGCTCGGCACCGGCTGGTGGCTATGGGCCGGACAGGAGGGGCGCCCCAGCGTCCTGGCGAAGGCGACCGGCGTCAGTGATGCCGCCCTGCACACCTGGGTCGGCTGGGCATTCGCCGTCGGGGCGCCGTTGGGGACGCTGGTCGGCTGGCGGGCGGCGCGCACGCTGCTGCGTGACTCCGTCCGGTACCACCGGTCCGAGCTCCGCTGGTTCCGCCGCTGGCCGGCAGCGCTGGCGACCGGACGCTTCGGCCGGCACGAGGGCCACTTCGACCCCGGCCAGCGGCTCGCCAACCTCGTCGTGCTGGTGTCGCTGGCGCTGCTGCTCGGCTCGGGCGTCGGGCTCGCGCTGGTCAGCGGAGGGCCGTCATTCGTGTGGTTCAACCGGGTGCACAGGTGGTCGACCTACCTGTTCACCCCGGTGATCGCCGGCCACATCCTGATCGGCGCCGGCGTCCTGCCCGGCTACCGCGGCGTCTGGCGGGCCATGCACCTGGGCGGGCGGCTCCGGCGGCGCGACGCCGAACGCGTGTGGCCCGCGTGGACGGAGCGTCAGAGAAAGTCGCCGGAG